>JAHDHJ010000023.1 GCA_020631375.1 Saprospiraceae bacterium | reverse complement strand
TTAGCAGTTAGCAGTTAGCAGTTAGCAGTTAGCAGTTAGCAGTTAGCAGTTAGCAGTTAAATTACATGCACAAGGCGTTATTTCAAAATAAATACTGTTATTTTTTACTGATAACTGTTCATCGTTTACTGATAACTGTAATTATTTAGACTTGAATTTAGCAATGGCATTTTTGCTATAATCACTCAACACCAAGCGACCGGACATCTCCGCCCTTTTTTCCAATAAATCATCCCAATGTTCTGTGCCTTCCCAGAAAATCTGCTTCAACAATCGTTTGGCTTCAGGATTAGAATTGACTAATTTTTGAGCCAACACCTGAATCGCTTCATCCATCACCTCGACATTATCATAAATTTCGGCAAAGAGTCCATTTTGTTGAGCCCAAGTGGCACTCCTCCAAGCCGTAGCATTAATCGCTAGTTGGGACATGCCCGTTAATCCTAACTTCCGTTCACATGCCGGCCCCACAACAAAAGGTCCGATCCCTACCGCCAATTCGCTTAATTTTACAGAGGCAAATTTGGTAGCAAAACAATAATCGGTAGAAGCGGCTACGCCAACTCCCCCTCCTACGGCTTTTCCTTGTACGCGGCCAATTATCAATTTCGGGCACTTCCGACAAGCATTGATCACATTCGCAAATCCCATAAAAAACTTTTTACCCGTTTCAAAATCCTCGATATTGGATAATTCATCAAAACTGGCTCCTGCACAAAACGTTCGATTCCCTGCCGACTGAAGAATGATTACACCAATATCTTCCCTTTGTCCAGCCTTATCGATCGTATCGGTCAATTCTGCCAACAACTTCCCGGGCAATGAATTATGTGCCGGATGATAAAAAGTAATGGTTCCAACACCATTTTTTACATCCAATGCAATATGTCCTAACTGAGTTTTATCCTCTGTTCCCATTATTTTGATTTTATCTTAGCCCGTAGGCCTAGTTCTATTACTTCTAATTTGTCAATTTTCCCATTCTCCAAAACAAAACGGACCATCGTTTTCATTTTATGGAATCCGTGTACTCCGGCTGCTCCGGGGTTAATATGGAGTACTTCCAATTTTTTATCGAACATCACTTTAAGGATGTGGGAATGACCGCAAATATACAGCCGAGGTGGGTTCTTTCTTAGAATTTCATAGACTCTTTTATTGTACCTGCCGGGGTATCCTCCGATATGCGTCATGAAAACATCTACCCCTTCCAACTCAAATCTCAAATCTTTCGGATATTCCGCCCTTATCTTGGCATCATCAATATTTCCATAAACTGCTTTTACTGGAGCAATCTTCTCTAATTGATCTATCACCGAACGATTCCCTATATCTCCGGCATGCCAAATTTCATCCATTCCTTCAAAATATTCGGGAATAGTGTTGTCAAAGTAGCTATGGGTATCAGAAATAAGTCCTATCCGCTTCATGAATGACTGTTATTTAGGTTATTGTGAAAAAATTTTTGTCAGATGGTTTAGACATTTTGGAAATAGACGAGGTGTTACTCGAAAAGCATAGCCATAGCTATGGTTAAGAGGAACAACGAATCATATTTTCAATTAATTTTATTCTGAATTCACTATATATGTAAAAGTTCTATAAAAAGCGTATATTTGCACCTCTTTTTGAAAGTCCTTTTTTGCACGGTTTTTGTTGTAGTTAATTCTTTGCAAATATTATGATTTTCAAAAATGTATTGAAATCACAATCTGAGTGGGTTTTGTAGGATGATGAAGCTATAAAGATACAAGATGCAACATACGATTCAAATCTTGTATCCTAATCAAAGTAAATCTTCTGCTTTAGCTTCAAATTTGGATTAGAAAAATAGAACGTAACAATAAATATCAATTAAGGTAATGCAAGGAAAAGGAATCATCAAGGTATTATTGATTTTACTCTTATTAGTCACTGCTTATCAGGCACTTCTTTGGTTTCAGACCAACCGTGTGGAAAATAGGGGCGTGAGTCTATGTCAAAATTCGGAAGATCCGGATTGTTATTCGGATTATTTGGACAGCATCTCCAACAAGACCATCTGGTCTATTCCATTATTGAAATCTTTCACTTATACAGATCTAAAAGCCGCCCAGATGGGATGGGGACTGGATTTGAAAGGAGGAATGAGTGCGGTTCTTCAAGTAGATTTGAAGGAATATCTAAGAAAACAATCCGGAGTAGAAGAAGGACAAGATCCAGCTTTCGACCAAGCATTGGATAATGCTCAACAAAGATTGGCTTCTGTTCAAACTGATTTCCTTTCCGTTTTTGGTGAAGAATGGGATAAAGTTTCCAATGGAAGAAAATTAGGCGAGGTGTTCAGTTATGGTGGTGTCTACACAGACAAAATCAATTTGAATTCTCAAACTTCTGAGGTTATCAATGTTTTGAGGGAAGATGCTACGGGAGTCGTAAAACAAACCTACAATATGTTATTACAACGTATTGATAAACTAGGTGTGGTTCAACCCAACATTACTTTAGATGAAGCTAGAGATTTGATTTTGGTAGAATTACCCGGTATCGAGAACCCTGTTCGTGCCAGAAAAATGCTAGAAAGTACCGCAGAATTGGAATTCTGGAAAACATATAGTATCAATGATGTGTATGGTGGTTTCGCTAGCTATGATAAAGAACTGAAGAAACTCGATGTCGATACGAATGCTGTTGAAGAAGAACAATTTATTGAAGTTGATTCTACGATAGTTAAGAAAGATGAAAATGGTAATGATGTTTTGGATAGCTTAGGCAATCCGGTTACTGAAGTCATCAAAGTCAAGCAAAAAACCAACAACTTGGATCAAAGAGGGCCTCTTTTGAAACTCTTCAATCCCGGTGGTGGAGGAGCCATCGTTGGTTCTGCCGATAAAAAGAACTTAGAAAAAATATCCGAATACCTTTCTCGCGATGAAGCAAAAAGGTTCTTCCCAACAGACGTAGCCTTCAAATGGGGCATGAAGCCTTCTGATGATGATTCTGGTAATCCGACTCAGAATTATCTATTATATGCTATCAAGACCTTGAATTCCGAGGCACCATTAAAAGGAGACATCGTTCGTTCGGCATCAACTTATACCGATCCTCAAAACGGCCAAGTCGCTGTTTCTTTGGATATGCAGGGAGATGGCCCTAGAATATGGGGTGAATTAACCAAAGAAGCCTTCCAGAAAGGTCAAGCACCCATCGCTATTGCTTTGGATGGTGAGGTGGTTTCGGCTCCTTCTGTAAACGAACCAATATTAAATGGTAGCTCCAGAATTTCCGGAGGATTTACCGTTCAAGAAGCAGATGATTTATCTGACATCTTAGAAATCGGTGCCTTACCCGCTAAACCCAGAATCATCCAAGAAGCCAGAGTCGGTCCGACTTTGGGTGCTGAAAATATCCAAACATCCATTACCGCTTTGATAATCGGTTTCGTTTTGGTACTTCTCTTCATGGTAGCTTACTACGCTGGTGGAGGTTTTGTTTCTATCTTGGCACTTTTAGCCAATATCATTTTCATCTTCGCCGCCCTTTCTAACATGGGTAACGTCCTCACATTGCCCGGTATCGCCGGTATTGTATTGACGATTGGTATGGCAGTAGATGCCAACGTAATCATCTTCGAGCGTATTCGTGAAGAATTAAGGAATGATAAGTCATTATTACTTGCCATTAAAGATGGTTTCCAACATTCATATTCTGCCATCATTGATGCCAACGTAACTACAATCGTAACAGCCTTCGTATTATTTTACTTTGGCCTAGGCCCGATTAAAGGTTTTGCCACGGTATTAATCGTTGGTGTAATCATGTCATTAATTACTGCTGTA
The DNA here is from genome assembly GCA_020631375.1 of Saprospiraceae bacterium. Taxonomy (GTDB): domain Bacteria; phylum Bacteroidota; class Bacteroidia; order Chitinophagales; family Saprospiraceae; genus JAHDCE01. The sequence continues at coordinate 25,143 of JAHDHJ010000023.1, read as the reverse complement.
CTTTTGGGCAGAATGCTAATTGACTGGTGGACATTGGACAAAAAGAAAGACATGAGCTTCTCTATGGGATGGTCTAGAAATCTTTTTGCCAATTTAAATATCGATTGGTTATCCAAACGAAAAATGGCGTATGCATTTTCTAGTGTAGTGATCATAGCAGGTATTATTTCTATGGCAACAAGAGGATTCGATTTGGGTGTAGATTTCGCTGGTGGATACAACTACACAGTAGAATTCCCTCAAAATGTAAATGTTTCTACAGATGATATCAAAAAAGCACTAGTAACTCCATTTGGAGGTGCTGAACCAACCGTAAAAACTTTCGATGGTGCTGCCAATCGCTATGCTATCACAACTAAATATTTAGTCAACTCAAATGAAGATGGTGTAGCAGACAAAGTATTTGCTAAACTACATGAGGGTATCAATAGTATCACACCTGTAAAATTCGAAGATTTCCAAAATGCAGAAAGTGCCGGAACAAGGGTAACCACATCTAATATAGTAGGTCCTACCATTGCAGATGACATCCGTTGGAGTTCACTTAAGTCTACGGTTGTAGCCTTAATCTTAATTTTCCTATACATCTTGATTCGTTTCCGTAAATGGCAGTTCTCTTTGGGTGCCGTTGCAGCCTTGTTCCACGATGTATTGTTTACACTCGGAATATTCTCTTTGCTTTGGGGTATTGCTCCTTGGTCTTTGGAAATAGACCAAGCTTTCATTGCAGCCATTCTTACAGTTGTAGGTTATTCCATCAACGATACCGTGGTTGTATTTGACCGTATCCGTGAGTTTATGAATACGTATAGTGGTAAATCGAAAGAAGAAATCATCAATATGGCGGTAAGTAGTACAGTTAGCCGTACTATCATTACCTCTTTAACCACATTATTTGTGATATTGATGCTATTCATCTTTGGTAGTGGAAGTATCAAGTCTTTTGCATTCGCCTTGATAATCGGTGTATTAGTAGGTACATACTCTTCTATCTTCATCGCAACGCCTATCATGGCCGATGCTACGGATGAGTTGAAAGCCACTGAAAAAGTAAAAACAACTTCTACTTTGGCTCGTAAAAAAGTGTCCAATCCTTAATTAGGATAGATATAAAACTTTAATATCATGTGAAAACCCTTTTGTTCTTAGTGAACAAAAGGGTTTTTGCTTATTTTTACATTCAACGACGCCAAAATAAGTATGATTAACAATCCATTATGACACAAATTCTACTAACTCGCATCTGATTAGTTAGTAAACCTTAAATCCTTCATACCATGTCTGAAAATAAAAATAAGAAGCAAAAATCAACAGTAGGAAAAATTATTAAATGGGGAGCCATTCTTTTCTTTGGTTTGTTATTCCTCATTATTGCAGCTGCCATAGCCATCCCCTATTTCTTCAGGGATGAGTTAATGACCATGGCAAAGAAAGAGCTCAATAACAACATAAATGCTGAAGCGAATTTCTCTGATGTTGGCTTATCCTTATTCAAAAATTTTCCAGAACTCACTTTTTCTTTACAAGATTTAACGATAGATGGTGTTGATGAATTCAAGGGAATACGTTTGGCATCTATGGAAAGTTTGGATCTATCAATGGATGTCATGTCTGTAGTGAATAAAGACTCTGAACCCATTGCTGTCAATACCATCCAACTGGTGAAACCCGATATTCATATCCTAGTGCTTCGAGATGGTAGAGCCAATTATAATATCGTAGATATGGGCGATGATTCAGCAGAACCCACTTCTACCGAACCTGCACAATTCGAACTCAGCCTTTCCGAATATGCCATTAAAGACGGGCAATTCATTTATGATGATCGTCAAGGAGGAACATACCTTAATATTCAAGACCTGAATCATTCTGGAAAAGGAGACTTTACCGAGTCTATTTATGATATTGCCACTAAAACGGATATAGGAGGGGTCACCTTCAGCTCTGGAGGAATGTCTTACTTGAAGAAAGCTAAAGTCAATGCAGATTTGACCATCAATGCAGATATGAACCAATCTAAATTTACCTTGAAGGATAATTCCATTCGAGTGAATGCTCTTCAAGTGAATACAGATGGATGGATTCAGACCAAAGGCAATGATCTCATTATGGATATGAAATTCGATGCCCCATCTTCCGAATTCAAACATTTATTATCCTTGATCCCCGGTGCCTATACCAAGGAATTTCAAGATGTGAAAGCGGATGGAAAATTCAAGTTTGATGGAACAGCCAAGGGAACGTTCAATGATACCCGACTACCCGCCATCAATTTAAACTTGGATATAGCCGACGGTTCTTTCCAATATCCGGATTTACCAATGGGAATGAAGGATATCAATACTCAAATAAAAGTAGTCAACCCAACGAGTGATTTGGATCAAATGGCATTGGATATACCTAAATTCCATATGCTATTGGGCAACAATCCTTTTGATGCCCAATTGAAACTAAGGACACCGGTTTCCGATCCCGATGTGGATGCTGTGGTAAAAGGCACCATTAATTTAGAAGACTTATCAAAGGCATTTCCGATGGAGGGTGTAAAGAGTCTTCGAGGGGTCATCACTTCCGACATCGCAGCCAAAACCAAAATGTCCTACATCGACAATCAGCAATATGATCAGGTCGAGATGCAAGGAAACCTACAACTAGATAATTTGGATTACAAAGGAGATGACATGCCGGCAGTTTTGATCAAATCTGCTAAAATGGATTTCACACCCCAAAACGTAAAACTGAATGAATTTAATGCCAATCTAGGAAAAAGTGATATCCAAGCTAGTGGAACACTGGACAATATTCTGGCTTATTTCTCACCGGATAAAACCATGACGGGACAATTAAAGGTACGTTCCAACTTATTCGATGCCAACGAATGGATTTCAGATAGTGAAGAAGAAACAACGACTACCCCTACCAGCAGTAAAACCGTATCCGGAGAAAATGGGGAAGTTTTTGATCGATTCAAATTCGTACTGGATGCCGAAATGAATAAAATCCTTTATGATGAATACGAATTGAAAAATGCGAGAGCAAAGGGATCATTCACACCCAATGAAATCATTTTTAGTGATTTAGGAACCAAGATGGGTAAAAGTGACATCGCCATGAATGGCCAATTGAATAATATCTTCGGATTCTTATTCAAAAACGAAGTGGTGGGAGGAGAAATCAACCTAAAATCCAATTATTTGGATTTGAATGAATTAACGGGATATGACCCTAATGCGACTCCAGCTAAAACAGCAGAAACAACAAGCGAGACAGAAGCTACTTCTGATGAAATCATGCTGGTTCCCGATTTCTTAGATGTAGTTGTCAACGCCGATGTTGGGAAAGTGATTTATACCAATATGGTCTTAGATAATGTGAAAGGACAAGTCAATGTAAGGAACGAAAAAATTGATTTGACCAATGTAGCCGCCAATTTATTAGGAGGGCGAGCCAAGCTTACCGGAAATTATGATACCAGCAATAAAGCCAAACCTACTTTTGCTTTGGGCTACGATGTTGATAATTTTGATTTCCAGAAATCATTCAAAACATTCAATACCTTCCAATCCGCTGCTCCGATGGGAGAATTCATAAAAGGGTTCTTCAATTCGGATTTACAACTAAGTGGTGTAATGGGCAAAGGCATGATGCCGGACATGAATTCCATTTCTGCCAAAGGTGACATTTTTACACTCGATGCCTTAATACAAAATTTCCTTCCATTAAGAGAAGTTGGTAATAAATTGAATGTGGCTTATCTCAAAGATGATATCCGTTTAAAGAATACCAAAAATATGTTCCATGTTGAAAATGGACGGGTAAATATCGAAGAGTTTCCCTTCAAATACAAGGACATCGGAATGAGAGTGGGCGGATCTCATGGCTTCGATCAAACCATGGATTATTTGATGAAACTTGATATCCCCATCCAATTAATTGGCAAGGGAGCAGTATCCGGATATGCTCAATCAGGCATGGATTTCCTCGGAGGAATCGCATCAAAAGCCGGACTGAATTTAGGTAATCTGAATGTAGGGGACATGGTAGAAGTAACGCTTAACCTTACTGGAGATATGAAAAAACCCAAAGTAAAAGTAATGAGTGTAAAGATGTCGAATTCGGGAGGAGGCTCGACTAAAGATGCGATCGTCGATACGGTGAAAGATATGGCTGAGGATAAATTCAATGAAGTAAAAGATCAGGTACAAGAGCAAGTGAATGTGGTGGTGGATCAAGCACAGGAGCAGGTAAATACAGCCGTAGAACAAGTGACCCAACAAGCAGAAGATAAAATTGATGATGTAGTGGAACAGGTTACCGATAAAGTGGAAAGTCAGGTGGGTGAAGTGGTTGATGATAAATTGGATGGTGTCACAGATCAAGTAGGAGACAAAATAGATGATGTTCTGGAAGGTCAAGGAGACAAGGTAAAAGATGCCGTAAAGGATTGGAATCCATTTAAAAAGAAGAAAAAGAAAAAAGATAATTGATAAGGAATTAAACTTCCTCTTTAAAACCAAAATTTTACAAGAATAATGACCCAACGAAATGTAATACTAACAATTAGTATACTATTGCTTATACCATACATATGCAAAGCACAAGAAAAACCATATAACATTTTATTCATAGCCGTAGATGATCTTAATGATTATCTCGGCTACATGGATGGTCATCCACAAGTCATTACACCTAATTTTGATCGCCTGGCATCAGAAAGCGTCATTTTTACGAATGCCCAATGTCCTGCACCTAAATGTTCTCCCTCCAGAGCTGCTTTAATGACGGGAATCTACCCCTATGAAAATTATGTCCCTATACCTTTTCACTTTAGAGAAATCCCCTCTATGGCAGATAAAATATCCCTACCCCAATATTTTAAAATGAATGGATATTACACGCAAGGTATTGGTAAGGTTTTCCATGGGTGGGGAGGAGAACTTGCAGATAACCCCTATTCATGGAATAACTACCGCAATTTATTTGGAGATAGGACTGGTTTTTCCAATTCGGGCATTTATGCCTTACCACAAGATAGCAGTATGGTTTTTGGCGATTCTTGTATGACCGTAAATGGATATGACCTTCCCTTACTCGGTCCTACAAGTGTATTAACAGAAGAATTTGTCGATACAAAATCTGCCGAATGGGCAGGAGAAAAACTGCATGCAACTTTCTATCAAAAACCCTTTTTTCTGGCTGTCGGTTTTTACAAACCACATATACCCCATTATGTTCCCGCTGAATGGTTCGAATTATATCAGGATTCTATTCTTATTTTAAATGAAAACCCTGTTAACGATTATGATGATATTCCCTTGTTTATCCAAAATCATGTAAGATTATTAGAATATGGGGGATTTGAAGAATGTGGCGTTTTAGATGAACAACTTTGGGGGTATCTGGCCAACATATCCTATGCAGATTATTGCCTGGGAAAATTACTCGACTCACTAGACACCAGTCCATATAAAGATAACACCATCGTTGTCTTATGGTCGGATCATGGATATCATATTGGTGAGAAATCCCATGTTGGAAAAAATAATTTGTGGGAAGAATCTTCAAGGGTTCCCCTATTGATAAAAATTCCGGGTTTAACCCAAGCAGGCCAAATTGAGGATGCACCGGTCAACCTCATGGATTTATTCCCTACTCTCATCGAGCTTTGTGGTTTACCCGATACATTAAATATTGGTGGGCGTAGCCTCCTCCCTTTATTAGAAGATGAACGAAACGATTATAATTATCCTTCATTAACCACTTTAGATACTTTTTCTCATACAATCCGCACCAAAGAATTCAGATATATTCGATATAAAGATAATTCTGAAGAGTTATATGATCACAGTATAGATCCAAATGAATGGGACAATAAAATAAATGATGCTTCATACGATGCTGACAGAATATGGCTATCACAACAATTAGATGATTGCCTTCAAGGAGGAAATGGTTTATTAAACGAAATTCCAAGAGTGGATTGGTTACAACCATATGATTCAAATTGCAGTTATTCACTTTCTTCTATCTCAGAAGGCTCCCCTATCCCTCTTGAGGTTGAAGCATTCGATTTAGATGGAACCATCGACAGTATTGAATATTGGATAAACGGTGCTTTATATTCAACAACAACGTCTAGCACACAAGTTGATTTTTTCCCACCTGCAACACAGAGTACATATGAAATACAAAGTCGTGTCATCGATAATGAAGGAGCTAAAACCTGGTCAAGAAAAAAATACATAGAAATAAAGGATTGTACTTATTCAAAATTAAAACATAATAATTTTGAGAATGGATGGGGATATTGGAATGATGGTGGATCCGATTCCCGTATACATGGTAAAGATTCCTTGCATGCTTATAGCGGCAAACATTGTATTCGGTTAAGAGATGGTTCTAATTCTTCTTTTGTCACCTCCAATTCTTTTGATTTATCCGATTATAATGAAGTAACGGTGAACTTTACTTTTATCACAAAAAGTTTTGATGACTCTACCGAAGATTTTTGGTTGCAGATATCTTTAGATGGAGGAGAAAATTTTCGCACAGTCGCTGCTTGGAATTATTTGGATGATTTCGAAAATCAAATCAGAGAATTCGAGCAAGTAATTATTCCTGGCCCTTTTTCTCCTGATGTAAAATTCAGATTTAGAAATGATACTAAAGGCTATTATGATTTATTGTATTTAGATAATATCAATATAGATGGATGTTCATCCTATTCTCTAAAATCAGAAAACAAAACAAAAACTAATTTTGATTTTTTAGACGTATTTCCCAATCCGATTTTTCAGGGAAATATTTTAAATATTCGAGTTCAGAAAAAAAATCAATATTCCGATTTAATATTATATGATTTGAATGGAAATATCCTTCAAAAATATTCAGGCAATTGTAGTATAGATAAATGTGAATACTCATTAGAAACAAAAAATTTATCGAAAGGAATATATTTTTTAGTTGACACTGAAAATGGCATGTATAAAAAAATTGTTATCCTATAAAATAGTTTAAAACATCCCACACTGAAAAGGGCAAGAAATAATTCTTGCCCTTCCAATTAAAAACATAAAAAATCCAATTATGAAAAGAAATTTGCTGTGCTTGGTTTTTTATCTCGTTACTGTACCCGTTGGATTCGTATCTCCTGAAATATTACCCATATTATAAAAAGTATGATCAGCAGCTCCGGCAGGAACGGCTCCCATCAAGGGTTTAATGGCAAATGGAGCTGGGCTATTATCCGGAACAGGTTCTACAGAAATTACTATTGCTCCTTCTGATAAATCTGTTGGGAAAGAAAGTCCACTTGGGGCATTCATCAAGAAATCTTCACCTGGGAATGGAGGACCACCCATTGTTCCGCTAAAAGGAGCACTATTATCTGCTCCGGTTACAGAGGTAAATGTACCTGTGCTTACTGGAGTGCCGTTTATGACAGCCCATCCTTCATAAGCCCACCCTGTTGGAAGTGTAGGCAAATTCAAGGCAGCACCTGGTCCCGCTCCTGGATCAAGGAACCAAACACCTGAATTCTCATTGTTCATTTCACCATCTGTTGGTGTAGCCAAAATATATCCTCCCGAAGCACCTGAAAAATTAGTACCCAAAGCGGCTCCATGGTTGACGGTTAAACTCGCAGAATTTCCACTAAAATCTCCTGCCAAAACGTGGACATCACTTGGTGAAGGATCACTGTCTGGAAATGGTTCTATGGTCAATACATAAGTAGAAGCTGAACTTAAATCGCTTTCGCTTACGGTAAATGTACTTGTAGACATTTGCCCATTCGCATCTACAGAGAAAATTCCAGCAGTTACAGGAGAACCATCTACTATTAACCAACCTTCATATCTAAAATTGTCTCCTAGATCTTCAAGACCCGAAACATTCATATTAAAAGTTGCATCTGTTGGCTCGTCATCTTTACAAGAGGTAAAAGTCAAAATGGAAAATGTTATCAAGAACATTCCGAAATACAATGAATTTTTCATACTTAAAATTTTTAATTTAATTTTTGAATTGATTACGATAACAAAATTACAGGTAGACCATTACCATTCCATCACATAAATATCACAAGAGTATCACAATGAAAAGATTAAAATATAAAGCATTGAAAATCAATTTTTTTGCAAAAATAAAATCATTAGGAGGTTTCTTTAATGTCGCTGCACGGACAAACTTTTATTCCTTTTATGTACATTGTTTTATGAACCCATTTAAATGAATATAATTCTATTATCTTCTTGTGATAGAATTGTGATACTTAATTCCGAACTTGGGAAAAATTAAAAGTTTATGAATCGAAAAAATGTATTGGTGGTAGAGGACGACGAAAATATATTGGAGTTACTCAGTCTCCATTTGGAAGATTTGAATTGTAATATAAAAACGTCAATGGATGGTATAGAAGGTTTAGGCTTGGGGTTAAGTCAGACTTTTGATTTAATCATTTTAGATATTATGCTCCCCTCCTTGGATGGGTTGGAAATTTGCAGAAGACTCCGTGCGAAAGAAATCAGTACACCCATTTTAATGCTGACGGCAAAATCCGAAGAAATAGATAAGGTTCTCGGTTTAGAAACGGGTGCAGACGATTACCTCACAAAACCATTTGGTATTCGTGAATTTTTAGCCCGTGTAAAAGCCATTTTCAGAAGAACGGAAATGACAAAACAAGAGTCCCAAGCATCTTTAAAAATTTTGGAACACGATAATTTAAAAATTGATTTGGATAAAAGAAAAGTCACTTTATCTGATAAACGGATTGAACTTTCTCCCAAAGAATTTGATCTCTTGGTGCTCTTGGCTTCTAAACCGGGAAAAAGTTATAACAGACAAAGAATTTTAAATCTGGTTTGGGGTTATGAATTCGATGGTTTTGAACATACGGTCAATTCACACATCAATAGGTTACGGAGTAAAATAGAACCCGATTTAAATGAACCCAAATTTATTCTTACTACATGGGGTGTAGGTTATCGTTTTAATGAAGAATTATAAATCGTATAAAAGCATGAAAGAAGGACAAAAATTATATTGGAAAATATCTCTGGCATTTTTATGTATGATGATTATTTTGGGATTAGGGTATATATTTATTACAACGTATACATCCAACCGTTATTTCCAAGAAATTAACCAACGCTTATATGGCGACATTGCCTCACACTTAGTAAAAGAAACCCAACCTTTGGTGAATGGTGTCCCGGATACCGCTGCCACTCATGACATCATGCACTCTATGATGGTCATTAATCCTAGCAGTGAAGTATATTTATTAAACCCCGAAGGAAAAATAATTGATTTCGTTGTTCCAGGAAAAACAGTCGAATTAAAAGAAGTCGATTTACATCCCATTAAAGATTTTATTGCGGATAAAGGTCAAAGTTATGTACTAGGCGATGATCCCAGAAATAAGGGAGAGAAAAAAGTATTTTCTGCGGCTCCGGTATATGAAGATGAAAAACTAACGGGCTATGCATACATCATATTGGCAAGTGAGAAACAAACCGAAATTGCCAATTCATTATTTAATAGTTATATTTTAAGATCGGGTGCTTTTTTATTTTTCATTACCTTATTAGGTGCCTTGGGTATCGGTTTATTTTTCTTGTGGTATATCACAAGAAACCTCCAAAGAATTATTAATACATTCCGACGATTTAAAGAAGGTGATTATTCTGCCCGAGTGGATGATAAATCCAAAGGAGATATGGTCATCCTTGCTGAAACCTTCAACGATATGGCAGATACGATAGAAAGTAATATTGATGAATTACAATCCGTAGAGCGATTAAGACGGGAATTAATTGCTAATGTTTCCCATGATTTAAGAACGCCTCTAGCCATCATTCAAGGATATATCGAAACCTTATTAATTAAAAAAGATAATCTCGCCGAAGAAAAAAAGACAAAATATATGGACATCATTATGGATAGTACAAAAAAATTATCCAATATGGTCGGACAATTATTTGAATATTCAAAATTAGAAGCGAACGAAATAAAACCTGAAAAAGAAACCTTCCAAATGTCTGATTTGGCTCAAGACATTGCTGCGAAATATCAAATATTAGCGGAAAAGAAAAAAATAAATATGAATTTAAAAGTGGAAGAGAATCTCCCTCTGGTTTTTGCCGATATTTCTTTGGTAGAAAGAGCCATTCAAAATTTATTGGACAATGCACTTAAATTCACACCCGATGGAGGAACCATCCAATTAATATTAAATAATAATAAAAATGGTGTTGGAGTTCGGATTGAAGACAATGGTCCTGGCATTTCCCAAGAAGATCAATCCCATATTTTTGAACGTTATCACAAATCCATGGGTAATAAGAAAAACAAAGGGGCGGGTTTAGGCTTGGCCATCGTTAAAAAGATTATAGAAATTCATGACTCAACCATAAAGGTGAGTAGTGGAATAAATAAGGGTACGGCTTTTTATTTTAATTTGCATTCGCAACAATATGTATTAAGCAAAGTTTGAAATTAAAAAATTTACTACCCAGGTCTACCCCCTATAATTACATCCTTAATTTCCGCTCCTTTCAAATAATACTCTTTCTTTGTTGAAGGATGAATAAAAAGGGCATTACTCAACAATAATTCACAAACATGAAATCCTTCTTTTTTAGAAATTTTGTATTCTATTTGCCCTGTATCACATACATACTCCAGTGGTTCATGTGGTGTAAGTAAAATAACATCATTACAAAAAGGAAGCTGCTTGGATACATTTTTAAATAAAGAGTCTGGGAAGTAATATAAACGGACATCGAAATCTTCAATATCAGTACTATATTCACTAATATTGATTTTTGTGAATTCATTGAGTGTATCCAATGGATTTTTATATAGACTAATAGACCCTTTAAATGCATATTCCCTATCAATAAAATCGCCTACTGTGAAATAACCACAGCCAGATCCATTTCTAAAATCATAAAAACTTGGAACTGCTAATGTTTGTTCTTCATTAGTTTCTCCTGAAAAAATACAAGAAAAGAATGTTAGTGGAATGAACGAATATAAAATAGTCTTTAGTTGCATTATTAGATTATGATTTATAGATCATGTAGACTTACCAACCATTGAATATTTGTAAAATAACTTCTTTATATTCAACCTGGCACATCACATATATCAATATTTTTTGAAAAGGCATTGATGGTAATTTTCTCAGCAGGGAGATCTTTATATTTTGAAAAATCAAAATTAGCATCCATTATTTCCACATCTACCTTGCACTGACTTCTTCTATATATTTTTATTTTAGCACCCTTAGAATAAACAAGAACAAGATTCTCTTCATTACTTCCTCTTATATCAGAACAAAAAGGTTCAAATAAAATATCATCTTCAGTAATATCTTTATAAAAATAAGTAAAGACTTCTACTAGGATCGTGTCTTGGGATAAATCAAATTCAAAACAATGGTGTTCCATTAAACTATTAAAATCCGCATTAATAATTACAGGGAATGCCAATTTTTCCAACACGACAGGATAAATGATAACTTTACTAAGCAAGCAACCCCTTCCATCTGAATTCTGAGATGTTTCAAGAATACAGCTTTTCATAGGTTCTTCTATCAATTCATTTGATTTTGACACCTTATCCTTTTTTGAATTCAAACAAGAAGAACAACTAAAAATTACCCATATTATAATAAATACGTATTTACCCATATCCAATTCTATTTTTGAAGAAAGATAAACAAAAAAGCAGCTATAAGCTAAATGCCTATAACTGCTTGATTTAAAATTGTGATCCCGACAGGATTCGAACCTGTGACCTACTGATTAGAAGTCAGTTGCTCTATCCAACTGAGCTACGGGACCAAGCGGCTGCAAAAATAATACAATCATTCCTATTTTACCTAACATAAGAACGATTTATTTTCGTTCCCGATACTTGTCTTTTTTATTAACTTTATCACAAATTAGTATGATATGAAGATTCAGCCCTCTAATGTTAATATGGAAGCCAGTTGGAAAGCAGCTTTAGAAGAAGAATTCGAGAAAGATTACTTTGGAGAGATTAAGTCTTTCTTGGTTCAGGAAAAAAAAGCTGGAAAAAAAATATACCCGCCTGGCAGCTTGATTTTCAATGCCTTCGAGCTCACCCCCTTTGACAAGGTCAAGGTGGTCATTTTAGGACAAGATCCATATCACAACCCTCAAGAAGCTATGGGACTATCCTTTTCTGTTCCCAAAGGCATACGAGTCCCTCCCTCGCTAAAACGGATTTACAAAGAAATTGCTAATGATTATCCCGAATTCCAAATTCCAGATCATGGAGATTTAACAACTTGGGCTGAGCAGGGAGTCTTACTCCTCAATGCCATGCTCACCGTCGAGCATAAAAAGGCTGGTTCCCACAAAAAAATCGGATGGCAACTCTTTACAGATGCCGTCATAAAAAAACTTTCTGAAGAAAGGGAAGGAATCGTTTTTCTATTATGGGGCAATTTTGCCAAAAAGAAGGGCGAACTCATCGATAATTTCAAGCATCATATACTCTCATCCCCCCACCCTTCCCCATTGGCGGGTAATGGATTTTTCAATAACGAACATTTCAAAACTGCCAATAATATTTTGGAAGGTCAGAACAAAACAGCTATAAATTGGCAAGTTTGATTCTGAAAACCAGAAAATTCGAATCCAGATACTCCATTACCATTTTTTTGATAGATATTGTGTTCGCATTTTCAAAATGATAATATGAAATTACGTTGGAAGGTCGCCCAAGCGGCAGAGATAAGATGGTGGCAGAATTATCTGAAAAAAAAACCTAAAGCAGATTATCTGAAATGGAAGAAAGAGTATTGGAATACACTTCTTCAAGAAACTGAGGTTTCAATAGAACCTTCCGATAGAATCCTTGATGCAGGTTGTGGCCCCGCAGGTATTTTCATGATTTTTGATGGCAATTCTGTTGATGCCGTCGATCCCCTCCTTGATGACTATGAACAAAAACTAGAACATTTTGATCCCAAAAATTATCCCAACACCACCTTCATTAATGCCCCTTTAGAGAAATTCAAGCTTAATCAGCCTTTTGATAAGGTATTCTGTTTGAATGCCATCAATCATGTTTCTGATTTAGGGCTTTGTTTTGATATTTTAAATGCCTCTGTACGCAGAGGAGGAACCTTGGTTTGCTCCATTGATGCACACAACCATTCCATATTCAAACACATCTTCCGCTTATTACCCGGCGATATCCTACACCCTCATCAGTATGATTTGGATGAATACAAAAAAATGCTAGAAGACAGAGGTTTCACCATCCAAAAGAATATCCTAAAAGACCAACAATTTTTCTTCAACTACTATGTACTAGTCGCCACTAAAAATTAAAGCATGTTTAAAATTGGCTTTTGGAGATAGAAACAGTAATTATTTTAATTAGATAAGGCACAAAAAACGGAGTTTAGCCTTAGCTAAATGAGTATTTTTGAAACGAAGTATAATCAAAACAAGTGTGTTTTTAGCCCAAAGTGTTACATTTAAACATGCTCTTAGACCGCTAACGAACAAGCGTAGCAAATCCCTTTAATTGGACATCATTACCACTCGGCTCTGTATAATTGACGACAACTACATATACCCCATTTTGTAGGATGTCTCCCCTATTGTTTTTCTTACCATTCCAAGCTTCTTCCGGATCATTCGTTTCGAATATCATTTCTCCCCATCTGTTCCAAATGGTCATATTAAAATTCGTCATCCCTTCAAAAAAACCAGTTCCTTTGAAGCCCTCATTTTTTCCATCGCCATTCGGAGTAAAAGCATTGGGTAAATGATACGTGACTAACTGCTCGGAAGTCAATACATATTGAGCGGTATCCAAACATCCACTTTCATGGCGAACAACCTGAGTGATAACATAAGTCCCTTCACCAAATGTATGTTCTGGATTTGTTTCATATATGAAAGGAGAACCATCACCAAAATCCCATTGAATAGCATCTGCATCAATAGATTCATCCGTAAAAGTCGCTGTTGGATTGAAATTGGTCAATAATTCTGGGTTCACTGAAAATCCTGCAGTAGGAGCAGGAAGTATCTCTACAGAAGAACTATAAGGAATGGCTACCTCACAACCGATGGGAGAAGTCACATCTAAGGATACTTCATAAAATCCAGGGGTCGTATAAAGATGACTCGGACTGATTTCCGATGAGGTAACACTATCTCCAAATTCCCAAAGAATAGTGTATGTATTATCTATAGGAAAGGACAAGTTATCAAAAATCACCAATTCAGGGGCACAGCCCTCATTGGTGCTGGGTTGGATTTCTAGGGTATTCGGTGCCGGAAAATAAGTCAAAGGTTTGGTAATCGCATTTTCACAATTATTCGTATCTCGAATAAGCAACGTGACATCAAAAATGCCTGGTGTTATATATTCATATTCAGGACTATCTTCTATAGAAGAATTACCATCTCCAAAGTTCCAGAAAGAGCCATAAGCCTGCCCTGCTTCTGTTGTACTTAGATTCGTGAATTGGGTCGGTCCTGCAATACATGTATCATAATCAAAACTAAAGTCCGGATACAAATCCGGATACACATTGACATGAATGGTGGCCGTATCATTACAAGGTTGCCCAGGATTTACAACTAAAGTTCCTACATAGCTACCCAAATCCGGAAATTCTACAAAAAAATCAACATCTGATGATGTAACAACACTTCCATTCTCTAAATCAAACTCCCAAAAGAAAGTTGTAATGGTATCAATAAACGATACGCTTTCATTTTCGAATAGATGCGATCTTTCCCCACATAGATTAATCACATATTCATCGTCACCTATCACTTCATCTTCTACTATATCAGCATCTACAACCGCATTACATTGAATCACATTGAATTGGAAATCCCTTCGTATTTCTCCTATTTTAAAGCCATTTCTAAATTCTTCTACACAAACACCCACTACAAATTGCCCTAGGGTCGTAGGTACGCCATCAATCAGTCCAGTATTGGGATCGATATATACAGTTGGAGATCCTGCCATTGGCGTAAAAGCAGTATAAGTAGGAGCTACAAACGTAACAGTATTATAGGGAGGTGCTGCGGCAGGAATAGGAATAGCTCCATTTTCCCAATAAACTTGAGGAGCATTTGTGATGGATCCCCCTCCTTCTAAAGGAGAGCAAAACGAATAATGCAACGAATCTCCATCTATATCTGAAGCACTGTGATCGAAATTGATAAACTCTCCAGCACAAATTACAATGGGAGGAAAATCATTAAACACAGGGCTATTATTGCACAATTGTTGTGCCTGAGGAGGTATTTCGACCAAATAAGTCGAACCTACATTCCCTGGGTCCACAATATTATTAATGGTAGTATTTCTACAACACCGTTGGTAAACAATGGAGTAGGTTTGATTACTTGGAGGCAAATTCACATTCAAAGTATATGTAGCTGTTTGCACACAAGGAGGATCTACCACATCTACACAGGGGTTATCATCTGGAGGAACTACAAATACTTGGGTAGGTGCGGCATTATGATTCGACACTGGAGGAGGTGCTCCAGAAGTAGCCGGTACATTCTGAAATGTCGAAAACTCAGAGCTTCCTATAAAAATTGTAAAATGAGCAGGGTTATCGTAATCAGCTCCATTACTATTACAATCCCTATACACTTTCATGGTGATAGTATAATTTCCATTGCCGTTGCAGGTATAAGTCATATCCCCTCCGATGATATGCAAGGCTTTCGCAGCAAAGGGAAAGAGGGCAAAAACCAACCCCAAAGAAAAAATTCGTATTAAAATATGTGTTGTGTATCTATTTATATCCATTTCCTACGTTCATAATCATGAAATAAATCAAACAAAACGAGGATTCTTCCCCCTTTTATCTTTCCTCAATTAAATAATGAATTAATTTTGTATTTATTATGTACAATTCCACAAAATCACTTCTTTGTAAAACTAATGAATTTTCTATGCTAGATGTTGACTCCAAAGAGAAAATAATACAGGTTCTGGAAAAAGGCGGACTAATTCTCTTCCCTACCGACACCATTTGGGGGATCGGTTGCGATGCAACCAACGAGCAAGCAGTTGAAAAAATATATCAACTCAAACAAAGGAACAAGGACAAGCCCCTTATTGTATTGGTACATAACGTAGAAATGTTAAAGCAATACGTTGAGCATGTCCATCCTAAAATCGAAACCTTACTTAGTTTCCATACCCGCCCGCTTACCGTTATTTATGAAAAAGGAATGAATCTAGCTGAGAATGTGATGTCTAATGATGGTAGTATAGGTATTCGCGTGATCTTAGATCCTTTTTGCCAGGGTTTGATTAAGGCCTTTGGTAAACCGATTGTTGCTACCTCAGCCAATGTGAGTGATAGACCCTTCCCTAGAAATTTTGGAGAAATCAGTTCCGATATCCTTCAAGGAGTCGATTTTGTTACAAGAATCCGACAAACAGAAAAAAATCTGAACGAACCCTCCGTTATTGTCAAAATGGATGATAATGGGGAACTCTTTTTCATCCGAGAATAGTTGTTAAAAGCAAAGCAATCCGTATTTTTATATCATGGTTTTCAATATCAAGGAAGAAGAAAGGGCTATTTTCCAACTTATCGGAGAAACGGCTGCAGAAATGGGTATTCCCGCCTATGTAGTAGGAGGCTATGTCAGAGATCGATTATTAGGTCGAGAATCCAAAGATATGGATATTGTTTGTGTTGGAAGTGGTATTCATCTCGCCCAAAATATTGCACAAAAACTAAGACCTCATCCCAGAGTCGTAGTTTATAAACGTTTCGGAACCGCGATGTTCAAACATGAAGGATTGGAAATCGAATTCGTTGGTGCAAGAAAAGAATCATATAGACAAGATTCCAGAAAACCCATAGTAGAAAATGGTTCTTTGGAAGATGATCAAAATCGAAGGGATTTCTCAATTAATGCCCTAGCTGTTTCTTTGAATAAAAACAATTATGGTGAAATTCTGGATCCATTCAATGGCATCTATCATTTAGAAGAAAAATTGATCAAGACTCCTCTTGAGCCCACTAGGACATTTTCTGACGACCCCCTCAGAATGATGCGGGGCATCCGGTTTGCTGCTCAATTAAATTTTATTATTGAAAAGAAAACCTTAGATTCCATAGCCAAGAATAAAAACAGAATCCGGATTGTTTCTATGGAAAGGGTCATCACCGAATTGAATAAAATCATCCTTTCTCCAAAACCTTCTATCGGATTTAAATTATTATTCAAAACTGGCTTGTTAAAAATCATTTTCCCTGAAATGGTACAACTACATGGAGTAGAATATAAAAATGGTAAGGGTCATAAAGACAATTTTTATCATACGCTTGAAGTATTGGACAATCTTTCTAATAAAACAAATGATCTTTGGTTAAGGTGGGCTGCCATTCTTCATGATATTGCAAAACCACAAACTAAACGTTACGACCCAAAACAAGGTTGGACCTTTCACGCTCATGAAGTACTTGGAGCCAAGATGGTTCCTCGTATTTTTAAACGAATGAGGCTGCCCTTGGATCACAAAATGAAGTTTGTACAAAAGCTGGTTCGCTTGCATCTCAGACCTATTTCTCTTACTAAAGACGACATAACAGATTCTGCCATCAGACGACTTCTCTTCGATGCTGGAGACGATATAGACAATCTGATGCTTCTATGTGAGGCGGATATCACATCTAAAAATCCTAGGAAAGTAAAAAGATATCTGAGCAATTATATACTCGTTCGAGATAAACTGAAAATAGTAGAAGAAAAAGATAGAATTCGAAATTGGCAACCCCCAATCACTGGCGAACTCATTATGGAAACATTCGGAATAGCTCCCTCTAGAGAAGTGGGAATGATTAAAAATGCTATCAGGGAAGCCATCCTCGATGGCGAAATCCCCAACCAATACGAACAAGCCTATCAATTCATGGTAGAAAAAGGTGGAGAAATGGGGCTGGTTGCAAATATTAAAAACATAGAATCCGACGTTCTTAAGGAAGATTAATAGTTTGATATGTCTAAAATAATACTTGGTTTATTCATTACCTTTTTATCTGCTACTCATTTTTCCAATGAAGATTGGTTGGTATATAAATCGCATGAGGGTGGTTTTATCATAGAATCTCCTGGAAAAATTAAGGAAGTCATCAATAGAGCCAATACTTCTTTAGGCGAGTTGGAATATCATATTTTCATATATAGGGACAATAGTAAAGACCCCGATAACCTAGCATATATGGTCAGTTATTGTGATTACCCCGATGGCTCTATCCATTCCGACTCTACAGAACTCGCTCAGGATTTTTTCGAAGCCACCATAGACCAAGCAGTTGAAAGTGTTAATGGTAAATTGGCTTATTCTTCGGAATCAAAGTATAGAGGATATCCAGGTATGATCTGGCGAACAGATTATGGAGGTGATGATGGTGGAATTATTAGAACCAAAGCCTTTATCAAAGGACAAAGATATTATTCCATTCAAACCGTTTGTTCCAAAGACAAGAGTATGAACCTTTCTAGCGATAAATTTTTTAATGCCTTCAATTTGATCTCTTCAAAAGAAGAGTAACATTTTTTCATTCTTTTTCTGATAAAAAATAGCTGAAAATTTCATTTGAAACCAATGGAATTCCAATTTATTCTACTCATTTATCTTTCTTTATTGATAGAATACACTGTAAATTGCAATGGTATTTTTTTATGTAAAAAGATAATTGAATAATGTGTTATATTTCTAATTACTCCTTGAAATATTATATTTCAATATTTTTGTTTTCACTTTGTGTTTGCTCACCATTCACCTTACCCGCACAAAACCTTGAAGCGGATTCCTTGGCATTGGTTGCCTTTTATAATAATTGCAATGGTAGCAATTGGTCCCAATCTTGGAATTTAAACAGCCCCATTTCTTCTTGGAGTGGTGTAAGTGTAAATAATGGCCGTGTAACATCTTTATCCAAGAGCTATAATAATATAGTAGGATATTTACCACAAGAAATGACAAATCTAACAGCCTTGACTTACTTAAACCTTAACCAGAATTCCATCTATAACCCTGCATCAAATGTTATAGGTGCTATGATTGCCTTAGAAACGTATTATATAGAAAACAATTCTGTTTCATTCTCTATTTCTTTCGAGTTTTGTCAGAACCCTACTCTAGAAGATTTATATATGCAGAACTCTCCTATTTCAGGAGGAATTCCAACTTCTATTGCAGATCTCCCAAATTTGAGAAACTTAGATTTATCCTCTTGTAATCTTTGGGGAACCACTATTCCTCAATTATTTCCTTCAACTCTTTATACCCTTGACGTACAAGATAATGGCTTGTCTGGCAATATCACGAACCTCTTCACAAACAATTTCAATTTAACTTCTATTGATTTTTCTAATAATAATTTTACTGGGAATTTTCCTTCAGCATTACTTAATAGTCCTTATCTTGGTTTCTTAGATTTATCTTCAAATTCTCTATCTGGCTCCTTGCCAAACAATATAGGAGACTGGCAAAATATGACCACCTTTATCATTAGTGAAAATAATTTTTCGGGTGACCTTCCTTCTGCAATAAATGACCTGATAGACTTAGACGCATTCTTAATTCAGAATAATAGTTTTAGCGGTTCACTTCCAACTTCAACTGGTTTCTATTCAGAAATAGAACAATTTGATATAGAAAATAATAATTTTTCGGGTTCCATCCCTACTGCCATTTCTTTTGTTGGTGGCGGGTTCATATCCTTGGGTAGTAGTATTAACTTAAGAGGGAATAATTTATCGGGGGATCTTCCCATAGAATTATTTGATAATTCTGATTTGAATGTTTTAGATATTTCTGAAAATAATTTTACCGGAACCATAGATCCTACACTAGTCAATTCGTTAAATGAACTTGAAATCCTGGACATCAGTGACAATAATTTTTCAGGACAATTTCAAGCTCTTAATATATCTACATTAAGAACACTAGACATCAGCAATAATCAATTCGACGGTCCTTTCCCCAACTTGTCAGGATTACCTGAACTTAGAAACTCAAAATGGCATATTATTTCCATGTCGGGTACTTCCACTCGATTCTATAATTACGAATTATTTCGGGAAAGTAAATTTTGCCCCGGCAATAATTTCACAACTTCCCCGGTTTTCATCTCTAATCCAGATATGGATGAATCCAATTTGGATTTATCCTGCTTCGCAGGCTTACCTACGGATAATGATAATGATGGGTTTTATCCCCCCAACGACTGTAACGATAATGATGCTTCCATAAATCCAGACGCCATGGATATCATCAACAATAATGTTGATGAAAATTGTGATGGAATAGTACTTATGGATGCCGATGGTGATGGCTTCGATTCTATCGAAGATTGTGATGACTCATGTGCCTTTTGTTACCCAGGTGCACTAGAAATTCCAAATAATGGAATTGATGAGGATTGTAATGGAGAAGATTCTACTGTTTGCTCTGCTGTCCTCCCTCCATTACCCAATAATACAGTATTATGTTCTGGAAATAATGCAATATTGGATGCTGGACAAGGGTATCAAAATTATCTGTGGTCAACGGGTGAAACAACCCAAACTATTTCGGTTGCTGAAATAGGAACTTACACGGTTTATGTTACGGATACTACAGGTTGTTTTGCCCAAACCAGCACATCTCTATTTTTAGATGAATTGCCTCAATTTGCACCCAACTTATATATACAGGCGCAAACTGCTTGTGAAGGAAACACCCAAATACAAATGAATGGTTTTGAAAATGATACTTTTCCTGAATGGATAATTTCCGAATATGATAATCCCGCTGATATCGGGATTTATGATATGGATCTAGATGGGGATATGGATATCTTGGTACCATATAATAATAATGATAACGATATCATTTTATATCTCAACAATGGCAATCAGAATTTTAGTGAAATGGTCTTGGTTTCAGGAACATCCAACATCACTAATATGGAAGTCTTGGACTTTGAAGGGGATGGTAATCTTGATTTTATTATATCGGATGGTCCTCAACTCATATTATACTTAAACGATGGAAATTTAAACTTTTCACCAGTTGTCGTCTCTGCTATGGTTTCGGGATTGAGATTTATAAGTCCCTCTGATGTAGATGGCGATGGGGATATGGATGTTTTATCTACTTCAGTTGCATTCCCCAATTTAAGTGAAGTAGCTTGGTTTGAAAATGATGGTTCATTAGTTTTCACCAAACATGTCATAACCACAAACAGCAATTTTCCTTATGAAATTCATGGAGGAGATCTAGATGGAGATGGAGATTTGGATGTACTTACTACAGAAAGTCAAGGAAATCTGATGGCTTGGTATCAGAACGATGGAAATCAGAATTTCACAAAAATAATTATTAATGCCATCTCTACTGGTTTCTCTTTTGCTAGACCATATGATATAGATGAAGATGGGGATTTAGATATTATTGGGGATAACAATAACAATACGATTTCTCTTTATAAAAATGATGGTTCCGGAAATTTTTCAGAAAATTTGATAAGCAATGATATTTATGGAATAAGCGATCTTCGCATTCTTGATTTTGATAATGATGGGGATATGGATATAATATCCTCAGCATTTTCAAGTAATGCGATTTCTGTTCATGTTAATTTAGGAGATGAAACTTTCATAACCCATATACTGAAAGACAATATAGAATCTCCCACACATATTTTTGGTGAAGATATCGATAGCGATGGAGATATAGATATAGCTACTATTTCTTGGATGGAGGACATAACCTTATGGCTGGAGCAAGTCTCTTGGGCAGTCCCTCCTTTGTCTTTAGAATATACTATCAATAGTGGAGATGTTCAAAACATAACAGGTATTTACCCTAATGGCTCTTTTGCTACAGTCGAAATCCCTAATCTTACCATTGGTACATATTCTCTTGATATTATTAATGTTACTGATGTTCATGGCTGTAATGCATCATTAAACCTTTCTACTACAATCAATATCGACAATATTGATGTTACCTGTACCGAAAACACACCAGAAAGTGGTTTAGGATATAATAATGGAACCGCTTCTATCATCATTAGTAATGGACAAGCTCCTTATATGCTAGAATGGTCTGCTCCTTCTCCAAATCAACAATCAGCAATAGATGGAGAAAACATCATACAAGGACTTGCATCAGGTTCATATGAAATCACAATATCGGATTCCAATGGTTGTTTCACTACTTGTAATTTTACAATAAATCAAGGAGACTGCGCCCTTTTCGATACTTATATCAATGGCGATACTATTATTTGCCAAGGAGGGAACACAATTCTGACGGCAAGCACAAGTATTAATATCCCTACTTACTCATGGAGTACCGGGGAAAGTACTTCATCTATACAAATTAATAACGCTGATATATATACTGTAACTGCTACAGATGGAAACGGATGTACAAACAGTATTTCCCAAATTATTACTGCCTCTCCTTTTGCCATTTCATGCAGTGTTATTTTTAATGAATCCGAGCTTGGTACATCTGATGGACTTGCTGAAATTATTTTTTCAAGCGGAATGGCTCCTTATGAAATTCAATGGAATAATAATAGTGGAGATAATGGAAATTTAGTCAGTAATACAGACATTTTTCAAATGTCTGGGCTTAATCAAGGTAATTATTTAATTATTGCTACGGATGCTATTGGATGTTCTAAAATATGCAATTTTTCAATCGGATTAGGAATAGAAGAATTCATCATTAATGATGGAACTACCTATAGTACATGTTCTGGAACCTTATATGATTCTGGAGGCCCCAATTCATATTATGATAATGATGAAGATATGACCATCGAAATTTGTCCTTCCAATAATTTTGCCTGTTTAGAACTTGATTTTATTTCCTTTTGGTCCGAAGGGTTACCTTATGATTATTTAACCATAGAAGGCATTTCTTCTGGGAATACAATAGCAACTTTAGAAGGTGAACTGGAACCTACAACCTTTCATGTCAGTGAATGTGTAAGATTGATATGGATATCAGATTATTCAGTCATTCGAGATGGATGGGAATTGAATTGGTCTTGCAGCTCATCCTTATGCCCTGGAAGTTCAATAGATCCCATTATTATAGGAGAAAACATTATTTGTAGTGGCGATACGACAATATTGGATGCCGGATTAGGTTATGATTCTTACAATTGGTCTACTGGAGAAAATACCCAAACTATAGAAGTCAGCACATCTGGAACATATACAGTCACAGTTACATCTGGAGCTAATACCGGTAACTCAGATTTCATTTTAGCAGTCAACCCATCCCCAACTCCAATTATTATTGGAAATGAATGGGTTTGTGAAGGAGAATCCAACACATTAAATGCAGGAATTTTTGATACTTATATTTGGTCTAATGGAGAAACTACACCTACAATAAATACTATATCAAGTGGCATTTATTCTGTAACCGTTACCGAAACTAACGGTTGCTCTGGAGTCGATGAATTTTCATTTTCAGTAGAACCAAATCCCACTCCTAATATTATTGGCGATTCTATAGCATGCGATGAAGCAATTCTTGATGCAGGAATACACTCTTCGTATTCTTGGTCTAATGGGGAAATGAATCAAACCATAAATGCGACTTCAAGTGGAATTTATACAATAACAGTTATGGACGATAATGGTTGCTCTGGAATCGATGAATTTCACATCCAAATTCTTGATAGTCCCCAACCATCAATTATTGGAGATAGTATTATCTGCCATAATCAAAGTCTAATAATTAATGCTGGGGAGTACATTTCCTATTCCTGGTCTACTGGAGAATTTACTCAAAATATAGAAGTGAATACAGGAGGGACCTATACCGTTACAGTTGTTGATGAAAATAATTGTGAAGGAATAGATGAAATAAATATTTTTGAGTCAAATTTACAATTTACATGTACTGAAGGACTCCCTTCATCTGGTAGTGGAGTAAATGATGGTTCTATCGATGTTTCCATTAATGGAGGTATTCCTCCTTATTCTATTTCATGGACAGGTACATCTTCAGGCAATATAATTGTAAATGATCTAAATACTTCCATAAATAACCTTGCCGAAGGTGATTATGAGATAACTATTGCAGATAGCTTAGAATGTTCCCTTATAGTCTCTTGTAGCGTAATTACAACTTCAATCTTCGAGCTACTACCAACATTATTGGAATACACTCTTAGTCCTAACCCGGCCAGTTCTATTTTAAATATAAAATTGGCATTAAATGAAGAGACTATAGAAACGAATATCACGATCAGAGATATCTTGGGTCGTGAAGTTTATTCAAATAAATTTATTAATTCTTTAACTATTGATTCTTTTATAGAATTAAATGATTTTTCTGAAGGAACATATTTTATTAGTTTTGAAATAGATAATAAAATATTTACAGATCGTTTTGTAGTTGCTAAAAAATAACTAAGGATGGAAAATAAATTCACTTCCTCCCCTATCCCATAGCATAGGTAGGCCTACATTTATTTTCAAACTTTTCCTTTATTTCTATATGTCCAAACTGAAATAATCATTCTTATCACCAAAAAGAATAGAGATAATAATGCTCCTGTTCCGAATAATGTCATCTCCGTTCGAATATATTGAAATAATTCATTTTGTTTCGTTTTAGATAATCCACTCATTAATTTTTCCCAACCTATATCATCTAGATTATCCAATGAAGTTTGGAATAAGTTTATAGCTTGGATTATATATGCACCAATTGGAATACATAAAAATATAACAACTACCTTAATTAAATTTTTCTCTGCTATTAAAGTATATTTCAATAAAAATATGTGCCTTAATGCGGTTAATAGCACGACAATAAAAATTACATTTTCCAATAAAAATGGGTAATGCTCAATTTTGGAACAAATCGGATAAATGACTGCAAAACAAATAATTCCAGTAACGAGTATCCAAACAAACTCTAATAATAATTTTAATCTCAGATTCGTTTCCATTTTCAATTATTTAAACACAAAGTATCTAAGTACTAGGACAAAAGTATAACTATTTACCTAACAACAAAAAAAGGGGGCCGTATCCATTCTGGATACGACCCCCGTGTTTCAGTGGG
>JAHDHJ010000273.1 GCA_020631375.1 Saprospiraceae bacterium | reverse complement strand
ATAGTGGAATTGTACTAGAGTTGTCGCTCCGCAGGAGCGACAAAATGAATTGCACCCAATCGAAATATCATCTATAAAATCCGGACTTTGAAGCCTTCAGTTTAATATCTTTTGAAGTTTTATACAAAAGGGGAATCACTTCTTCTTCCTCTCAGCCAAACGGGCACTCAACCACCAAGGAATGATGATCGCACCTGCAATCAAATAAGGATAATAGGAAAGTAAACGCCATATCATGGCAATGATAATCGTAACCGGTTTCGTGAACATATAACCCGCATCCATTAGGAATCCACCGAAAACTACTTCCGCAAAACCCGCTCCTCCGGGAGATGGTAGTAATAATAGGATTACAAACAAGGATTGCAATTTTGCATAAAGCTCTGTTTGCGACCAAAAGGAAAGTGAAATAAGTTCAGGGTTTGCAAATGCAATAATCAAACAATTCAAAACCAAGAAACGGGTGGACCATGCCAATGCCGTTGATAAATATGCCTTGAAATGAAAATCCCAACTCTTTTTTGAAATTTCATTGGAAGCGATGATGATATCATCTCCCAATTCTTCTGCCTTGTCTTGGAATTTATTAAGGAATGGAAGCCTTGTTACTGTTTTGGCAATGGACTTGAAATTTCTAGGACTAAAAAATAATCCATAAAAAAAGAATCCACCATAAAGAATCATCAAAATGAAAGTGACATAAAACGTCCAGAAACCAAAGGCAAGCCCCTCTAGTTTAGGAATGATTCCATTTCCGAAAACAAATAACATTAAGGGAATCGCAGAAACAAAAAATACCGTATCCACCACAATCGCATAAATAACCAATGCCGTCGTCTTGGCAGCACCTAGTTTTTCTTGCGAAAGCACAAACAAGGCTACGGCGGAACCGCCAACACTCGTAGGAGAAACGGCAGAACTGAATTCCCAAATGAAAATCAGTTCAATGCTTTTTTTCCAAGAGAAAAAATTGTCCGTAAGGATTCTTAAACGAAAAGCATAGGCAAGGTGTCGCAAGACCATCAGGAATGCAGCCATCCCTATCCAGAAAAAAGTATGGTCATTCCATTTGATTTTCTGGAAAGCCTCACTGTCCCAATTATTATACAACATATAGCCCACAACACCAAGTCCCAATAGGATTGGAATGATGATCCTATTCACCTTGATAGATTTCAGGATCTGTTCTTCCTCGTCGCTGAAATCATCCTCTTTTATTATATCTTTATCCGATTTGTTCTGGAGCAATTTCTGTTTTTTCTTTCTTGTATATCCAAAAATTATTCATTCCCTCACCCACGATAATACCTACCTCCTCTAACTGGATCAACTCCAAAATAGCCAAAAAGTTAAAAATGGCATGGATTCTATTTTTACAGCCTTGGAATATCGTCTGGAAAGTGGATTTTTCTTCAGCAAGTACCAAATTCCTCACGAAATCTTTCTGTTCGTCCAAAGTATAATTATACCTCAAAACCTTATGCGACCGATCCTTTTTGCTATCATCATAACGTTCCATCACTTTCTGGAAAGTCTGTAGTAATTTGAAAAGATTCAAGGATTCCAACTCCGCATCTACCAAGGCTTTTTGTGCCAATGTTTTAAGTTCCGAAGCCGCATTTCCCCGATTATTCCTATTGGAACGATCTTCCTCCAAAGTCCTCATTTCATCCAGAATATCCTTATAACGCTTGTATTCCAATAATTGTTGAACCAATTCCGCCCTAGGATCAACTTCATTTCCCTCTTCATCCAATTGCTTCCGAGGAAGCAATAATTTAGCCTTGATCCTACATAGCGTAGCCGCTACGACGATAAATTCACTTGCCAGATCAATATTCAATTTTTCCAATTGGCGAATATAGTCCAAGAAATCATTCGTAATCGTAGCGATTGGAATATCATTAATATCCAATTCATCCCTTTCTATAAAGAAAAGAAGCAGATCGAAAGGACCTTCGAATTGAGCTAATTTGATATTATAACCTGCCATTTTACTGCAAAATTCTAATTTGGCTGCAATTTACTCTATTTTGTTTAGAGGACGTTTAAATTTAACTCAAAGTGCTAAATTTTAATACGCTCTATGTATTATTGCAATTAATAAAAAAGGATTACCAATGAAAAAAATATTCAAAATACTAGCTTACTTATTGCTCGGTTTAATACTGCTCCTTGTAATAGCATTTCTTATTCTCAATAAAAGCCTCCCCAAAGGCGAAGAGGGAGAAACGGCAGAAGCCTTGGCACAAAGAATGCTCATTGCCACCAATAAAACCGCTTGGGATGCTACGAATATTATCGCTTTTACTTTTAGGGGAGAACACGATCATCTCTGGGACAAAGGACGACTTTTAGCACAAACGGAGTGGGGAGATTATAAGGCAAAGTTCAATATCAATACAGCCAAAGGTCGGGTATGGGAAAATGATAAGGAAATAACAGATCCGGAAAAATCCAAGGAATTACTCCTGACCGCTTGGGGATATTTTTTGAATGATTCGTATTGGTTGAATCCGGTAGCGAAACTATACGATGAGGGTGTAACAAGGAAAGCCGTTGAATTAGAAGATGGGACAGAAGCCTTACTGGTCACACATAATGGAGGCGGTATTACACCCGGGGATTCCTATCTGTGGATTTTGGATGAAAATTATTTACCCAAAGCATGGCAAATGTGGGTGGATATCATTCCTCTGGGCGGTTTGGAAACAACTTGGGAAGGATGGACTACATTGTCAACCGGAGCAAAAGTAGCCACCCAACATAAATTAGATATAGGAGATATGAATATTCCATTATCAAATATCAAAGCAGCAAAGTATTGGGGAGAGAATGGTTTGCAGGATCCATTTTCGGATATTGTTGTAAAATAATTACACTGTAAACTAAGTTGTTTAAAAAATCAAAAGAAGCCATAAAAAATTAAATTTATTTAGTTTACAGCGTAATAATTCCCGAAACAGTATAAGTTCTTTTAATTTTGTTTGATATGAAACCAAAACTATTACTACTCCACGGAGCATTGGGCAGTAAAAAACAATTTAAGGCAATCAATGAATTGCTTAGTGATAAGTTTGAAATATTCGATTTGGATTTTGAAGGACATGGAGGTCTGGAAACTGATGAGGATTTTTCTATGGATTTGTTCGCAAATAATGTAGAAGTATTTCTTGAAGAATCAGGAACAGAACGGATAAATATTTTCGGTTATAGCATGGGAGGGTATGTCGCCTTGAATCTGGCACTTAGAAATCCTACATTAGTGGAAAAAATAGTTACTTTGGGAACGAAATTCGATTGGACAGAAGCGTCGGCAGCCAAAGAAGTGAAAATGTTGAATCCCGAAAAAATCGAAGAAAAAATACCTCATTTCGCCAATAAACTGAAAGAGGAACACCATCCATCAGATTGGAAAAAGCTAATTCGGAAAACAGCTAAAATGATGTTGGATTTAGGAGGAGGGAAGCGTTTGGAAGCCAATGATTTCAAGCAGATAAATCAGGAGATAATTATCGGAATAGGAAGTTTGGATAAAATGGTGACTTTTGAAGAATCCGAAAATGCCTCGAATTTACTGCCTAAGGGAAATATAAGATTATTGGAAAATTTCCCTCATCCAATAGAGAAAATAAAGCCGATAGAATTGGCAGAATATATCCAAAATTCATTTGCTTAGGTTATGTTGGGGTTTTTTAAAATCCCAACATAATCTTATAGAACAGTACAATCAGCAATAAAATGGCAAAGAAGAAAAAACAGAAAGTAAAAAAAGCAGTACAGAAAAAAGCTGTTGGTTTTCCATCATATTTTACGAATAAAAAATTACTCTGCCTTAAATTATTCCTAGTCGGTTGCCTGATTTATGCAGGTACGATTACCCACGAATTCACACAGGATGACGCCATTGTCCTCACGGAAAATGATTTTACCAAAAAAGGAGTGGGAGGAATCAAGGAATTATTGATATATGATACTTTCCGAGGATTTTTCAAGGTGGAAGGAAAAGATGAATTAGTGGAAGGAGGTCGTTATCGACCATTGACGCCGATTATGTTTGCGATAGGATATGAAATGTTCGGAGATAATCCTATGATGTACCACTTGATGAATATTCTTTGGTATGGGTTGACTGTCGTTTTGCTTTTTATTGTTTTGCTAAAAATGCTGAACAATAGCCAACCGGAAAGTTATGTTTATTTTGTTGCTTTCGTAACCGCCATGTTATTCGCCATCCATCCTATTCATACAGAAGTCGTGGCAAATGTAAAGGGACGGGACGAAATCATGACCCTGATTCTATGTCTCGGAGCGATGTGGTTTTCCTTTAAGGCGAATGATGATAAGGATATTGTCAAGAATTGGATCATAGCAGGATTTTTATTTTTTCTTGCCTTATTGGCAAAAGAAATGGCTGTGGTTTTCATTCCGATAATCGTATTTTCCTTTTATGTTTTCAGGAACAAAACCATTGTGGAAAGCCTAAAGGAAGGAACACCATATTATATCATATTCGCACTGTATATCGGCTTACGCCAATATTTGGGTATTCCCCTAATCGGAGGAGCGGAATCCAACGAATTAATGAATAATCCTTTTCTCAATTTATCCGGAGGAGAAAAATATGCTACTATTTTTTATACCTTAGGAAAATATATCCAGCTCCTTGTTTTCCCTCATCCTTTGACCCATGATTATTATCCAAGGGCGATAGCAGTGAAGACATTTGCTGACCCTGCGGTAGCATTGTCAGTCCTGTCCTATATAGGAATAATTGCTTTTGGGATTTGGGGCGTATTGAAGCGGAACCATATTGCCTATGGAGTTGCTTTCTTTCTGACATCCTTATTTTTGGTCTCCAATATTCCTGTAAACATAGGCGTGAATATGGCAGAACGTTTCCTATTCATCCCATCTGTGGGATTCTGTTTTGTCGCTGCAATATTATTGTATCAATTAGCCAAGAAACTAAAC
>JAHDHJ010000272.1 GCA_020631375.1 Saprospiraceae bacterium | reverse complement strand
AATGCTTCAAATGCCAATATTTGATTATCCTTTGGTTTGAGGAGATAATGATTCTCCTCATTAGGTAACCTGTAAACGGCAAAAACATCTTCTATTTCTAAAACCTGTTTCATAAGAGTCAGCTAGTTAACCATTTCTGATTTCATAGACAAATATATAGGATAAAAAACAAACTTTCAATATTTATTGAAAATATAATATAAATAATATTGTGAGATGTTTGGTGAATTCTAAGCGCAAGGGCTAGAGGTACAATAGGAGTGAAAACGGGTTGTTATAAAACTTGGAGGTTTGTCTCAACCTGAATAAATTACAGACAATTTTGCTAGTTTTCTTTTGTAGCTTATTATTTCTATTTCTTCATTCCTAACATGCTCTAGGATTGTTGGAGTGGTTTTCCGAAAGAGATATCCATTATCCTCAATTTTCTTTTTTTACCTATTTTATAGGTTTTATGGCGTAAGCTAAAACCGAATATCCATCCGATTAGGAATGCAACTCCTAGGACTACAGCCGTACTCCAAAGCCAAGGTTCTCCTAGAAACAATGCTGCTATTACAGAATAAAAAGCCCAACCCGCACCAAAGGTCCAGAATTGATATTTTAGAATTTTCCCTAATTTCCTTGTTTTGAAAACCCTTAATCTTTCGATTTGGCCGAGTTCGATTGTACCTAGTTGGGTAGAGATTAGATTGGCTTCCGGGTAAAGTTTTTTTATGTATAATTTATGATAACCCGTTTCTCCCTTTAGCCTGACCACTATTTCGTCTCCCTCATGGAAATCCAAAGATTTCTTTTTTCCGAATTTATCCATTTTTAATTGAACCTGGGCATCTGCATTGCTAAGATTCAAAAAAAGGAAAAGGAAAAAAAGGATCGAAATTCTCATTTTGCAATTAGGTTTGAATAGCACGAATCCCTTTTCATTTTATATCAAAAGGGATTCGTGTTGTTCTAAAATTTAAAGGATGCACTTAGACAAACTCTTATTTATATTCCGTTTCAAAGAAATCCATATAATCTCCTAGGGTTTTTAATTTTAATATTTCCCTGTAATTGGATAGGGAAATAACCATTAATTCAGCACTTATCCCCTTGCCCAAAAATTCTTCTCCCTTAGCTTCAACTTCCTTGAGGTACGCCATAGCATCATCCTTGTTCTTGAATCTTCTAACCACAACCAATGGGTTTTTCTTATCCGTGCTAAGATGGAGACTATTGCCCCTATATGCTTTTTTGGGGTGATTCGCTTTGTTGTATGCATTGATATTATCCTTGGCTGTCTTCAATTTATCTGCATCACTTAGCTTTGCCACAAAATAATGCCCTTTAGTCGGCTCGGATTTGAAATTCCCAACAGGCTTATCCTTGTCTTTGTCCTTGTCCTTATCTTTTGGTTCATCGCCTTTATCTTTGTCATCATCGGACTTAGGATCGACGGGAGGCTTAGGTTTAGGGGGTGTTTTCCCTTGTAAATAAGCTAGGATTTCCCTTGCTCGAACTTGCTCGTCTGTTTTTGGATATTTTGCAATAACTTCTTTTATTGCAGCGACATAAGCCTCTTTACCATCAATACTTCCGGTACACATAGCAGCCAATAAGGCGAATTTTGGCTTGAATTTATTTTTTGCCCCAAATCTCTGGTTTGAATTTTCTATGCGGGTCACCACTTTTGCATACTGCCCCTTTTTGAATAGGGAATAAGTCTCATCATAATATGTAGTCAGTTCCTTTTCCTTAGCTTTTGATTCTTCTAGGAAATTAGGATCACTAAGAACCCTGGCATAAGTCGTATTAGGAAATTCTTTGACGATTTTATCATAATAATATTTTGCCTCTTTTTGATTTTTCAATTCTGTGTGGGACAAATAAAGGTTATAATATGCTTCCAGCTTATCTTTTGTATCCGGGTATTCTGATAATAATTTTTCTAAGGTTACTACTGATTTGGGATAATTCTGGATCTTATCTCTGAATAATACCCCCAACTTGAAAGTTGCTGTTTTTATCTTAGCGTTGGCATCAGCAATTCCTTCAGGAGTACTAGGTACATCCTTGAAAACATCCTCAATGTCTTTTTCAGTTAAAACCTCTGCCAATTCTTCATCCGTAGATTCGGAATCCAAAGAATTGCCTCCTTTTCTTTGGGAACGACGCCAGTTGTCCTCCAGTGAACGGGTTCCATATCTTTTTTCAAAGGATTTCTTTCCCCTTTTCAAGACTCTATCATTATAAGCGAAAAAGTTGGATTTGCTTGCTCCTATGAGGTTTGTAGTTCCGGATGTAGCGGCAGGCTTATTATCCGATTTTGGTTTTTCACTCGCTTTCTTTTCCTTAATAAGTCTGGCTGCTAGTGTACGTTTATCCGCTTCACTCATGTCATTAATTGCCAATAAGCTATCCTGCAATTCTATGATTCGGATATTTTTAGCTATTTCAATAAGATTGTCACTTCTTCTCTGGATTCTATCCAATCGAATGTCGGTAGTATTGAGCGAAAGCAAAGTACTGTCATAATAATTCTTAGCATTCACATATTCTTCCCCATCATAATACAAATCACCTAGAAGAAGATATGATTCAGCTCTTTGGGCTTTATTATTTGTATTGTTATCCAAGGATTTCCTCAATGCTGCAATCGCCTCCGGCTTTTGCCCGTCTTTTAAGTGGACTTGGGCCAAAGTATAATAAATGCGATCCTTGTATTCCTTGTTTTTGGAATCCTTGAGCATTTTGTTGAGTTTTTTGATTACATCAGCAGAATTTTCTTTTCCAGAAAGCCAAGCGTTGGTTACCATGCTCAGTTTTGCATTGAATTCCATATCGTAGCGTGGTCCATTTTTCAAAACCCTATCAAAAGCAGCATAAGCTTTGTCTTCTCTTCCTGCTTTTTGATGGATTTGGGCTATGATATAAGCATAGCGGCGCTTCTTTTTTATTTTATTGGATAATTCGAAAGCTTCTTCCAATAGAGGCAGTGCTTTTTCGTATTCTTCTTGTTTCAGGCTACTGTATGCTTTTACTTCAGCAATATCCTTGAAAACATCCTTATGTGTTTTCTTGTCATTTTCCAATCGGGTGAGGAAAAGGTCCGCATCGTCATATAACCCTCTTTCTATCTGCGTACGGGAAAGCCAGACTAATGCTTCTTCATAGGCAGGTCTATTCTCTAGTGGGAATTTATCCGGTTTTTCTTCTCCTTTCTTTGGTTTCTTCTTTTTCTTCTTCTTTTTCTTCTTTTTGCCAATGTTCTTTTTCTTTTCCAAAGCCACAGGATTGTATTCGGCTATCAGATATTCAAAAGCCTCTTGTGCTGCTTCGTAATCCTTTTGTAAATATCTGAGTTTACCCAAAAGGAGATAAGCGTCATCCGTCCAGTCACTTCGCCTGTGTAATTGTACCACTACGGAAAGCTTCTTGACGGCTGTCTCCACATCTCCATCTATTGATTTTTCTTGGTCTGTGGCAACATATTTGTACAAGTCAAGGATTTGGTTATAATTATCCTCATGGGATTCTTCCAAAGAAAGCAATGATTTTTTGTAAATCTCATTGGCATTGAAATATCCGTTATAATGCGAAGTTAGGTTATGGTAAGTCCTTGCTGCTAATGAAAGTTTCTTATTCTTCTTTTTTTTCTTGCTGGCACAAGAAGAAAGTCCGCCGAGTAAAAAAAGCAAGACAAGGGTGAATGTTATATATCTTTTCAATTTATATCGTTTTTTATAATAGAACGCTAAAGTTTGGGTATTTGATTTTTTAAAATAAAAACTTGGGCAACTTCTTGTGCCATCTGCTTGTTATTTCTAATATGTTTAACTCCCAATTTCCATACCGAAAAATATCAATTATGGATAATTAGTGATTATCCAATAATGCAACGTATTTTTGTAGCACAAATTATGCTACAAAAAGCTATTAATACTACAAATTTATGAATGATAGAGGAATAACTAGCAATATAAGGGCTAGTATCTTTATGAAAGAACCCTATTAGTTTGAAAATCCGTTAAAAATGTCTACTGAAAATAAAGAAGAGGAAAAGTGGTTAGATAAGCTCAAACATACTTACAGGTTGGTAATTATGAGGGACGAATCCTTTGAAGAAGTAGGTTCTTACCGCTTGACCCGATTGAATATCTACTTATTGCTTAGTACGCTGATTGTAGCTACTGCATTTTTTGTGATTATGTTTATTGTCTTTACTCCTGCTAAAGAATGGATTCCGGGTTATGGAGATGTCAATCTTAGGGATGATGCGGAAATATTGGCTCAATATGTACAAGAACTAGAGGAAAAGAATAAAGCAAATAATACTTATATCGAAAGTGTAAAAAGGATTTTTGCTGCGGATTATGAGACTGCGGACGGCATTCCTGCTATAGATTCGTCAAATGTAACTCCTGATAGTTTGCTGAACCTTGAGCGGATAGAGGAAGATGAAGAATTAAGGATTGCTGTGGAGAGTGACGAATTGGTCAAAATCCCAGAAACGGTACAGAATGTGAAAGATGGGGCAGATGCAAAATTCAAACCTGGAAGAGGTGTGCCTTTGGAACAACGGCACCTCATCGCACCTCTAAAAGGTGAGATAAGCAATGGGTTTAGGCAAGATAAAGGGCATTATGGGGTCGATATATTGGCTCCGAAGAACACCCCAATCAAATCCATTTTGGATGGGATAGTCATACAGTCGGATTGGACATTGGAGACAGGAAAAACATTAGCTATACAACATTCTAATAATGTAATTTCCTTTTATAAGCACAATTCCGCTTTATTGAAAAAAGTGGGTGAAACAGTTAATGCTGGAGAAGCGGTAGCAATCATTGGGAATACGGGAACATTGTCCAGCGGGCCACATTTGCATTTTGAATTGTGGTATAACGGAAAGGTTGTGGATCCCGCAGAATATATTTCGTTTAATTAATGAGTATTAATTAAATATATAAGGGAATGGCAAAAGACGAACGACAATGCATGTATCGCT
>JAHDHJ010000271.1 GCA_020631375.1 Saprospiraceae bacterium | reverse complement strand
TTCTTTAAAGGTAGGAGATGAAATTCATTTTTACGAAAAAAAATCAGAAAATCCTCGTTTCCCTGATACGGCTAGAAGAATTGCATATGGTTTGGGTACTGTTGACACATGGTTCTACACCCAAGAAGATGCATTAGAATTTTATGGGAAGTCGAAGTATAATATTTGGCTATATTTTATGATTGGAGCCGTAGTTGTTTTTTTTATTTTTAGAAGTATTTTCCTCTCTTTTGGAAAAGGATAAAGTTGACGTTGTTAGAAAAAAGAGCTGTTTCGATTTTTGAAACAGCTCTTTTTTTCTAACATTCATCAGTTGATTTTTTTCAACAAAAGACCCATTTCCTTTTTTCCTAATTGATGAGCCGTGCCAGAACTACATCCACTGATGAGTGCTCCATCGCTAGCATCTACAATTCTCCATTCGGTATAAAGTACAGCAGAAACATCACCCGCTTTATGAGCTTGATATAGGTATAAATAATCTTTATTCTGACTAAGAACGAGTTCATTATATGTAGCCAAATCTACTACCTTATATGGATAAGGATATATTTCTCCGAAGGAATCTATATTCTTAATCTGTGCCTCTCTCACAAGTAATGTCTTTGATTTCAGCCTATTACCATTTAATTTGGGTGTATCTTTTAAAATATTGGAATTCTTTAATTTCGAAACATTATTAATGATATACTGCATTAGATTTACACAATAAAGGAAATCAGATTTGTCCATACCTAGAGCAGCATCTTTCAAGTAAAGTTTCATGATCCGTTTCTTGCCAATCAGGTCAAATTCTGTTTCTGTCAACATACGTTCCATATCGAAATCTCGTTTTATTTCGGCTAACAAAACAGTACGTTTACTTTTTCGCCAATATTTGTATGCTTCCTTTTTCCCCATAAAGGAACTTTTGATGTCTAGCTTGTAATATTCATTGACGGCCTCCTTGAAGGTAGCATTTATAGCTTCATCTTTACTTGGTAGGATAAAGACCATTTCGCTATAGTCCTTTATTTTTTTTATTGCATTATAGTCATAAACTACTTGACTATGGGTCATATTGCAAAAAGCAAAAAAACAGATAAATAATAAAATTGTGTGAAGTTTTCTCATTTAATGAAGATTTGAAACATGAATGATAAATAATGCATATCCAAGTTTTGTCAAAATGGATCAAATACAAATACAATACGTTTTAGTATCAAAAAAGATTCCAATATAAATTAGAATAATGATTTATTATGAATCATCAATTGCTATGTGCCCTACCTTTAATGGTTCCAGCCTTGAATAATTTTTCTTCTTCTTCTAATCGTTTTTTCTCTTCTTCGGTTATTTTTTCAGAATCATCCATTTTTTTCAAGGAAGGTTGCCCAGCATCTACCCAAGCCGAAAACCACACGCTACCGATAGCCAGAACAGCATCTGTCATTCTTTTTTCGACCATGCCATCCAATTGTTCATGGAATTCGGTGGCATAGGCTTTGCATTGAGTTAGAATGGTTCTTTCCAATCTATTTTCATAACAATATTGTTTATCTCTAGGAAACGTCTGACTTAATTCTTTTTCCAATGCCAAAATCCGTTCCACATACGAATGGCTTTCTGCTACCACATCCCAATGGAATTTCCTAGGATCTTCGATATATTTTGCTTTACCTACCCAGAAATTGTAATTATCATCAGCAAATAATTCAGGCAGACGACTTTCCCAAAAACCATGAATACCATCTTGACCTGTTAATTGTCCATTATAATTTTCTGTAGTATGTAATGGAACATGAGCATCGCCGATATAATGACCAATTTCTGCTGCGGTTCTTAAAATCCTATTTTTATCGCCACTTTCAAAAGCTCTAGAAAGTTTTTCTTGCATTACGATCAGGTGATAGGGTAAAATACCATAACCTGAAAAATGATCAATCACTTGTGCTCCAGAAAATTTCTTTTTGGCTCCATATGCTCCAAGAAACTCATTGATGGTTTCCGCATCCACTTTCCATTCATCCTCATAATATTGTTTGGAAATATGTTTGTTATAAAAATCAGATAAAGCCGATAATTCCAATACCATTGAGTCCTGACCAAAAATAGCCGGGGCATCCTGCTTAACAATGATAAAATCATCCCGGAAATCAGAATAGTCATTAGGATTTTCTTCTTGGTCCTTTGGTTTTACATATTCAAATAAATGAAGTGTATCACCTTCTTCGGTAAAAACCTTCATTTCTCCATACTTCATCACCGCTGAAGACAAATAGCGAGGAACTTCATTAAGCGGATCTTCCCCCCAATGGTCTATATCAATATAATGTCTTACACCTTCATGTTTAGTGGCATATCTCCTTTTATCCGGATCGACAGCATGTTCTGTGATGTATTCGATATTCTTCTTGAAAAAACCTATCATTTCGGGAGGCAAGGTAAACACCGCCATCCGATTGATTCGTTTATGTCCATAAAACCCCCATTCGGGAGCATTGGCACTCGAAGAACACAACATCAAGATGGTGAAGAAGGGGAATATTTTCAATATGTAGTTTTGCGTTTTCATCTATTGATCATTAAATCAGATAATCCAGCCATAAATATAACCAATACTATAATAGCTTACTGTTTCGAAATCGTTAACTTATCCTTGTAATCTATTAAAATTTTGCAGTTTCTTATCCCTTCATGTTCCAAAAGCCAATTGGCTAATGGAGATGTTACTTCATCTTCGACGGCTCTTTGCAAGGGCCTTGCACCATAACGTTCATCAAAACCTACGTTTTTGAGGTGGTTATAAATGCCTTTTCCAAATTCTATTTGGATATTATTTTTAGTAAACCCTTCCCGTTCTTTCAGATCCTTCAATTCCTTTTTCGTGATTTCAACAATATTATCTTCATCCAAAGAATTAAACATGACAATATTATCTATCCTATTGATGAATTCGGGTCGGAAGAATTTAGAAATGGCTGAATGGTAACGGGTGGATTCGTTTTCTGTATCTTTAAAACCGAGGGATCTGCGATTTGCTGCTCCCAAATTGGAGGTCATAATAATGATGACATTCCTAAAATTCGTGACCCGCCCATAGGCATCTACCAAACGACCCTCATCCAGTACGGTAAGCAGCGCATCAAAAATAGAAGGATCGGCCTTTTCCACTTCATCCAGCAACAGGACGGCAAAAGGGCGTTCCCTGACTTCCTTCACTAATTTACCAATATTTCTACCCGAACCGATGAGTTGCGTGATTTGTCCCGGATAACGGAATTCACTCATATCGATTCGAATCAGGGGGGTTTTCTTTTGTCCTTTGCCAAAGAAATAATCGGCCAATGCTCTTGCCGATGCGGTCTTCCCTACTCCCGTCGGGCCAGCAAACAACATGGTAGAAATTGGTTTATGCGGATTATTGAGTCCCGCCTTATAGATTTTAACCACCTCACACAATTTCTGTATAGCAGCCGATTGACCAATCACCCGAGACGTAAACCATTCTTCCAATTCTTCCTGATCCAACTTCATATCATCCCGGAGAAAGAGAGAAGGTAAACCGGTTCGTTTGGAAAATTCAGAAATTACTAATTTCTTATCAATATCCTTTTTTTTATTCAAGCGGACTTCATTCAAAGCACCACTTAAAAAACGGACGGCTTTCCCCGGAAATTTTTCGTAAGGATAATATCTGAGTAAAAGTCGATATGCCAGTTCTAATGCCCCTTTATCAATGTCTACTTTCAGATTTTGAGCCGAAAAAGCCGAAAATTTATCCAGAATATTAAAAATGCTCGTTTCCGGTAATTCCTTTAATTCAATAATACGGAAATTCTCTACAAAACCGGGGAGCATCCGCCTCATGCTATCTAATTGAGAGGGCGTGACCTCACCTACCAAATGTAGTTTCCCTTCCCTTAGAAAGGAAGCAAAAAAAGAGGCAACGCTATCCTCGGGACCTTGCCCACCCAACATCATCAGGCGGGAAATGTCTTCCACCCAAAGAATGCCATTGGCATGTTGTAATTCTTGTATGATGTTTTCGCATTTTTCCTGCCATTCGCCCAAGTATTTAGAACTCGCCGTAATTCTTTGCGGCATGATTCGCCAAAAGGTCAAATCACTGCCTTGTTTCTTCATCTGGGTATTCAGCTTTTTAAAACTTTGTTTCAAGACAGCACTTTTGCCGGTTCCTGATTCTCCAACTATCAAAATATTGGCTTTTTCAGTAGCAATCCGATTGGATATATCCTCTACTATTTTTTCCAATTCCCAAGCTGCTTCCGGGAATGATGAAATTCTTTTTCGTTCGGCTTTGGAGTAAGGGTACTTTTCGGCGTATTTAGATAAATTAGTATAAGTCCTTTGATAATCGTTATCCCCCCAATTGTAATCTCTATCATAATTGACTTTCAAGGTCACCTCATCCAAAACAGGGTTGGTATAAAGGAACAACTTGTTGATTTGCTCCGGGGTCATTCCATTTAGGATATTCGTCGCAAAATGATGTGCCAGCGATTTGAATTGCTTTGGATCATAATAATAAAAATTCTCCCGAAGCAACGGGAAATAACATTCATAATGCCCGCTATCATTTTCACCATAAATGGCGGTAACCGGCACTTTTATTTGAGTGGGCAATGGATATTGTCCTTCATCATCCCGAAAAGTGGGTCTGACCCGAATATCGAAGGTTTTGATTTTAGGTTGTAAAATATTCGTGAATGGATAATCATCGTGTTTCTTGTATTGGCGGAACAGGTAATCCGATAAAGCATTCTTTACCGATTTAATGTCTTTATCCACCACCTGAAAATGGGTGCCGACTAAGATCCCTAACCAAGAATTTTCATTCAGTGGATAGCAAAGAAGAGGATATTTGAGTTTTTCCATACGTTATATCAATTGCCGATTACACCTTTCTCCAATAATTGATTGGCAAAAACCCATCAATATACAAAGGAAATTCTAGGAAACTATGCATTTACCACGCATAATTTCCTAGAATTAACATACTATTTGGAATCTTATTTGCATTTGAATCGTTATATAGGTGTAAAGGAACTTAAATGTATTGTTCTTTGTTGTTTTATATGAGGGAAATCCCAAAAAAGTTG
>JAHDHJ010000022.1 GCA_020631375.1 Saprospiraceae bacterium | reverse complement strand
TCCTTTTATTCAAAATTCAAAGCAGTAATTTTCTTACAAGCATCCGTAACGAATTTATCTGCAAAATCCACCCAGATAATATTCGGGATTTTATTTTTTGTAAATGTTCCATCAGCAATAAATCCATCTACGGAAGTTCCTAACTGGGCATTGGCAACAAGTGCGAAATCCTGAATGGATTGGGGTTCGGGAACAGGGAAGAAACAAGCCACGGATAATTCGGTATCCAAAGTCATTGTCCAAGAC
The DNA here is from genome assembly GCA_020631375.1 of Saprospiraceae bacterium. Taxonomy (GTDB): domain Bacteria; phylum Bacteroidota; class Bacteroidia; order Chitinophagales; family Saprospiraceae; genus JAHDCE01. The sequence continues at coordinate 29,583 of JAHDHJ010000022.1, read as the reverse complement.
ATTTCAAAAACCTTATTTCCACTCGGATTGAAATTATTGAATTTCTGAATTTGGTCCGCTTTCATATATTCAAAATCAAAAGAATTGGAATAACTGCCCTCCAAGGGAATAAAGGAACTAGGGAAAATCCCTTTTTCCATTAATGAAGTTTCATTTGCAGCATCTTCATAAACAAGCAATACTTTTCCTTTTCCTCCTTGGGCATCTACCATATCTTCGATAGGCATATCGATGAAATCACCATTACTTACTGTTTTGTATAATCTTTCCCCTAATTTATTTTCAATTAAATTAATTAAATCATTATCACTGGAATTCGTATCGCAAAAATGAGTGACTATATAAATAACCAATTCAGAATGACTATCCAAAAAAGTTCTGGTTTGCTCCAATGTATTATCAAACAAATCCCCTTGACAACCTAAACCATTACATTCTGTAACATGCTCGGTATAGTATCCACCATTTTTAAAAGTGGGTCGGATGTCAAAAATCCTAACACCGGCATTCAACATAGCTGTCATGTCCTGGTCCTGTGTTTGGGTACTACATGCGTTCGCCCCTAAAGAACAAGAGGATAAAGTGTACATTCCTGCATCATGTGCAGCGGGAATAGATAAATTCCTAAGCGTTACGGCATTGCCATTTTCTACAATCAGACTCGTCATCCAGTCTGCATGCGCATCCAATGTCCGAGTGATTTTATCCTCGTCATCTTTGCATGAACCCAAAAATATCATTGAAAGAATAAGTAGGAAAGATAGCTTTTTCATTTTTTATTTTTTGATTGTCAAACAATAGGTTTTCAAGGTAAAGATTTTTACCATACCTTTATCCATTTTAACATAAAATATTTTCAAATGCAGAGTTGCTTTTTAACAGAGCATCCAGGCAACTAGACATTTTTATAAAAGCACAGCCTTATCAGGTGTTTTGTTCACCTGGCAATACCCCAATTAGACCTTATGCGAGGTGAACAAACACACTTGCACGGCTAGGTTTTTCATTTTGTCTAGTTGTGTATCGAGCATTTCTAAATACAATTTTTAACAGGCGTTAATTGTCTTATCTGTATGAAAATAAAAAATGCAATAATTTTACCTAAAGATAAAACCCTGATGTTTAATCATAAAGGAAAACCATTCCTTTTCCAAATTCTGGATTATTTCTATGATGCTGGAATTAATAATGTTCTTATTCCAATAACTGATGAAGCGAATATCATTAAGGAAAATATCGGAGAAAAATATCGGAATATAAATATTGAATATCCTTTATATGCTGAAAATGATTCGACAAAATTAATGCTATCCTATGCTTCGAGTTATTTCAAGGGATTGCCATTTTTTGTATTTAATAATGATAAATTAATTTTCGGAGATTTATGGGAAATGGAATCGCAGTTTAAGAGTAATGAAGTCGATTTGATTATTTGCGAGGATTCAAGCGAGAAATCAGATTTTGGTACATGTGTTGCAGGGGATCGAATTTACCTGATGGATGATTCAATGTTTTTATTAAATGAAAATAATGAAGATGAAAGTTTTGAACAATATTTAAATGAAATGTCAAGTAAATTAAATATTGTTTTTATTCATCCGATTACTGATTCACTGTCTTTAAAAAATGAAGAAAATAAATTTGACTTAATAGATGATTTAATTCAAACAATAAAAAAAGAAAAAAAATGGACATTGTTTTTGGATCGGGATGGAGTCATTAATAAAAGAATTCCGGGGAATTATGTAAAATTTCCAGATGAGTTCGAATTTATCAAAGGAAGCGATATTGCCATAAAAGAATTTTCGAATTATTTTGAAAATATAATTGTAGTAACCAACCAGCAAGGAGTCGGAAAAAAAATAATGAACATCGAAAGAATAAATGATGTCCACGAATTTATGATTGAGGGAGTAGAAAAAGTCGGCGGAAAAATAGATAAGGTCTATTATTGTCCCGAACTTGCAAAACTCAATCCCAAATGCAGGAAACCCAATATTGGAATGGGGCTAGAAGCAAAAATTGATTTTCCAGGAATTGATTTTAGCAAATCAGTAATGGTTGGGGATTCCATATCAGATATCCAATTCGGAAACCGATTGAATATGAAAACCGTTTTTGTCGAAACAAAAAATAAGGAAGAAATCGAACTCGCCAAAAAAGAAAATATTGATTTTCAGTTCAAGGATTTGTTTTCCTTTGCAGGATGTTTCAATTCTTTTTAATTGTAAAATGCATGGTGGTTCCCACTCCTAAATCAGATTCAACCCAAATATCTCCTCCAATAAAATCAACTATTTTTTTACAAGTTGCCAGTCCTATTCCATGACCTTCGTGTTCATTAGGATGATGTAATTTTCTTAAGAAATCGAAAATTTCTTTTTGTTGGTTTTTGGGATGCCAATCCCATTGTCTTTAATAGATATTTTAATAAAATTATCATCATATGCCTGGTGGTATATTTGAATGTGGTTGTGTTCGTTTTTTTTACTGAATTTAATGCTGTTGTTTAGGATGTTTAATAATAATTGTTCTATTAATGTGGGGTGTGATTTAATTGTAGGTAGCTCGTTGGTGATATTAATTGAGGCGTTTTTTTTATTAGCGTTGAAATTCAGTTGGTTTTTTATTAAAAGAATAGTGTCATTAAGGTTAATATGTTTTTCTTCAGGAAGATTATCTGTAAGGGAGGAGAATTGTAATAACCCTGTTACAAGTTCACTTAAATTATTTGTTCCGTCCATGATGAAATCAAATAAGAATTGGTCTTTCTCTTTTATTATGTCGTAGTATTTTTTTTGAATTATTTGAGTGTAATTGTGAATGGACCTTAATGGTGCCTTTATGTCATGAGCGGCAATTTGAGCGAAATTCTCGAGTTTATTATTAGCTTCGGCTAAGTCATTTAATGAATTATTTAAAGCTTTGTTTGAATTCTTTAAAAGTTGATTAGTGTTTTCTAATTTATGGAGCAGTTCGTTAAGCTTGTTGTTTTGTTGGTTGATAATGTCATTTTTGTTTTCAAGTATTTTATTTTTTGATTTTAATCTTTTATTCTTGTTTGATATTATTTCTTTTTGTCGTTTTAATTTCTTTGCGAATGAATTTAGTTTATAGAAAAGATAAATTAAAAATATTGAAAAGGTAATGAATATTATTAGTGCGATTTTAAAATTTTTAGTCTTGTCTTTCTGAATGGTGATTTCTTGCTCTGCATACTCTAAATCTTTTTGAAACCAAAGCTCTGATTGTGCTTTGAAAATTTCGTTTTTCTCTTCTATTAATGCTATCGACCTTTCTTGTATTTTATCTTTTTCTTTGTGCCATTTATGTAATTCTTTATAATTTTTTTCTTTATATGCTATTTCTATGAGTTGTTCTAGAACTTGGTTCTTGGATATAGATTTATTTGCCCCGTCAAATTGGAATCCTTCTACGTTTTTTAAGCTTAATAATAAATATTTTTTCACATCCTCGGGAGATCCATTGATTTTTGCTAGTTGAATTTTAGAAGAATAAATGAATTTTAAAGTTTGTGGATTTTTACTCTCCTTGAAATATTCTTCTAAAGGTTTAAAGTTTCTTTTTAAAAGATCATATTCATTTAGAGATGCATATGAATCTACCGCGTAAGTTAAGAATTCATAATATTCCTCTTTGGATACTTTTTTTGATTCAAATAATTCCTCTGCTTTTGTTAAGACAATATCCATGGAATCAAGTTGATGGATTTCACTATAGGTCGATATAAGTCCGGAATAATGTAAATTAATCAGATCTTTATAATTATTAGCTTTCATGGAGTAATTTATGCCATTCCTAAAGCACTCTTTAGCTTTTATATATTTTTTTGCTCTTAAAGAACTTACGCCATTGTTATATATGGCTCGAGATGCGTGTTTGAATTCATTATGTTTTAGATAAAGGTCAGTAGCTTTTTTGTTTAATTCATAACTCTTTTCATACTCTTTGGTGAATGCATTTGCTATATAAGCAGCCAGCGCATATGTAGAACCAATATCTTTGTAATATAAATCTGGGTTGTTTTCCAGATAAATCAAGGAATTCATTAATTCTTCAATAGATGATTTATATTTTTGTTGATCTTGTAAAAGTAAAGCAATTGCTCTACTTTTTTTATGAAGTATATAAACAGATGATTTGAGGGGAAGGCTTTTTATTAAATCAATTTTTTCTTGGTGGCTATAATCAGGATGGTAAAATAATGATAGGATCTCTAAATAAGATTTTAGAGTAATATTGTTTCCATGATTATTTAGTTGACTTATGGAATCCAGATAAGTATGGACAAGGTCTTTGTCTATTGTTTTTATTTCAGATTCTATCGATCTTAATTGGTTTAAATCAGATAGAGATATTTTATTGTGTTTTTCTACATCACTACATGAAAATAAACACAAAAAGAGTAATAAAGTTAAATTAGAAGCACTACTGGTAAATAAATAGCCAATGTTGATTTTCATTCAATTTGGAAAAATTAAAGTAAATATAATGTAAATTTAAAAATTAAAATCCTTGGAAAATGGAAAGGGGAAGACTTTTTGTTAATTCCCAGGTATTCAAAAGTAAATTAAGCGGTACTCTACCCGATGGGTTTTATATTCTCAAGAACCCAACTCGCCAAGGCGTGGTGTTTGTCCACCTTGAAATACTGTTCGGACGGAGTGTTTCAGGTGAACAAACCTGAATGAGAATGCCTAATTAATTATTCGATCCTATTCAAAGTCTCAATAAAAAACTTCCAGAATTTCTGAACAGAACTGATCTGGCATTTTTCATCAGGAGAATGTGCACCTCTGATATTCGGACCGAAAGAAATCATTTCCATATCCGGATAATTCGTTCCCAGAATCCCACATTCCAGTCCGGCATGACAAGCATTCACATGAGCTTTTTCATTAAACATTTCTTCATATAAATCACTCATCAATTTAGTGATGGAAGAACTAGGGTTCGGAGTCCAACCCGGATAAGAGCCCGAACAAGCAACCTTGGCACCCATTAATTCAAAAGTACTACTAATGGCTTGTGCCTCATCCATTTTTTCCGAATCCACAGAGCTTCTAGTCAGGCAAAGGATTTCATATTTTCCATCTTTCACTAAGACACGAGCCAGATTATTGGAAGTCTGAACCAGCCCCTCCACATCCGGACTCATTCTATAAATTCCATTCGGACAAGCATAAATCGACCTTAATAGTTTATCTTGGAAATCCTTATTAAGTACAGTAGAAACGGTTTCCGTTTCTTGCAATACCAATCTGAAATCAGGATCGGTCGTTTGATATTCCTTATATATTTTCTGATTGAAATTCTTTAGGAATGAAACGAAGAGTGCATCCTCATGTGTACCCACAACGATTACAGCAAAAGATTCCCGTGGAATCGCATTCCTCAAACTCCCACCATCTATCGAATGAATCCCCAAATCTATTTTCTTATTCAATTCAAATAAAAACCTGTTCATGATTTTATTGGCATTTCCCAAACCCTTATGGATATCCATTCCCGAATGTCCACCGTTCAAACCCTTAATACTGATGGTATAGGTTTTTTCCCTAGGATATTGCTCAGTCTCATATGTTCCACTAGCCGTAATATCAATACCGCCTGCACAGCCAATCGTCAATTCATTATCATCTTCCGTATCCAGGTTCAGCATGATACTCCCTTTCAATAAACCGCCTTTGAGTTCCATGGCTCCGGTCATTCCCGTTTCTTCATCTATCGTAAACAAAGCCTCGATAGGAGGGTGGGGAATATCCGTAGATTCTAGGATTGCCATTATCGCAGCGACACCGATCCCATTATCCGCACCCAAAGTAGTTCCTTTGGCTTTCACCCAATCCCCATCCACGAACATCTCTATGCCCTCACTGTCAAAATCAAAAGTAGTATCCGCATTTTTTTGGTGAACCATATCCAAATGCCCTTGCAAAACTATTGTTGTCCTATTCTGTTTTCCTTGCGTACCTGGTTTTTTGATGATAACATTCCCAATATGATCCACATAGGTTTCAAGTCCTAGATTTTCTCCGAATGATTTCATAAAAGCAATGACCCGTTCTTCTTTTTTGGATGGGCGTGGAACGGCATTCAAAGCTGCGAAGTTTTTCCAAAGTAATTCCGGGCTGAGGTTTTTGATATCTGTTGACATGCTTATTTTGTTTATGAAATTCTAGGATGTAATAAAATTACTAAAATATATAAGGAGAGCATAAAAGTATCTAAAAAATTATGAATTGAACATATATTATATTGCTTGGGTACATTTCAAAATGTCGTTCTTCATCTGTGATAGTGGAATTGTATTAGAGTTGTCGCTCCTGAGGAGCGACAAAATGAATTTCACCCTATTGCTTACTCCTTAATAAGAATGATATTAAAATGACTGGAAGAGTATCTGAATGGAATTAAAAAAGACCGAACGGATTTTCGCTAGGTCTTTTTTAATTCATAGTTTACTTTTCTTTATTCATCATGGAAAAATCTATGGTAATATTCTTCCCCTCCTTGGCTGAGTCGGATGATATAGACTCCCGAAGCGGCATTTTGAGGAAAAGCTAAGGATAAATTATTTTCACCATTTGACAAATCAAATTGTCGGGAAAATATTTCCATGCCATCTTTTGTATAGATGGAAATATCCAATGGACTAGATAATTGGCTATGATATTTTATAAATATATCACCCTTACCATAATGAGGGTTTGGGAACATGGAAATAAAATTCGATGAACCAAAAACAATATTGATGACATTGGAATATTCATAACTTCCATCCTTGTCCACCATTTTTAAGCGATAATAGTTGTCTCCATTCTGAGGAGATGAATCAAGGAAAGAATAGGAAAATCCCGAAGCAGAGTTCAAGGATTCTTCTTTTCCTAATGTGATGAACTCATTACGATCCAAAGACCGTTGGATTTCATAATAATCTGAATTGTGTTCGGATGCAGTTTCCCAATTTAATATCACATCATCTTTATCTCTTTTCCCTGTAAATGTCACTAATTCCACAGGAAGTGGACCTGAGCCAGTTCCACCGCCGATACCGCCGCCGCCACCGGAGAAGGAATTGACGAATAATTCCGCATAATTATTGCTACCATGCGTCCCTAGTTCCCAGAAATTCCCCGTACTAGGATCGCCATTATTGTATAATGTGATACTAGCTTCCGGTATATTATAGTGGTCGGAAGGGGATGAACCCGTTGCTTTGTAGAAAACTAAATCGGTCATGGCTGTTGCACTTGCGCCATTGGAATTTGCAAGAGTTTGTACCTCACTATATTCAGTATTAGTGAAGTAGGTTCTCACTTTTACGGGAAGCAATGGTTGTGCAGTCGGAGTGACATTCCAGTATCGGTTCATGACATACCAGCCGTTCGGATTAGTGATATAATCAGAGGCAGAACCCGAACTTGTTAGCGACTCTGTATTTGTTGACCCTGTAGTTATCGTTACATTGGCGGGAACTACATTGAGTTGTGTTTCCCCTGCATTCGGATATAAGGATAATAGGATATAATCAGTGCTTCCATCATTATAAAAATAGTGCGTCCAACCCGTAGCATCTGTACAGGAAGAATTGGCGGTATATGTAGTGTTGCTACTTTGAGCCATGACGGTAGTGGGAGCTGAGAATGCTTGTATATTTACAGTATAATCCTCCACTTCTCCATAATCAAAGGCCTCGCAGCTAGTTTGTGCAACATTATATCTCATGGAAACCCGCATTCGGGTATTGCCTAAAGGTGCATCGCATGGTACTTGGAATGATCCTGTGACTACAGCATTAGTTGCAGATCCGGCATCAAATACAAGTTCTCCCGCATCATCAAAAGAACCATTTTTGTTATAATCAATCCATACCTTCCAATACTCATTATAAAGAGTTCCGGAATGTCCGGGTGTAAGAGACAAGTTATAACTGCCATTTTGATCCATAGGAATGGTTGTTCCAGTGAAATCTTGATATCCTCCATTTGAACCGGAAGTATTTGTTATGCCAGCAATAGTTACGGTTTCTATCCATTCGTCAACTACAGAGAGCCCTTGGGAGCCACAATAACAGCTAGTATTGAGTGTAAATGCGGAATTCGCTCCGTTTTTTCCATCTACTACAAGAAAATAAGTCCCTGCACCTGCTAAGTAATTAAGGCTATTGTCCCCTGTAGCCAAACAACTGGTCTCTGCACAACTATTCAGTAGGAATAAGTCTAAATCACCTGTCGTTCCGGAAAGTGTTATAGTAATATCTGTTGATTGGGCTAGGACAAGTTCATAGACTACTTCATTTCCTGACATGTTATTAGCTGAACAGGAATAGGTGGATACATTATTCACCGCACCTATGGTCGTGCCATTATAAGTATTATTACAACTCATTGAAGTGGCACTACTGCAATCAAGGAATACAGGAGTACAAGTAGAATAATCAAAACTCATACTAGTTCCTGATTCAGCGATATTATATACCCTTACTTCTGAATTTGCACCTAAATGCGTTGCGGAACTGGGCGAGCTATTGCAATCAAAGGTGGCATTATTTGTAGAACCTGGGAATAAATCCCCGGTATCCCCATTGTCTGTATTATTGTTCAGGTCATTGAGATTATCTGCCTGTTCCAGTTGGACACCATAATGGCTTGTATTGGAGTTCACAACATTTCCTGTAATGGCAGAAGGGCTAATGTGCCAAATGTCCAATCCCTCGCCTGGAATATAAGCATCCCATCCTAGTTTTTGTCTATTTGAAATTAGGAAATATTCATTTACGCCGGTAAGTGGGATTTTATAATATTCTCCTGCATTTTCCCAATAATCCATACCTGTAATACTGGTAGCTGAGGATAGTGTGCTGAGTGTTCCCCATCCCATTTGTTCCTTACACCAAGCGCTCATATGGGCGGGTGTCTTACCACTATTATTCCATGTTCCTGCAGCCATTACGCACCAATCTCCTGCACCATTACCTTCTCCGTCAGTAGCGCCGTTTGTATCATATAGATCCGGCAACCCTAAAGCGTGTCCGAATTCATGAACAACCACTCCGATATTGGTAATATTCGTAGCACCATATTTTTCGGGTTGGATGATGTAGTCATTGATGAGTTTCCCATCATAAGTTACACTATTTCCTCCTGCTGAAAGTGCCCAACGGTGCGACCAAATATCATCCGCATCACCTGACTCTTCTTCCCCTCTTCCTGAATGAATGACCATTACTACATCTACTTCACCATCACCATCACCATCATATTGGGAGAAATCAGTTCCTGCTGATTCTGCTGCATCTACGGCTTCACGTACCAAGTCAGTCGGACTTGGGCTGTTCGCATAGAATGCCCGATTATTTGCAGCTGTGTACCAACCTAAAACATCTGTGTTAATAACCAAATCACCATAGGAAGTTTCCATATAATATTCTCGAAATGAACCCGATGCTCCATTTACACTATAAGCTGTTTGGTTCATCATATTATCGATTGCAGCATTAGAGAAAGTGAAAGGCTGATCTGGATAATCTATTAAAAGCATCAAAGCTTTGCGGGTTCCTGTAGATGGGAAAACACTATGTGGCTCTTGAGCTGCTGCGGCTAATCTGTTATTATAAGCCTCTTTCTTTTTGGAAAGGGTAGTGCTTGTATAGCCAAGTTCTTTTTTTGTGCCAGCCAAGAAATTCTTTTCTTCTTGGCTACGGTTTGCTATCGGGCTTGCAATGATTGTAGATGGAACCAGGTTTCCTTTTTCAGAGGAGATGGCATATTTATAGTAACCGTCACTGTCCCTTAACAAGGTATATCCATCGGTTGTCCTTAGATAATGCACTGCTTGATTACCTTTTATATATGCTTGTATCTCTGAACCATCGGGCTGGGGTAGACTGGCAAGGCCAGGATGGGCGGGGACTTTACAATAGCCACTGTTACCATGATTGTGTCCTGTATGGGATAATAATACTTGTTCGGCTGATTTAGTATCTTTTTGTAATAGGAATATCATGCCGACTAATAATATTAGTACAGTTCCAAGTGTAAGGATTCTTTTTGTCATAAAATCGGTGGTTTGCGATTATTTTAGAAAGATTATTAGGTTTGCTAAATCTACAGTTCCAATTTTTTATTTTCCTAACTTTTAAAATGCCCCAAATTTAGTGCCATTATGCTTGTTTAAATGAAAGGAAATATTTGTAGATGTTGAATGATATGTTTTTTGTAAAATTACAATTTAAAAATTGAATTATCCATATTTAATATGATAGAAATTACTAATAATATTCTTTCAGAAATATAAAGGACTGGAAATCAGATATCCTATTGATTGTCTATTTCAAATATAGGAATTCATACAAGGGAGCAACCTAATAAATAAACTACCAGAATTGACGTAGGGGATTTATTTAGGGCAACAAAAAAAGCCAGTCCTTCGGGACTGGCTTCAAAACTGTAGGGTAGAAGATGGGATTCGAACCCACGACCCCCGGAACCACAAACCGGTGCTCTAACCAACTGAGCTACAACTACCATATTTATCTAAACCCATACTACATTTGTATAAGCGAATGCAAAGATAATTAAGTTCCAATAATTGTATAATAATTAGAAAATAATTTTTATTCATTTTCCATAATATCTATAATCCTGTTCAAATCATCCGTAGAATTGAAATTCATAATGATTTGACCTTTTCCGTCCTTTCCTAGCTTTATATTGGTTTTCGCACCAAAATGGCTGCTGATTCTATCCTTTACCTCTTTATATTCTAAAGGTAAACTATCTTTTTTTCCACTTGCTTTTCTTAGATTGTTTTTTTCAAGGTAATCCTTAGCAAGTTGTTCTGTTTTCCTTACGGACAATTCCTCATTGATAACCTTTCTGAATAAACCGAATTTGAATGCCAAATCATCAATACCCACCAAAGCTCTTGCATGTCCCATCGTAATTTCCTTTTTCCTTACGGATTGTAGGATTTCGGGAGGCAATTTTAGCAGCCTTAGGTGATTCGTGACATTCGTTCTGCTTTTTCCCACTCTTTCTGCCAACGATTCATGGGTCAATTTACATTCCTCAATCAGCCTTTGGTAAGTTATCGCAACTTCAATCGCATTCAGATCCTCTCGCTGGATATTTTCCACCAAAGCCATTTCGATCATTTCCTGATCGTTTACCAAACGGATATAAGCGGGGACTTCCTTGAGTCCTGCCCTTTGCGAAGCACGGAATCTTCTTTCGCCCGAGATAAGCTGATAAGAATCTTTTTCGAGTCTCCGTATGGTGATCGGCTGGATGAGACCATGTACCGAAATGGATTGTGATAAGGCTGCCAAAGCTTCCTCATTGAACTCGGTTCTCGGTTGGTATGGGTTCACCTCTATTTGCGAAACAGGTATGTTCGCTATCGTTCCTGCCAATTCCTTGACTATGGATTCCGGCGCATCATTAACCTCATTTTCAATATTGGATAAGATTGCCTTGATTCCCTTACCTACGTCTCGTCTCTTTTTTGCCATGTTATTTCCTATTGCTTCAGTTTTTTTATTATCTAAGTTGCATCTACTTAATGGGTGTATCTTTTTCCTTTTCCTTGCTTTTCTTTTTCTTGACAGTATCCTTATTATTGATTAGGATTTCCTTGGAAAGATTAAAGAAGTTAATGGCTCCCTTGGAGGTCGCATCATATAAGGCGACCGGTTTTCCGAAATTAGGTGCTTCCCCTAATCTGGCATTGCGGTGGATAATCGTTTTGAAAACCTGCTCCTTAAAATGTTCCTTAACCTCACTCACAACCTCATTAGCCAACCTCAATCTCTTGTCATACATGGAAAGAAGAATACCTTCAATCTGTAAATCGGTATTGAGCTGTTTCTTGACGAGTTTGATGGTATTCAATAATTTGCCCAATCCCTCCAAAGCGAAGAATTCACATTGTACGGGTATCAATACGGAGTCCGCAGCAGTGAGGGCATTCACAGTTACCAATCCCAAAGATGGAAGACAATCAATGATAATATAATCATAGTCATCCTTGATTTTATCAACGAATTTCTTGACAATATACTCTCTTTGCCATGTACTGATAAGTTCCACTTCCGCACCCACCAAATCAATATGGGAGGGGAGGAGAGAAAGGTTAGGCGTATCCGTTTCGACTATGACTTCATTGGGTTCTATATCATTGACCATACAGTCATAAATACTATATTCCAATTCTTCCACATCTATACCCACTCCCGATGATGAATTGGCTTGAGGGTCTGCATCTATTAATAAGACCTTTTTTTCCAAAATAGCCAGGCTGGCAGCTAGATTGATTGCCGTAGTCGTTTTTCCGACCCCGCCTTTTTGGTTAGCTATGGTAATGACCTTACCCATTCAATATAATATGACTATTGGGTATGTTTAATATTGGCTTAAAGCCAATGTATAATTTCAAACAGACCCTAAATGAATTAATGATTGCGATACATCGCAATTTATATAGTAATCGTTTCGCCCAATTCGGGTAAAATCAATTTTTTCCCTTTTTTAGAAAAAGCATTCCTTGCATCATCATGATTGATCTCAATATATGGAAAAGAATCATAATGCGAACCGATGACAGTGTCGCACTCAACAAAATTACTGGCAATAGTCGCATCTTCGAAACCCATAGTGAAATTATCTCCAATAGGTAGAATGGCTACATCCAATTTCGGACAAGTCAGAGGAATTAATTTCATGTCCCATGTCAAGGCAGTGTCTCCCGCAAAATAAAAACAACCCTCATCCCCCCAAACAACAAACCCACCCGGATTCCCTGCATATGTGCCATCCGGCATTACGCTGGAATGAACAGCATTCACATATTTAACAGTACCGAATTCAAAATCCCATTTTCCTCCATGATTCATCGGATGTCCCTTGAATCCCTTGGCTCCATAGTAAGAAACGATTTCATAATTGGAAATAATGGTAGCTCCGGTCCTTTCTGCTACTTTTTCCAAATCCGCAACATGGTCGCCGTGTCCGTGGGAAATTAAAATATAATCCGCCTCTAAATCATCAATATTTAAATCTTTTGCGAGTGGGTTTACCGACAAAGCAGGATCTGTAAGTAGCTTCTTACCTCCAAATTCAATTACAAAAGTGGACTGACCATACCAAGTGAAACGCATAAGTGTTTGGTTTTTAATGAAATATGTTTTGTAGATGGAAGTTTCATGAATTCCAGTAGCCAAAGATAATAGGTTTGTACCAGTTCTTGAAATTTGTTTTTGCTTATTGGGCAGAATAGGCATGATTTTTATTCATTTTAAAGGAATTGTTAAATAAAAAAATACTTGTTGTTTAATGAAACCTTTTGGACAGCAATGCTGTACAATAGTCTTTGTAAATTTAAAAATATAAAAGAATGAGCTTTTTCTTTGCCACTTTGGCGGCATTATTTTCCTTGGTGAACCCATTAGGAGCAGTACCTGTATTCTTGGCATTGACACCTGATTATACAGCTGCCGAAAGAAAAAAAACGGCTATCCAGACAGGAATTTGGTTTACATCCATATTGGTGTCCTTTTTTCTTTTGGGACATTATATCCTTAGTTTTTTTGGTATAGATGTGAATGCCTTAAGGATTGCCGGAGGATTGGTTATCCTAAGTTCGGGATATTCCTTACTCAATGGCAAATTTGCTGAGAATAGAATCAATAATAAGGTAAGGAAAGAGGCATTGGAAAAGGATGATATTTCTTTTGCTCCTATGGCTATGCCAATGCTATCCGGTCCGGGATCAATTTCCTTGTTGTTGAGTTTGTACCTGGAAACTCCGGAATTCGGACAAAAGCTTATTATAGTACTTTCTATTTTGGCAATGGGAGGGATTGCAGTCGGAGTATTATTGTTAGCGCCTAAGCTTAATAAATTATTGGGCGTTGCAGGATTGAAAGCGATTTCCCGCTTAATGGGATTCTTAGTAATGGCAATCGGGGTACAATATATTATCCAAGGAGTTGTGGATTTGGTTTCCATAAGTTTGGCATAGTATGGGCTTGCTTTTTGTATTGTATGAGAGGGAGATAAGCGGATTATCTCCCTCTTTTTTTTCCATTTTCTAATTGAGGAAACATTATTTTGAGTTTGGAATCTATCCTGAGCTTCTTCCAAATGAACATATTATGATTTTTAACCATAAAACATTTAAATAAATTATATACGAAATTGTTTTGGTGAAAGATTAATATTTTCTAATTTTACTGACAGCAATTAACCATTTGCTCGATGAAACCCACCGTTTTCTTTGAAAATGGTGAATTAAATGGTATTTTGCACAAGAACATACTAAAAGGGAAAACATGCTACTCACTATCATCTTTACAGGAAAGAGTGTCCATACACTCTTAAGGAGAAAGAACAGTAATACTGTACTGAAAAACTCCAAAAGCGTTGATCAGATCAATGATTGTCTAAGGGAATTGCTAAAATCGGCATCATCCAAAGGTTGGAAAATTGCCAAACCTATTTCCACTGCCTTGATTTTACCTAATGACAGTACCGAAATTTCTTTTAAGATCAATTCTTTCAAAAAAGAATTCTCAAATGATATCAGAGTTGTATTTGAGGATGTTTTTGGCAATTCCTATCTGAAAGGAAAAGGGAAAGAGATGGACAATTCAAGTTATATCCTATTATACAACTTTGGTGAGGGGAGTGAGATATTCACCCATATCCCAAATGGTAAATCCAGTTTGGCTAAACTTCCCGATTTGAACATGAAAGGAGGGCAGTTGAAATTGAGGGACAATATCATTGCAAAATTAGCGAAAGAGGGATTGGTCATTGACCAAGAGGATGAAAATAGTTTGTTGAAAAGCATAGAAGAGGGTGGAAAAGGAGGGAAATATGTCGTCAATAAGAAATCTCCGGATATTGAGATAAATGCCACTATAAACATTTCCAAAGCAGAATATGAAGACGAGATTTCTTCTAGGAGAACAATCCTTAACCAACATCTCCACCCTAAAATCCTACAATCTTCTTCTGACCTGAAAGAAGTGATCCTAATGGGTTCTTTCTTTGACAATCAGGTTTTGCAAGATTATCTGAGGAAGGATTTGGAACTGAAAAATAAATTATCTACAGAGGGAATAACCTCAGTAGATAAGATTATTGATAATATTTCTTCTGTTGGTTTTGGTGGTATCGAGCAATTCCTAGATGCGGAGAGAAAAGAAACAGAAAGATTGTCACAATTGAGGGCAAGGAGAGAGGCGATGCATGCTAGGGAGTCCTTATTGTTGGAAATCAGAGGGACTTGTGTAGATCCTGTAAAAGAAGAAGAGTATAAGCGTTTATTCACGAAGAAAGCCGAAGTTTTGAATATTCCCAAGGAAGTTGTTCTTTGGAATATTACCGAAGTAATGGACACGATTCGATTGGAACAAGAATTGGATAAGAAAACAGATATTCCTATGGTTTCCGCTGCTGATATCAATAGTGGAAGTTTTAATAATGAAATAGTATCTGCTAAGGTGGAGGTATTGGAAGCCCCAAAACAAAAAGCGGTTTATGTTCCCAAAGTAGAACCTCATAAACCTAAAAAGCCAGTAGAACTTAAAAATAATCAGGATTTTGCTAAACCGCAAGCTGCGGTCGCTACGAAACCTAAGAAAATCGTTACGACTTCTACCGGAGGCCTGGATAAGATTTTCAAAATGCATAAGAATCTTAAGGCATTAGGATTTAATACCATGAAAGGAACCTTATTGAATGAATCGGGAGAAAAAATCCTAAGGTATATTTCTAAGGAAGAACAAAAGGATGATACTAAACTTAAGCAGTTCCAAAAATTGTTCAATAAGGAATCCATCTATTATGAAAAAATGAGTCCCATCCATAATGCATCATTTGGAAAATATTATTATAGGGATGTTCTAGAAGGGGAAGCTATAGACGTATTCTTGAAGAAAAATGCTTCTAGGTTTAAGCCGGATATTGAGAAATGGTCGAATGCAGACTTGAAATTGATTCTGAAAATATGGAAAGAAGTCGATAGTTTGGAATATAGCTTTAGGCTGAAGCCTGAAAACATACTTGTCCTTTCTAAAATGACTTGGTCGCTGAAAAGAGAACAAGACATTAAACTGACATTGTTTAATGGAAAGGAATCTAGTAAATCGGAAATGGAAAAGGATATGGATGATATTCTGACAAAATTATTCGGAAAACGGACTTATCAGAATTTGAGAAAGAAATTTTCTATTTAATATTCCTTTTTTTCTTAGGATTTATATATATTTATCAATAAGGAATTTGAATATCTTTTTCTCTACTCTATCCGATGGTTTTTAAAATAACTGCCGTTTCAGGTGTTTGTTCACCTGAAACACTCCGTCCGAACAGTATTTCAAGGTGAACAAACACCACGCCTTGGCGTGGCGAGTTGGGTTCTTGAATATAAAAAAACATCGGGTAGAGTACTTTTTCTCTATACGTTGTAAAAAAAATTTGGGATTAGAATAGACTTTATTACGAATTGTTTTTTATGTAAGCCGAATTAGAGATTTTGGAAATGTACAAGGCATTTCTTGAAAAGCGTAGCCTTAGCTACGGTTGAAAGAAGTAACGAAGTAGATTTTCAAAAGATCAATTGGGCTATAATCAATGATTCGTAATAAAGTCTAATAAAAGGATCAATATTGTGAGTTTGTGATAAACTTTTAGTCAGGTACAAATTTGTACCTGGCTTTTTTCTTAATTTTTATTAGAAAGAAGGCATCATGTTATTAGAAATCAATCCAGACAATCCGGATAAAAGAAAAATAAAGCAAGTCGTTTCCGTATTGGAAAAAGGTGGAGTTATCATTTACCCGACAGATACGGTATATGGTTTGGGTTGTGATATTTATAACCAGAAAGCCTATCAGAAAATATGTAGATTAAGGGGTTTGAAACCGGAAAAAGCCAATTTCTCTTTTATTTGTAATGACTTGAGCCATGTGGCTAATTATACACTTCCTTTTAGTAACCAAGCCTTTAAGGCAATGAAAAAAACATTGCCCGGACCCTATACTTATATTTTAAGAGCAAGTGGGGAAGTACCCAAAATGTTCAAGAATAAAAAAAGAACAGTAGGAATTAGAATACAGAATAATAATATTACCAAAGCGATTATCGAAGAATTAGGACGACCCTTGCTTTCTGCTTCACTAAAAAGTGATGATGACTTTTTAGAATACCATACGGATCCATATGAAATCAATGAGGAATATGAAAAATTGGTTGATATGATTATTGATGGGGGCTATGGCAGCAATGAACCCTCAACAATTGTTGATTATACAGGGAATGAGGCAATTATTATTCGGGAGGGTGCCGGAGATATTTCTTTTTTTTGAATGAAAGTATAAAGTCGATAGTTGGATAGTCGATAGACCATAGTGAAAAATACGCTATGGTCTATCGACTATCCAACTATCGACTTATTGCGGATAAATCCGCAATAAAACTACCATCTTCCATCAGGGTCGGAAGAATGGTTCGGAAAATAATCTCCCACACCTTCAGCACCACAATGTTTGGGCCTTTTTTGAGATAAGCGCAAATCGATCTGGTCACCAGTCTTTATGAACTGCCCTGGAGCATAATGTGGGAATTGCGCAACAACATAAGCAGAAGCAGAATCTCGGACCGTTCCATCGACAGTGATATTTCCGAGCATCAGATCATGTCCCGATCGGATTTTGAACCTAGCTTCGGCATAGGTTAGACAAAGCAAGTCCGGAACCTGTGTCGGACCGGCATCGAACTCTTCGGAAATCACCAATTCGATTTTATCACCGACTCTAGCCATTGCATGTTTGGCTTCAAAACCATCTTCACCATCCACAGTCTTACCATTGAAAATAACTTCCTTTACCGTTCCCGGAGCTTCGGAATCAATGACCCTTTTGATAATTTCATGCTTGAATTTTAGTGTATTCAAATATCGGATAGCATGCTTATAATTCGTTCCATATAACCTTGGGATTTCACATTTGGGCATCTTGTCGCTATTCACCGTAAGGTAAATCAAACGTCCCTCCTTTGCCCTCGCCCTCGGTTTTGGGTCTTGGTGTAGAACAATGCCAAGGTCTTTCCCATAAACGAATGTCGTATCATTGATGACAATCTCAAAACGGGAATTCTTGTGTTCTTCCAAAACATCACCTACATCCTGATCCGTAAAATCAGGCACTTCGTAAGTTTGTCCATGATTCGACATACATTTCAACATGCCGAATGTCAGCCAAAGAAAGATGCCCGTAGCCAATAACATGCCTACCAAATTAAGTGCCACCCGTGGAGTGGTTCCGAAAATGAAAAGCCTCTTAAAAAAACTAGGCTTGGTATTGTTTGTTTCGCTCATTGAAACCGAATTCTAAAATTTTATCAATAAATTCAAAAGGTTTATAACCATTGATCCCACATTGGTGGAAAATACAAGTAGCGGGAGTCATTCCCGGTAGGGAATTGACTTCAATAATCAATGTCTCTACATTTCCATCTTCAAATATCCTCACGAATGCATCTATCCGGCAATATCCTTTGACATTCAATATTTTGGCTGCTCTTTCCAAGGTGTTTTTCACTTGGCTGGCGATGGCTTCATATGCTCCTTTCTCCTTTGAAAAACGGGCGGGTGTGATATTCTGGCCTTCCCCAGCTAGGAATTTCTCTGCCAAAGATAATACCTCTCCACCAGCTAAAGCCTCCGATGGCTCAAATATTTCATAAGTCCATCCATTTTCTTTTTGGTGGGTCAACATTCCACCGGTTACTTCCAAGAAATGTTTGGCATTTTTCCTTGATATTAATTCTTCTATCAAAACGACATCCTTAATCGGGAATTCTTCCTTGAACGCAAGGTTCAATATTTTTCTTGCCTTTTCGGGCAATGCTTCCTCTTTCCTGTAAATGGTTTCGAAAAAAGCATCCATTTGCTCCCGACTCTTAATCATTTTTACCGCAGAACTACAACCATCGTCCACAGGTTTGGCAATAAAAGGATAGCTGAATTGGGATTCAATCTTATCCAATTCCTTATTCTTATCTTCAATGTAAGCATCCCGATAGCTCAAATATTGTTCAGCTACGCTGAAACCATGCTGTTTAAGGAGTTGTAAGGTATCATATTTATTAATGGTAATATGGGAAGAATCCGGACCGGAACCATTATAGGGCAATCCTACTTTTTCCAATTCTTGTTGGATCGTACCATCTTCGCCCGGTCTGCCATGCAAGGCAATGAAAACACCATCGACTAAATCCGCCAATTCATAAATGGATAATTCCTTGGGTTCAAAAACCATATTGGCGGAAGCATATTTTTGCGTAAGCAAATGGCATTCTTCTTTTATTTTTTCTACTAAAGGATGCTTTTTGAAATTCAATATCTTATCCCTGATATCATCTGCATTATCCTTGAGCATCAAATTGATGGGAATCTGATACAATTGGAATTCTTCTGCATTTCCCGATAGGAAAACAGGAACCGGATCGTATTTATCCGAACTGGCTAATTTCTCAAAAATATTCCTACCACTTTCCACACTAATATGTCGCTCGAAAGAATATCCGCCCATGATAATGGCGATTTTCTTTTTTTGGACATCAGAGGTTTTCAGCCCTTGTATTTTTCCATCCAGATCATTCAACAAAGTCTGGAGATGGGTTTTGGATAGGCTAGTGTTGTTCCTTTCCTGTAAGGAAACACGAATTAAGTAAGTCAAGAATTGGCTTGGATTCAGCCCGATTTCTGCTGCTTGGTGAAAGAAAAAGGAAGAAGGCAACATTCCTGAAGTCGTATTGGGATCGTTGAGGAAAATAGTTCCCTCATCATTGATAAAACCATCTATCCTTGCATAGACATTGAATTCCAGATATTGGAATAATCGTTTGCATTCTGTTCTGATTTGTTCAATGTCTGAATTAGGAATATTAATAGGTGTAACTTTCCTAGAAAGCCCGGGAAGATACTTGGAACGATAATCGAATACTTCTGACCCCTTAATAATTTCTGTAGGCGGCAATGCCGTAATAGAACCGTCTTCTTGCCGGATGACAATGCAAGAGAATTCCTTTCCCTTGATGAAGCCCTCCAAAATGACTTTTTGTTCTAGGAGATGGGAATGCAGTTTGATTTCATTCTCAATGGACAATGTTTCATCCATTGCTATTAATAATTCCTCCGGATGATGGAAAATATTTCCTTTATTATCATGCATAGGGAAACCCAGACCGCTTCTGATATCCGTGATTTCGCGAATGGCGTCGATTTTTTCCTCCTTGCTTTTATGATTCCAATCCTTGGCATAAATAGTATCAATGAAAAAAGCGGCATCCACTTTTTCTACAAAGCCGTGGAAACCTTTTTCATCTCCAATAATGGATACCCCTATGGATGAGCCTTGATTTGCCGGACGAATAACCAAAGGGTATTTTATTTTCTCTACGGCTTCTTTATAAATGGCTTCTGCTTGGTTTCCATTCAGCCATTTTTCCCTTTCTATGACCATGACTTCCGGAGTGGGAAAGCCGCCTAGGGACATGATTTTCTTTTGGAAAGCTTTATCCATCCCTATGGAACATGCTCTGATTCCACTACCTGAATAGGGAATGTTCAAGCTTTCCATGAATCCTTGAATCTGACCGTCTTCGCCAAACTCTCCATGTAAAGCCAAAAATGCGAAATCTATTAAATCTGCCAATTCATCCGTTTCGATTTTCCGACCGACCTTATTAACAATCGAATCTATTTCCGGAATATCCTTTATGCTTTCTATATAGATTTGGAATTCATTCGGTGATTCTGGAAGTGTGTCCACTGGCGGATAAAAATCCCTAATCGTTCCTTTATAAAGGAATTGCCAATCCAAAAGGATTAAGTTTTTGAAACTGTCCACGAAAATAGGGACGGGTTCAAAAAGTGTTTTGTCCAGATTGTCATAAACTGTCCGCCCTCCGGCGAATGAAATTTCACGTTCCCTAGACGGTCCTCCAAAAAATATTCCTATTCTCATATATCCTATTAGGTTTTGAACCTATTTTATCTTTTAGCTGCAAAGATAGGAATATTAAGAAATAAGGCACTAGTAGAATCTAGGCTTAGTAGTAGATTAAGGATTATTTGTTTTGGAATTCCTTTTATTCGTGTTTTTCATGAATCCTAACAATATATTGTTTTGGGCGAAAAACTTATTCAATTGATTAAAACAAACTTATTTGTTGTTTTACTTTTTTCGGACCTCTGACAATGGCTTCCGGAATAATTTCCTTAATTTTCATGGTCATATATTCTGCTAATTCCGGAGAGAGGATATTGTCCGGTTCATGAGTGAAAAAATAAACCGTTTTCAGATTTTTACTGAACCAATATTTAATTCTTTCTACCCAATCATTTATTCTGGTATAATCAGAATCGACCAAACCCTTTCCTACGAACCGAATCATTGCAATATCCGTGGTGAGTCTCATATGCAAAACATCACGCCTGCCTGCCACATCTGTAATGACGGTTGAAATATTATATTTTTGCAATAATTTAAATAATTCTTCTCCTTGGGAATGATCCTTGAACCAATCTGCATGTCGCACTTCCAATGCCAAAGGAATTTCAACATCCCATTCGGATAAGAACCTTTCCAGTATTTTAATTCTATCCAAATTAAAATACGGAGGCATTTGCATAAAACAACAGCCCAATTTATTTTTTAATTCTTTGATTTCCCTAGAGAATATTTCAATGTGTTCTCCTCCCAATCCCAATTCCCGACTATGGCTAATCGTCTGCGGAATCTTCGGACAAAAAACAAAATCTTCCGGTGTTTCCCGATGCCATTTTGTGGTAAGTTCGATATTGGGAATACGATAATGGGTGGTATTTAATTCAATGGTATTGAACTGTTTTCCATAAGCTGATAAATATCCTTTTTGCTTTGTTCCTTTAGGATACCATTGACCTACCCATTCTTTCATTCCCCATCCGGTCGCACCGATGAATACTCTTGGTGCCGTATCCCTTTTTTCCAAATGATTTAAAATTAATCCAGAGCCAATAGGGTCGGGAGGAATAGAAAAATCTACCTGACTAATATCATCCGATTTACCGAATTTCATATTTAATAATTATTGCTATTCTCGTTGGATGATTTTTCCGGACTGACCATAAAAATTCCGCCCAAAGTTGCATTATCATCCATATTTCCTTTATTTGCTTGGTTGGCTTTTATTAATTTAATATTATATCCTTCGAAATTAATATTGTCTATTAAGCGGCTACCTTTTTTTGCAGGATGGGATAATTCAACTGTTTTTTCCTTATCCTTATTTTTGATAATAATATTGAATTTAATTTCTCCCGCCCTTATACAATTCACACCTACGGGACATCTTGAATCTTTTATTTCCAAAACGGAAATACTTAAATCCTCATTTTTCATTTTAGCGGATTCTTCTTTTTTCAAAAGAAATTCTGTTTCTATTGCGAAGCCGGTATTTTCTTCTTCGCTGCTATTTATTTTATTATTGCAAGAAGAAACTAAAATTAGAATAATAAAAGAAAAGGATAAATGATTAAATAGATTTTTCATTGAAATGAATTGTGTTGAATGATATTATTTAATAGAATTGCCCAATGGATACCCTGACTTCAAATCATGGTATCTTTAAGAATTGGGATAGTCAAAAACATAAAAATATAAAAAAAGGGAAAGCAATATTGTAAAACAATCCGCTTTCCCTTTTTTTATACATTATTTAACGACTTCAACCACTTTTCGGACTTCCTCCACCGATACTTTTGAAACCAATGGTTTTCTTGTTGGAAAATGAAAATTCATCCTTCTCCGTTTTGAAGGTCGCTACATCTTCATAAGTAATGATTTTAGCTGCAAGATCGGTTCTATCTTCCTTAGGCATGAGGGATAGCCTCAAATTATGGTTCATGATTACAGCAGTGATAATACTCCTTACTGTCCTTGCATTTCCGAAATATTTATCTCTGAATTCATAAACATATGCAAGATATTTGGAAAGATGATCCTTTGCCTTTTTATCCGGTTTCAATCCTTCTTCCTCAAGCATTTGCATGGCAATATCCACAAGTTCGGAGGGTTCATAATCCTCGAATTTCAATACCTTGTCGAATCTCGATTGTAAGCCTGGATTGGTTTTGAGAAATTCTTCCATATTGTCGGGATAACCCGCTACGAATACGAAGAATTCTCCTCTGTGGTCCTCCATCCTTTTCAGCAAGGTCTGGATGGCTTCGTTTCCGAAATCACCGTGGGATTGCCCTCCTGAACCCATGGATGTCAAGGCGTAAGCTTCATCTATGAATAGTACGCCGCCCATTGCCTTGTCTATTTGTTCTGCTGTTTTTATGGCAGTTTGTCCCACAAAACCAGCGACCAAGCCTTGACGATCCGTTTCTATCATATGTCCTCTTTCGAGAATACCCAATGCTTTATAAATCTTGGTCAATATTCTTGCAATGGTCGTTTTTCCCGTTCCCGGATTACCAACCAAAACCGTATGGAGAAAGAAGTTGTTCAATACATTTTTTCCGGATTCTTGGAAAAATTGTACGAGTTGCACCATTTCACGGATTTGTTCCTTTACGGTTTTCATTCCTATGAGGTGATCTAATTCTTTCATTGCGGCATGCAAAAGGTCTTTGTCTATTGGGATTTTGGGTAATTGTTTCTTTTGTTTTAAATCAATTCGTTCTATGTCAGCCTTAGTAATGGTTGATAAATCGTTGTCACCTAGAATATGTGGCTGTTCATTACTCATGACCTTCAAGCCCAATTGGATTTTTCCTTTTTCTATAATGTCATAAACGAAACGGGCATTTCCAAAGCTCCTATCTCGATTCCGATAAGCTTCCGTGATGATTTCATCGACTTTGGTCTTGGCGGGATAAGTCAGTTTGACACCTTTTTCTATACAGGCATAAGATGCGATTTTGGACAGTTCCTGAGGAAGATAATCTGAAAATTCAAAGAAAATTTTAAACCTTGACTTCAAACCCGGGTTGGAATCCAAGAAATGCTTCATTTCCTTGGGGTAACCAGCCACAATGACTGCCATATCTCCAATACCATTCGACATTTCCTTCACTAAAATTTCGATCACTTCCCGTCCGAAATCCTTGCTATCATCATTGGAACGAGCCAGTGCGTAAGCTTCGTCAATGAAAAGTACGCCACCTCTTGCCTTTTCTATGGCTTCCTTTACTTTTGGGGCAGTCTGCCCGATATATTCACCTACCAAATCGACCCGATCCACTTCATGGACATGTCCTTTGGAGAGTAATCCCATTTTTTTATACAATTTGCCCATCATTTGGGCTACAGTCGTTTTTCCTGTTCCCGGATTGCCAATGAAAACAGAATGCACATCGATTTTATCTATTTCCTTGAAACCTTTGTTCTTTCTTAGTTGGAGGAACTGGATATAACTGGCATGATCCCTTACTTTTGCCTTGATGGCATCCAGTCCAATCAGTGCGTCTAGCTTGCCGATAACATCCTCAAAGCTTTCATTGTCGTCGTCTTCTGTTTGGATAAAAGTGGTCTGTTTGTCAGGAAACCATATTCCCGGAGTGCCTTCTACAAAATCATCGCCTACCTCAAATGGAACTACGGCAAGGAGCCTATCCATGAAAATGATTTCGGCAGTGTATAAATCCTTTCTCCAAGAACCTTTTACATTGGAACCCCATCCGGCGGTGATCTTGATGATCTCATCTTTCTTTTCCACTCTTTGGAGCCGGACGACTTGCCCTTTGAGTTCCTTGGCGTTATTGTAGAATTTGGTAAAGAGTTCGCATTGCCAGGCTTTTTCCGTGTATTCGTTTTTTAATACGATTTCCACATAAACGTAGCGGGTTTCTTCATTGCTGAATACCTTGTAATAATTCCTTTCGAATTCCGGGCGATCATCAAAAGAGCCTTCATATAGTTTTAAGCTCTTGATATCTATGTATGGATTGTTACCTCGCTCGGCTTCTTTTCCCGTATCTTCTACATAGAAATATTTGGTAGCAACTTTTACGCCTTCTATCCATGCTTCCCAATAATAAGTGCCTTTTTTCCAAAAAGCGCCTTCTTTCTGGTTCCCCCATCCTTCACGGATGTAAACCACATTATCATATTTGCTGACTTTTCTACGGAAAGGTAGGCTACAGACCTCTTTTCTACCCCGTTTTATGGAATAGCATTTGAGTTCCACTTCGATTTCCCAATCTTCCTGGTCGAATTGTTTATTGTAAAATGATAATTCGGCGTAGATATAGGTAGTATCAAAACGGTCGAAGACCTGACGATATTTTTTCTTATTGTCAGCCAACCACTCAGTGGAAGAATATACTTTTAAGTCTCTGAACTTGTATTTTATAAAATGTGGATCAAACCCTTGCGACATTTGGATAATCTTTCTTTCTTAAACAATGGAAATTAAAATATAGTTCTTTGTCTTAATGTGAATTTTCTATTGTTTTGTTTGGAAACAATAAGGGGCAACTCTATACACCCATAAAATATACCAAATTAGTTTAAAAAGGCTGTTTTATATAATTTTAGGGCTTTATTTTTAAATTAAACTAAGTTTTTTTACATATTAGGATAGTTTATATGGAAATAGGGACGAAAATTGATTAAATCTAGTTCTGTATATAAAACTATATTATACCCATAATTGAATTCAATCGATTAAGAGACCCATTAGAATTACATCGTAGAACTCTCCGTAGATCAAAGCACCTCTTCTTTCTGTTCCCTCTTCTTGGAAACCCATTTTTTTATAGAGATGGATGCCAGCTAAATTATTAGACTGGACTCCCAGATTTATTTTTCTTAGGATTTGGGTTCCTTTTGCCCATTTGAGCATTTCTTGGATTAAATGTTTTGCTATTCCCTTGTTCCAATGTTCTTTTAGGACTCCGATTCCAAAGGATGCGAGATGTTTGCATCTTTTTTTCTGATTGGCATCCACTTTGATGAATCCGACTATTTTATCATTTAATATTGCCAATAAAAAAATCCGATTATCCGAAGCATGGCTTTCTGCTATTATTTTTTCTTCTTCTGTTTTTGTAAGCGTAAATTCATCAGCTTCAAAGGTGAGGAAAGTGGTTTCATCTGCTATTTTTTTTACTGATATTATTAATTCTTCCGCATCATCTTTTTCTGCTTCCCGAATAATTAATTCCTGATTATTTTTTAATTTAACATGAACCATAATCAATCAATCAAGGCGTTTTCAATAATGGAAAAAGTCTGTTTGTCGCAATTAATTTCCCCCATAATTCCAAGGGGAATAGTGAAAGTAGGACAAGTATGTCCAAAATCCATTCCTGTAATAATAGGTAAGGAATCCAAACCCTCTTCTTCCTTTATTACTTGAATTAATGTATCATCAAATTCTTTCCAATATAGATTGTCATAAGGTCGTCCTACGATTAATCCAGCAATGTTTTTTAATATTCCGGAAGCGGCATAGTTCCTAATTATCCACCTGAAATTTTCAGGTTTCATTTTGACTTCGGATGTTTCTATGAACATTATTTTTCCTTTCCAATCATTGGGTCTGACCCAGAAATCCGTATCTTTTAAAAACTCCAAAACTTCTAGGCATCCGCCTAATAATGGTGCTTGGGTAATGCCTGAACCTTGGAGGAATCTCCACCCAGTTGATGGTTCCAGTTTCCTTGAAATATATTGATTCTCTTCAACAAACCATTCTAATCGTTCCGAAGTCCAACCGTTTGTATTGGGAAGAATCCTACCGACTGGTTTGCTTGAAAATAATGTATTCTTAATATCATTAATCTGATAAGAATGCATGCCGTTATTTTCTGCAAAACCTACTAGCATTGATGTACCATAAAAGGAAGTTACACCTGCTTTGTAAAAACAAAAATGAGTGACACCTGAATCTGAGAATCCAAGGAATATCTTAGGATTGTTTTTTATTACATCGAGGTCGATATAGGGTAGGGTACGGATGCTTTCTTCTCCTCCGATATTGGTGAATATTGCCTTGATACTTGGGTCAGATAAGGCTTCTATTAAATCATCTGCCCTTGCCTTAGGGTTTTTATAAATCCACTCTGCAGATCTTAAGGCATTTTTAGTTTCGACGACTTGGAGGTCGAAATTTTCTTGTAATTGTTTTTTTGCGGTTTGGTATCTGTGAGGAATATCTCCGGCACCTCCCCAAGAAAGAGAAATGCTAGCTATCTTATCTCCTGGATTTAATTTCTTAGGTTTTATCATTTCCTTTTTTTGAGAAGTAACTAATATTTACTGGAATTAGTTCCAAAAGAATAGCTCGTATTAGAGATTATTACGAATTATTGATGATAGCCCAATTATTCAAAACCTCAAATTGGTCTCTCATAAAAAACCATTCGTAATTCTATTATAAGTCGCTTTTGTAAAGCATTATAATATTTATACTAATTTTATAATCAATTAGGTTATTTTTAAATTAGTTGAAAATGGAAAATGATTAAGAAAATACTTGGGATATTATTAATTATACTGATTTTTCATAGTTGTTATCAAAAAAATGAAGATAAGTCTAACAATCAAATAATATTGGAGGAAACTATTAAAGAATCGGAATCAAGAATGAATTCTGATTCCAGTTCAATAGAGGATACTCAAGCTGTTATTGAAAATACTTGTAACTGTAAAATGGGTTGCGGAAAAATTCAAGCAATATAATACAGACTTGACATTTTCAAATAATGGTAAAGTATTTAATTTGGATTCCCTTACAAAATGGATTAATAATCCAGCCAGATTAAAAATCAAATCCTTGAGGTTAAGAGATTTTGATACAATTCCTTCGGAAATGTCAATTTTTGTACATGTTGAGAGTATTTATCTGGAGGCTATTAATCACAAAAATGTTCAGGGGCTTGAAATATTTCCGAATCTACGAATTCTAAAGGCGGAAGAAGAGCGATTTGAGTTTAGTGAGTACACGAAATGGATAAAGAACATTGAAGTAATCCATGCGAATAAGACGAAATTTATAGGCTTAAAATCTTTTAACCAGATGCCCAAACTTAAAGAGGTTAAATTAAATTTTTCAGGATTTGATACTTTTCCGTCAGATTTTGAGGATTTGAAATGTTTGTCATATTTTCAGACTGGAGCGCATACTTTTTGTGAGCTTGATTTGTCTCAATTGAATTTTTCAAAAATGCCCTGTTTGGAATATGTTGAATTTCAATCTTGGCGAGAAAATATTAAAGGAATTCCGAATGGTATAGATAAAATAAAAACTATAAAAATCAGTCATCCAAACCTAACTAAAACAGAAAAAGAAAAGCTAAGTGAAAGATAAAAAATAACATCCACCAAATTACTTGATCTTTTGCAGTTTGAACATCGCCAAAAATCTTGAATTTGTCCCGATAAATTCGACTATTTTTGACTTGTTAAACCACAAAACCCCTGCGTAATTTTTGGCAGAGCTTATTTTTAACGTTTCACTAAAGAAAAAAAGAAATACCAATGAAAAATTATAGTAGAATTATTTTAGGACTTAGTTATCTAATTGCTGTTGTCTTAATTTTTGGATGTAGAAGGAAGAATTGCGAAATGCTGCAAAGCCATGAACATGAAATTGTTTTAGAGGACGGAATATTCGTAGAAGAGTTTGATGAAGCTGTGACTGATCAGAATAGGTATAATGGAAATAATGAGATTTATGAAATATGTAACGTACTAAAATATTCATTTATATTTGAAGATACATTGGGAGATGAATATTATTTTGAGTTAGAAGATGGGGCATTAGATTTACCAACTCCAATAGAACAGAACAAGGCTTGGAGTTATGTATTGAAAGGCGATGCATCAAATAAAACTATTAAAACAATAAATCAAAAAATTAAGCCTGGATTAGCCCCATTTATTAAAATTATACCTGATTATAACCAAACCGTTTTTGATTATTTTTATGAATCGAAGAATAATGATAAGGAAATAGGAGAGATTACCGGACTGATTGAAAACGAAAAAAATGTATGGATGCATCCGCCAAGACAGATGATGTTTAGAATATTGGAACTAAATCCTTTTCCTTTTATCCAGGCACCATATGAAATAGGAACAAGATGGGAATGGAATTACCTAAGACCAAGTGGTGAAGAGTGGTCAGATGAAAGGTGGCTGGTTTGGGAAGGTAATTTAGAACTTAATTGTGAATATGAGATAACCGATTTTTTAAGTGTAAATAGTTCTTTTGGCGAAATTGAATGTTATGAGATAACGGCATTGGGTTATACCGATTATGGAACTACTAAATTGGTTTCTTATTTTAATACTCAATATGGTTTTGTAAAACTAGATTATACAAATATAAACAATACTAAAATTACTATTGAATTAATGGAAACAAAGAAATAATTTATTTAAAAAAACACTATCCTTTAAAGTGTGTAAGTTGAAAAAACTTGGTTTGGACTTTTATTTTAAAGTCTGACCCTTTGTTCATATATAATAAGGAACTGATTTAGGATGATTCC
>JAHDHJ010000021.1:25159-29846 GCA_020631375.1 Saprospiraceae bacterium | reverse complement strand
CAAAGAAGTTATCTATTCACTTATCTTTGCGTCTAACTAATACAGTTAAAATACAAATCAAATATTAATAACAATTAAATTATTATAAAAATGAAAAAGTTCGCTTTATTAATTTTTTGCTTGACAATAGGATTCAGTGCATCTATGATTGCCCAAACCAAAGAGAATACTAAGAAAAATACTACTATAACTAAGCCCGAAGCGGTCGAACAAGTTGTAGGACCTCATATGAATTTAGAAACTACCGTAGTTGATTATGGTACAATTGAGCAGGACTCTGATCCTTACCGTTATTTCAATTTCGTTAATGACGGGACTGAGCCTTTAGTCATCAAGCATGCAAAAGGTAGCTGTGGATGTACTGTTCCTGAATATGCGAAAGAGCCTATCATGCCAGGTGAGTCTTCTCAAATCAAAGTGCGTTACGCTACGAATAGAATGAATGCATTCACAAAAACAGTAACGATAACAACAAATGAAGGTACGGATGCTGCTGGGAAAAAGAGGATTTTGACTATCAAAGGAAAAGTCATACCTAAGCCAGTTGAGCCGGACGCAGTGCCTAAAAGTGCACCTAGCATATTCGCTCCCGGAAAATAATCGAGAAATAATAAAAATAATAAAAGCCATCAGGGAAATCCTTGGTGGCTTTTTATATTTTTGCGGCAGTTGAGTTTGTTGGTTCTACAAACTTCAAAAAAATCAAACCATGCCTAAAATTTCTAATAGAGGGGCAAATATGCCTGCTTCACCAATAAGGAAACTTGTTCCCTTTGCAGATGCCGCAAAAAAGAGAGGAACGAAAATTTATCACCTCAATATCGGGCAACCGGATATTAAGACTCCCAAAGCAGCTTTCCAAGCAATTACAGATGCAAACCTTGAAGTGCTTTCGTATTCTCCATCAGAAGGATATGAATGGTATAGGGATAAGATTTCAGAATACTATGATAGGGTAGGGGTCAAGATTGATTCTTCCGAAATCATAGTGACATCAGGTGCTTCTGAAGCAATTAGTTTCGTCATGAATAGCTGCTTTGATCCGGGAGATGAAATAATAGTCCCAGAACCATTCTATGCGAATTATAATGGATTTTCCCGTTCGGGCAATGTGGTGGTAAAACCCATTACAGCCTCCATAGAAGATGGTTTCGGATTGCCTCCGATGGAAAATTTTGAAATGGAAATCACGCCCAAAACTAAGGCGATTCTAATTTGCAATCCAAGCAATCCTACGGGATATTTGTATTCCAAAGAAGAATTGGAAGTCCTGAGGAACATAGCCTTGAAACACGATTTGTACCTCATGGTGGATGAAGTCTATCGGGAATTTGTCTATGAAGGACAAGAGCATACTTCTGTTTTGGCATTGGACGGATTGGATGAGCATGCCATTGTTTTCGATTCCGTTTCCAAAAGGTACAGTGCCTGTGGTGCTAGAATCGGAATGATAATTTCCAGGAATAAGGCAATGATGTCAACCGCTCTGAAATTCGCCCAAGCGAGATTGAGTCCTCCTACATTGGGACAAGTAATGGGTGCGGCGATGGTGGATGTTCCACAAAGTTTCATTGATGCATCTATTTCCGAATATGACAAGAGAAGGAAAGTCTGTATAGAAAGATTACAAAAAATGGATGGCGTGGTTTGTCCGAATCCAAGAGGGGCTTTCTATCTTTTTGTCAAATTTCCAGTGGATAGTACGGAGGATTTCTGCAAGTGGTTGTTAGAAGAATTCAGTCTGAATGGAGAAACGGTAATGATGGCTCCGGGTGCAGGATTTTATTCTACCGAAGGTTTGGGTTTACAAGAAGCAAGGATCGCCTATGTACTGAATACGGATGATTTACATAAGGCGATGGATTGTTTGGAAGAAGCATTGAAAACTTATCCGGGAAGAAAATAAATTTAATCTCGGGAATGCTTGTATTTTGAATTCTGTCGGCTGCAATTCATTTTGTCGCTCCGCAGGAGCGACAACTCTAGTACAATTCCACTATCACAGAAGAAGAACGACATTTTGAAATGCACCCATTCTGTCTTATCTTTATGATATTGCAAAAAAAACAAGTCATACCATGAAATATCAAATTCAAAGTATAAGCATTCTTTTTTCTTTGTTAATTCTTTTTTGTTTTTCGAGTTGCAAAGACAAAAATCAAGTCATAGAAGGAGAATTGAAATTATTATGTTATAATGTGGCAGGCTTGCCAGAGTTGCTTTCTTCATCTTCTCCGGAGACCTATACAAGCTCGATTAGTAAATTATTGGATGAACATAACATCGTTCATGTTCAGGAAGATTTCTGTTATCATGATGATTTGGCCGAATTTGATAATCACGCCTACGTTTCCGATCCTACTCCTTGTGTTCCGTTTGGGGACGGGCTGAATACTTTTTCTGATTTCCCGATACATAGAATGGATAGGAAAGCCTGGACCGATTGTACCGGAGCGGATTGCCTGACACCCAAAGGTTTCAGTTATACACAAATAGAAGTGGAGGAAGGACATTTTATAGATTTCTATAATATACATTGTAATGCGGGAGGAGATGACGATAGCAAGAGGGCAAGAAGGGAAAACCTTACTCAGTTTATTACTTATATGGAAGATAAATCTCCCGATAATCCCATTATAATTATGGGTGATTTTAATTGCAGATATACACGGGAAGGTGATGAAATCAGAAAGTTTCTGGATTTGGGTTTCACGGATTTATGGGTGGATTTGATTCGTGGTGGAGATGTGCCGGATTTGGGATCCGAATCTTTGTATGATTGTAGTCCTACAGTTACGAATCCAAGTTGCGAGGGTGTCGATAAAATATTTTATCGCAGTAATGAGCAAGTGACTTTGACGGGTACTTTTTACCAATATGGGGATGATGATCGTTATTTTTATAATGGTGATAGTTCTCAGCCTTTGTCTGATCACCACCCTATATTTTCCCGTATTAAATATGAGATTAAGGAGTAAATTTTATCCTTTTATTTTTACCTCATATTTAATAATTGGAAATTCTCCGGCATTGTCCAATACGATTTGTTTTTGATAATTAGAACCTGATTCTGTATAATCTTTTTTATCTAATAGAGCGCTTAGTTTCTGATTTGTATTTTTGTCAATTATGCTAGTCATTTTTTTCAAATCAAAATCTTTTTTATTCGCACCACATAAATACCAAAGCCGCATAGAAACCAATTTGTTCTCTTTATTGAATAAATAAAAAGAAGATGGGTTTATTATAATTCCCTCGTGTTCTATGGCTTTGTCATAAATTGAATAATATTCATTGAATCCTTCGCCCCTACTTTCGGAAACATTATTCGGTGCTTTTTTCAAAGTCTTGATTTCGGCTTTTACACTTTCATAGGAATCCAATAAATTAATATTTTTTAATCCTGTATGGATTCCGGAATCAGAGCTGCATGAAAATAATAAAACAATTGTCAATGCACTTATTAATAATTTGATATTCAAATTCATTTTATTCTTTTAATTTATTTTCAATAAATCCCGTCAAAACATCCAATGCCATATTGAAATGAATGTTATTGTTGATGACAATATCCGCATCAGGTTTATAGGGTAGGATATATTTTTCAAAAGTCGGCAAAACATGATTCTCATACCTATACAAAACATCATCCAAAGGATAATTCCGTTCAACCCGATCTCTTTTGATTCTCCTAATGACTTTCAAGTTTTCCTTAGCATCCAAAAATATTTTCAAATCGAATAATTCAAAAATTTCCTTGAAATGAAAAACAAAAATCCCCTCTACAATAATAATAGGAGCAGGCTTGAAAACAAAGATGTTGGGTTCTACTGATGAATTATTGAAAGTATATTCTTTACGGCTAACCGTTTTACCCGATATTAAATCCTTCAATTCTTTATAGAATGCTTCATGGTCTATGGATTCCGGTAAATCGAAATTCTCTATTCCTTCATCGTCTATTACTTGTTCATCCATCGGGCGATAATAATCATCCTGTGATAAAACGCATATTTGTTCAGTGGAAAACCTTTCTTTTAATTTATGGATGAAAGTAGTCTTTCCAGAACCGCTACCTCCTGTAATTCCTATTATAAATGCTTTCTTATTCATACTGGGATGTAAAGTTACAATATTTATTTATGAGTAGGTGATTTGTGATTCTATTTATCTATTTGTGATTCGTGAGTGGGTGATTTGTGATTTCATGTGCTTCTTAGGGTTTCTGATTCCATGTGTTTCTTCGTGCTTCTTAGTTTTGTGCTTTCTTATGTTGCTTAGTATTTTTGTTTTTTGTTTTCAACTATATTTTTTGTATTTCTTTTTTATGGTTTCGTTTATTGTGGAGTGTTGTTGTAATTGATTTTATAAAAATAATATGGAAAATGCTTGTTAGCTTAGACAAAGCTATTAATTTAGTGACGATTTAAAAATTGAAGTAGATATGAACCCAGAAGAATTTAATGGACTATTTAGGAATAGGGCAAAAGCATTGGCAGTTTCGATAATCAAGCTTTACAGCAAAATTCCTAAAAATGATGAAATTAGAATTGTTGGAAGATAGATAATGAGATCGGCGACTTCAGTCGCAGCCAATTACAGAGCAGTATGTAGAAGCAGGTCAGATAAAGAGAAATTTTCTAAATTGTGCATAGTTGTAGAAGAAGCCGATGAAACCTTATTCTGG
>JAHDHJ010000021.1:0-25059 GCA_020631375.1 Saprospiraceae bacterium | reverse complement strand
AATCACCCATTCACGAATCACGAATGAATAAAATCACGAATTAATAAATAGATGAAATCAATACTAATAAAATCCGCAAACGTAATTAACGAAGGGGAAATAACCAACAAAGATGTTTTTATAAAAAACGGACGGATAGAAAAAATTGATAATATAATAGATGCCAAGGCAGATGTTGAAATCAATGGAGAAGGTAAATATTTAATGCCAGGAATTATAGACGACCAAGTACATTTCAGAGAACCGGGATTGACACATAAATCCGATTTATATACAGAACCCCGGTCGGCGGTAGCAGGAGGGACAACCTCGTTCATGGAAATGCCGAATACCGTTCCGAATACATTGACCCAAGAGTTATTGGAAGATAAATATCAAATCGCTGCTAATAAATCATTGGCGAATTATTCCTTTTTCATGGGGGCGAGTAATGATAATATAGAAGAGGTGTTAAAAACCAATGCCAAGAATGTTTGTGGAATAAAAATATTCATGGGATCAAGTACCGGAAACATGTTGGTGGATAACGAAAAGACTTTGGATAATTTATTTTCCAGAGTACCGATGTTGATTGCTACACATTGCGAGGACGAAGAAACGATTCGGAAAAATATGGAAGAATTCAAATCCGAATATGGAGAAAATGTTCCTATGGAAATGCACCCGATTATTCGGAATGTGGAGGGCTGTTATATATCATCTTCGATGGCGGTAGAATTAGCAAAAAAACATGATACCAGATTACATATATTACATATTTCCACAGCGAAGGAATTGGATTTGTTCAGAAATGATATTCCCTTGAAAGAAAAAAGGATTACGGCAGAAGTTTGCGTACATCATTTATATTTTAATGCCGATAATTATGCCCGCTTGGGTTCACAAATAAAATGTAATCCTGCTATAAAATCCAAGGAAAACCAAACAGCACTTTTACCCGCATTATTGGATAATAGGTTGGATATTATAGCGACAGATCATGCACCACATACTTGGGAAGAAAAACAAGGCACTTATTTCAAAGCACCATCTGGTGTTCCATTAGTTCAGCATTCTTTGAATGCCATGTTGGAATTTTATCATCAAGGAAAAATAACCTTGGAAAAGATAGTCGAAAAAATGTGCCATGCTCCTGCCGAATGTTTTCATGTAAAAGAAAGAGGATATATTCGCGAAGGATATTGGGCAGATTTAGTTCTGGTGGATTTGAATAAAAAGTGGACAGTAGAAAAAAATAATTTATATTATAAATGTAATTGGTCGCCGTTTGAGGGACACACATTTCAGGGAGCAGTTGAAAAAACAATTGTAAGCGGTCATTTGGCTTATGATAATGGAATGTTTTTCGAAGAAAAAAAAGGGGAGCGGCTATTATTTGAACATTAATAAATCAATCCTGTTAATAATAAGCAAATGACATCTAATTTTTAAATTTTAAGATTCATTTTATTTATTTTTATTGATAATCTATTCAGTCCGGAATACTTCGATATTGTGGGGATTGCGGATTTGCCCGCAAGGGAATTAAATTTTATCAATTATGAATCATAACATTTTAGACGAAGATTGGATATTGGAAGAACTCAATATGAGGTTGGCGGAAGGTTTGGTTTGGTGGGAAGAAAAAAGATTGTGGTTTAATATCATAGTCGGAATAACAGGATTGATACCAACCTTGTTTTCTATAGAACCCTATTTGTTCAAAGAGATAATTACGGGAAGTATTCTTTGGGTAATACTTGTGAATTTATGTTTTTCGTTAGGCTATTTGGCAGAAGCATTGGATCAGCATTATTGTAGAGGAAGATTCCAGTTGGATAAATTAAGGTGGCTTGTATTAATATTAGGGACTTACCTCACTTATGTAGTCGCATATTTCTTTTCAAAATATTATATTACTTGGATAATTTAAATATCTTTAAACCTATCAGTTCAATCAAACAATTTTCCAATGTTGAAAAAAATGTTGAAGTTCTTAGGTTTCGCCATTTTATTATTATTAATAATTGCCCTTGTTTTAGGTTTGATTTATAGGAAAAAAATTGCTAGGGTAAATGCGGTCAAACATCTTTTTGACAAAGAACTTATCGTAGATAATTTCAGGGGAATGAATGAATTGGTCGAAACGACCATCGTGCAAAAAGGAGATAAACCACATACATTTGCCAGAGGGGAAGATATGGTTTTGCCAGAGACTTTTTCATACGGAGGAAAAGACCACAATACCCAAGAATATTTGGATCACATTCAAAATACGGGATTCCTGATTTTATGGAATGACACTATTGTACACGAGGAATATAATTTGGGACATGAACCCAGTACCCAACATATTTCATGGTCTGTCGCAAAATCTTTTATTTCTACATTAATGGGCATTGCGATAGCAGAAGGAAAAATAAAAAGCATAGAAGAAAGAGTAACGGATTATGTACCAATGCTGAAAGGATCGGGTTATGATGGAGTCCGAATCAAGGATGTTTTACAAATGTCTTCCGGTGTGGAATTCAATGAAGATTATGCGGATTATAACTCTGATATTAATAGAATGGGCAGGACGATTGCTTTCGGTTCTTCCTTGGATGAATTTGCAGTATCCTTGAAAAACGAAACCAAACCCGGGACAAGAAATCATTATGTAAGTATAGATACGCATGTTTTGAGCATGGTCATTCGGGCAGCTACAGGAAAAACAATTACGGAATATTCGGAAGAAAAAATCTGGAAAAAAATAGGAATGGAATATGATGCCAAATGGATTGTGGATGATTATGGAGCAGAATTTGCATTGGGAGGATTATTGGCATCCCTGCGGGATTACGCTAAAATCGGTAGATTGTTTTTGCATAAAGGAAACTGGAACGGAGAACAAATCGTACCAGCAAGTTGGGTGAAAGATGCAACAACACCCGATGCGCCACACGTAATGCCCGGAGAAAATAATCCACTTTCTACCAGTACGTTCGGCTATGGTTATCAATGGTGGATTCCTACGCATCCGATGGATGATTTCACTGCAGCGGGAGTATATAACCAATACGTCTATGTGAATCGTTCCGCAAATTTGGTCATTGCGTTTAATTCCTCTAATTATCATTTTACAGAACCTGATGATGATTCCAAAAATATGTGTGTAGCGTTATTCCAGACGATAGCGAAAGGGGTGATTGATTAAAATAAGGCAAATGTTTTAGAAGAGGAAATAGAGATGAAATAATAATTCCCTATCATGCTCTTAATTTTTTAAAATGGAACAGCCACCCATTCATCTTTTCGGAATTCTGCTTCAAGAACCTATTACGGTACTTACAGATATTTTAGTCGCATTAATATGTTTTTATGCATATTATGAATTAAAACAAAGAGGTGGAGGAAAAGTAGTTGATAGGTTTTTTATCCATTATTTTCTTCTTACGGGAATAGGCACTTTTATGGCAGGAGTCCTTGGGCATGGATTCACCTATGTGTTCGGAAACTTAGGGAAAATCCCCGGGTGGGTTTTCTCCATGATTGGCATTTATTTGTTTGAACGAATTTCTATTATCCAAGCAGGAAATAATCAAATTATAAAATCGGGAACTAAAAAAATATTGGGCTATTTTATTATTTTAAAATTAATAATAATGCTTCCATTTATTTTATATACCCAAGATTTTATCTTGGTACAAGTATTTTCGGCGATAGGTTTATTACTTATCGTGGCAATATTAAATGTGCTTATTTATTTTAAAAATAAAGCCCTTTTTAGTAAATGGATTTTATTGGGAGTCTTTTTACTGATAATTGCTGCTTCTGTTTTCGGGACCAGATTATCCATTAGTCCTTGGTTCAATCACAATGATATAGGACATGTGTTCATGGGGCTTTCCGCTTATTGCAATTTTAGAGCTGCAAAGGAGAGTTGAATAATTGGACAAAAATTATCCAATAGTGTGATTTTGGTTATAGGATTGAATTTTATCTAATAACCTCTAAATCTAAATATCTAGCCATCTACTTAACAAATCATTATATAATTAATTTAACAAGTTTGGATTATCGGGTTAATTCCTAGTTAAAGGGACCTAGCTGTTTTTGAATTCATGCCATATAAGTATAAATTGGTTTTCATTCAAAATTAAAACGATATGAAAAATTTATTAATTGCCTTAATTGCATCCGGTTTGTTATTATTGTTTTTCTCTTGCGAAACAGATTTTTCCAATTTGAATAAACAAGGAATTTATGGAATTGTGAAAGATAATAAAACACAAGAACCGATACCGTTTGCGACTGTTTATTTAAATGGAACTTCCAATACGAACACCCAAACGGATGCTAACGGAAATTATCGTTTCGAAAATATTAATACGGGCGATTATTTACTCAGTGCGGAAAAAGAGGGATATATAAGCACCTTTGTAGAACAGACCGTTTTATTAAGTAATTTTTTGCGGGTAGATATTTCTATGGAATACAGATCCATGCTTTCTACGGATGTTTTGGATTTTGGTAGTGATAAAGATGAGTTGGAGATTGTAGTTACCAATTTATTAAATGAAACGGTAGATTTGGATGTGGAAGAAAACGAACATTGGATGACAACAAATTATAATTCCTTTGGTTTGGATCCCGGAGAATCCGATATCATTACAGTGAAGTTACATAGATTTATGTTGAATGAAGATAATTATTCCGTGCCATTAATTGTAAATATAGTAGAAGATTTTGGTTTTGATATTATAGAATCGAATGTGGTGACGGTGAATGTTACGCGTTAGAATTGACCTTAAATGTATTTAGATTTTTACGTCGAAATTAAATCATAAAATGTATAACCTAAGTTGAAAATAGCTTGGGAGTTTTTCCAATCTATTGGGAATTTAGACAACTACCTGAGTGCCGCAAGGTGCGCCTTTTTCATCGTGGAGATTTATTGTCTCTATACTTATTTTTTCTTCTCTATTGCTATTCAATTGATACGTACTTAAAATAAAATAGGCTGCATCAAAATTTTGATGCAGCCTATTTTATTTAAGTACGGTTTATTTAACCCAAGTACTTAATTTGTTTTAATAAACCTTTTTGTAGTAATTACATTTTCATTTGAAATAACCTTGATAAAGAATGCTCCATTATTTAAGTGGCTAATGTCTATTTCTTCAAAAGAACGTCCTTGTAAATTTTCATCAACAATTTTCGTTAGGACTTTTATTCCATTAATATTATAAATCTCAATAGTATTAATATTTGTTTTTATATCTGCCCAATTAACCCTTAATGAACCCTTGACTGGATTAGGTGATATTATTATATTTAATTGCCCGGGAGGGAAAAGTATGGGCCCTCCCACACAAGTAGCTGTATAATCCTGGCAATACGTTTGGGAACAAATGGTACCATCTTCCAGTGTTCTTACTACTTCCATACAAACATTATAGGTTATGCCATTAATAAAATTAAAGTCTGTTGGCCTGGTCCACGGATTAGCATCAATTGCAGTCTGACCATTAATTGTCCATCTGATATCATCACAACTTGACAATCCAAACCCAGATAATTGCTTCTGACAGTTTTTTTCTGGAGTAGATGAAATAGTGAATCCTATGTTTGGATTATCGCTAGTCAAATCATTACAGTCCGTACAATCTCCAGAAATATTTCCACAATCTGGTATGCTAAGACTCAAGACATCCGCATGACAACACCAGTCCAAATCAAAACCTTCGTCTATCAGAATCAATCTGAACTGAATTTCATCTCCCGCCAATAATGCTCCATTAACACAATCTGAAATATTAACGGAAAGTACAGAAGATCCTCCACTAGCTAGAGGAGCGTTTGGCAAAGGCATAGAAAGAGGTCCGGATAATCCATTTAGACAAATATCCGTAGGATCCAATGGGACAAGTCTTATATGTGTGGCATCATGGGCAGGATCTGTATTATTCCAAACTGTAAAATTGTAAGTATAGGTGCCATCGTCATTGCATAATAATTCATCATCACTCAAATACAAGCATTGGTCACAATTGAACATCAGTGTATCACTACATATGATGACATCATCACCCGTTTCTGATAGGCTATGCCAATTGAAGACAACCTCCTGGGGAATCTGATCCTGATATAAAATATTTTCCAAACAGAATTGGATGGCATCTGTATTCGTTCCTAGAGGGATGTTTCCAGAAGGTGTCCATGTCAATTCCTTATCGCTACCTGCCACAGTCCATCCTGTTGCGGAAACTGGACTACTAAAAGAAACCCCAGGGGTAATTATATTGGTCGAAATATGTGTGAAATATGAATCACTAAAATCATTGGTCAAATCTACTGTAAAGCAACATGTTTCTTCTTCTCCATCCAATGGCTCCGCAGAGGTGCTGATATAATCACAAGGGTCGCAGATAGGTATCTCTACACAATATTCTCTATGACAACACAAACTTTCTCCAAAAAACCGAATCCTGAAGCAAAACTCTCCGGGTATATCATCCACGGTAAAACTCAAGGTATAAGTATCTCCTGTTGTCAAAATGAATCCGCCTACACTTGCGAGTGGATTCCCTTGCAAATCCGTAATGGAAATATTATCTGCGTCTTGGTCTGGGTTATTATATTGTAACTCTATAGTTATTGTGACGGTTTCATCTGCGTTACAAGTTATAGCTTCACTTAGAATTTCTGTACATGTATTTTGAGTTGGAATGACTAGACCATTTGATAAAGGGCAAGAAGCTCCATCGTTAAACCTTAAAGAATAATTAGTATCCTGTAACTGAGTTGAAGTCTGATTTATAGGGTCAATTCTATATAATATTCCATCGCCGTTACAAAAAGCATAAATATTACCTTGATTATCTGCATAAGTAGCTCCAAAACCCGAAACAATACCATCAGGAAAAACGCATGCCTGAATAGGGGGGCTAAGGGCTCCTTGATCTGTTGCTATACCTGTGGTGGGATTAAATATAATTAGATTACCTGTGAGATTATCAATACTATAGAAATTACCTGTTGAAGGCAAAAATGAAAAATCTGCAATATCTAAATTTGTATAAGTACTACCGTTATTTGCTAAATTATAGGTTTGAATCCATGTTTGAGTTGCAATATTTATTTGATGTATCATACTATCTCCAGCAGATACATATAGGTTTCCATTTAAATCAAAATCTCCTATGTAATAAATTCCATTATTACCTGCAGCAGGTAATAATGGAATATCTCCTAAGTTTGTAAATATAGGAGTAGTATTTTGTGGATTTAAACTTATTTGCATTAATTGAGTTGTTCCCTGAACTATACCATAGATAAATCCATCCTGAATATTATATCCAATAGCATTAATAGGATTGTTAGGAGTTGTACCTAATAGATTAAAATTTTGAGAAGCTGGATCATATTCGAACAAAGAATCTCCTTCTATTATTTGATAAAAGACACTAGAAGTGGAACAAGGGAAAACATTGCAAGTCAAAGAATCATAACATTCAGGATCAATGCAATCAACTAAAAGATCTCCATCATTATCTAAATTGTCACCACATACTTCCGGCCCAAGAACTGTTATTGTTTCACAATAAGTATCCATACAAGAAAGATCTGATGGATAAACAATATCTAAGCAAATAGAATAGTTTCCAGAGGAATTAATAGAAGTTATATCATTATTAGGATCGAAATTCGTAGAAAATTCATTTCCATTTAGTGTCCAAGAATAATTATTTTCTGCGGGATTATCTTCTATGGAAGTATTGGTAATATTAATAATTTCTCCTATTTGGATGGTATTGTTACTAAGCGTAAAAGAAGATTCAATATTATCACATGCTACATCACAGGCACCTGTAATTAAATAATTCCTATCCGTTACAAAGAAAAAGCGAATCCTTTGTAGTTGTTCCGTTGTAAAAGATGTTCTACATGAGGTAACAGAATAGCTCATAATATTATCTGTCATAGGAGTGTATGATGCCCCTTGGGCATCTGTACCTGTGCCAATATAAGTACAATTCGGTCCCATTAATCCACTTAAATTAGGGTCAGCTTCTGTATCGCATAATAAATCTCCTGCAATTTCGCAATTTGCTCCACTACCTCTTGTCACTAATTCATGGGGAATACCATATTCTGAATCATACCCATTATTTAAATGGGTATGGAACAAACCGAAATAATGTCCGATTTCATGAGGTAATGTACTCCCATTTGTTGATGTTCCATTTCGAACAGCTATAAAATTGGATATGCTCGCCAAAGGTCCTGAAGTTCCGGAAAAAATATTTGTAGGGGGATGGGCATAGCCATTAACTATGCTATCGTTAACTTCAACAAGAGGAGAGTAAAATATATTTATCATATTATCTGCCATGTAAGGAATATATTCATCTTCATTATGTTCAATAGGGTCTGGTAGATTAAAATTTATACCCTGAGCATATAATTCGGAATCATCTATATAATTAATCTCATTACAAATAACAAATTCCATATTGGTGATTTCATTC
The DNA here is from genome assembly GCA_020631375.1 of Saprospiraceae bacterium. Lineage (GTDB taxonomy): Bacteria > Bacteroidota > Bacteroidia > Chitinophagales > Saprospiraceae > JAHDCE01. Next base: position 16,567 of record JAHDHJ010000021.1, on the reverse strand, counting down.
TGATATATGGTATTTAAATCAGAGATAGCCGTATTTAATTCGGCTTGGGTTAATCCTTCTGTCCCGTCAGATTTCCTAAGGATATGAATTTGCAAATGAATCACATCATGATTTGTTTTCATGATTTGTTTGCTTTGTTTTTTTTTGAATTTCTCGAAAGCTTCCTTTTTAGAGAGTACATAATCAAAATGTTTTTTTGTGGTTATTGTGCCACAGGTTTCATTATGTAGATGTTGTGCATAAAGAGATTCAGAAGTCATTAAAATGGAAAAGAACAAAAATGTCGATACCCATTTAATTAAATGATGAAATGTTTTTTCTTTCATGGCAAATAAATTTTGAGTGTTGTTAAATATTTATTAATTCGTAATAAAGTCTATTGTAGATTTATGTCATTTATATGTTTTTTTACCTAAACTTATTTATGCCTCGCCTCTAAGCATTTGAGCATAATTAAAATATGGGTGGCTATTTGTTAGGTTTGTTTCTTTACTAATAAAACCTAATAGAAACCAATGTTAAAATGAATATTCCTTTCATGATTTGTCTTTTTACTAATTAAAAAATGCTTGACTTATAAATTATTAATCCCTTGTAAAGTAAAGGAGATTAATACTTTAAAAACAGAGTGAGTTTCTGAAAGGACAAAATGCTCTTCTAAGAGGACAGGAAATGAATATGAGTGGATTTAATAAAATCTAATAATCCAATGGAATTTGGACGATTACCCGAGTGCCGCAAGGCGCGCCTTTTTCATCGTGGAGATTTATGGTTTTTATACTTATTTTTTCTTCTCTATTGCTATTCATTAAATTGATACGTTCTTGAATGGCAGAGGTGGCAAAAGATTGGTGATGGAAATTAGTGTTGTTTATTAAGCTGGATGCTTTTATCCCAATACCATTATCTTGGATAATACAATAAAGCGAAGATTGCTTAGTATAGAATTTGATGGAGAGTTGTTTTTTTCCATCCTTGTGCAATAGTCCGTGTTTTATACTATTTTCTATGAAAGGTTGCAATAACATCACCGGAATATTTGTAGTAGTTGTATTTAATGATGTATCATAATTGATTTCAAAATTAAAATCATCTTCAAAACGCATTTTTTCTAACTTAAGATAAAGGGAGAGCGTATCAATTTCTTCTTGAAGTGTGATGTCTCCTTCCTTGCTCTGCTTGAGATAACTCCTTATTAAATCAGCAAAATCTGACAGATATTCACTAGCAATATTTTTTTCGTTACTAATAATAAAATCTTGTATGGTATTAAGGGCGTTAAAAATAAAATGGGGGTTCATTTGGGAACGGAATGCAGCAATCTTTGATTTGTAAACTTCTTTTTGGAGTACTTCCCTTTCGTGAATAAATTGTGCCTTTTGTTTTGCATTTCTGATTTTTAAATAACTGAAAAATGTAACTATAGCTATTGTAAATAATACAAGTAATATATAAAACCATATTCTTTGATAAAATGGTTTCTGTATGGAAAAATATATCGTCTCCGATTCTGAACAAACACCATCTTCATTACAAGCCCTCGCATCCAATACATAATCGCCGGGAAGAATATTTCTAAAACTGACATGCGGTGTTTTTGAATTCAGTACAATCCATTTATCTGAAATGCCTTTCATCCGATATTCATAAGTGTAGTTTTTTTGACTCCTATAGCTAATAGCTCCAAAACTTACTTTTATGTCATTTTCATTATAAGCAAAACGATAATTCTCCTTAGGTGGAATTTCTTTCCCGTTTAATTCTAAATTTTTGAAAAAAAATAAGGGAGCGATTAAATTAGAAAAATTATGGTTACATGGTATATTAGTTAGGTGTTTTTTTGATACGATTTTAAGAGTGTCATTAAAAACGTAGATATTTACAATCTTTTCCTTTTTAAGCCCATCTAAATAATTTATTTTTTCTTTTGTTTTCTTTACTGTGTCATATTTAATAATATTATTTCCGCTGGACAAAAATAGAAAGTTTTTCCATTGTGCCATCTTAGATGCACTATGTTCCAAATTTTCATGAAATACAACCGAATCATTTTCAACTCTCAATAAGGCTCGGTCCGAAGTGCTTACCCAAATTCCTGTGTTTTGATCTGAGAGTATTGAAAAAGCATTAATGGTTTTTCCATTGAATAAAATTTCCTTCGTGGGATTATTTTTTTCATATAAATCATGTCTGAATAAACCATCTACATAACTAATGAAAATATTGTTTGATTTTTTATCCTGAGCAATACGGTAAGCATTCTTTTTTCTTATAGGAATGATATTTGTACTATCCAAACGTTCAATTAAGCTAAGGTTTTTAATTTTAGGAGGAATATGTTTCTTAATTCTCCCATTATTTTCAAATCTAAACAAACGTGTAGCTTCACCAACCTTTATGTAAGTGTTTTTATCTATGAAAAAAAGTTGTCTGTACCATGGAACAGCAGGATGTATGCTTCCTGTTTTTTGAATATATTCACCTTTTCCTTTTTTTATGATCTCCACATCTGAAGCAGCGACATTCTTCTTGTATTTGTTGAAAGTCAATACTTTTAGATTTTTTTCTGGATATGGTATAGTTGTTGTTTCCTCAAGGTTATTTGATATGATTTTCAGGGTATTGCCGGAATCTATTATATAAACCTCACCATCATCATCGATTACAGAACGTTTGATTTCTAAATCAGTTAATTTAATAGTCTTTGCAACAATACTTGGTATAACTAATAAGCCATTATTCAATGTGCCTATCCATGTGTTTCCTTCTCTGTCTTCCTTTATGAAAGAAATGCTATTGTATTCAAACCAAGGTTTTTTATTTTTAATATTTCCCAAAGTATCCATCAGTAGGATACCTGATTTAGTCATGAGTTGTATTTCTTCTTTAGAATCTACTCTAAAGTTTTGAAATGAAATAAATTCAGAATTTTTTAAATGAAAGTATTCTTTACAACTTTCTTTTATTTTATATAGGCTAATAAAAGAGTTAGATCTATGTAATATATACGCAGCACCATTATATGATTCTATTTTATTAAATGGACCTCCATTCGAAAGATCATAAGAAGCTATTTCAATGGATTCGATACCATTGGTTTTCATTATTTTTAATTGTCGTAAATGCGAGGCTATGTTATATTTTATAAAATAAAAATAAATCCACCCATTTAATAATTCAAAATCTTCAGAAAAGAAAATGTTGAAACCTTGCTCAGGCATGAGTTCCATAATGACATTGGTAGTGTCGTTATAGAATTCTTTTTGAGAAATAGAATTTTTTCCAGATGTAATGATGTTAGGGAAAGTACTGACATCATAACTAAGGTAGTTGCCTATTTGTGATGAATAATCATGGAAAATATTGAGACTGTCTTTATTAATATAAAACAATTGCCCTTTGAAATTCTGACACCATATACGACCTTCCGTATCTTCACTTATGTTCCCGTAAGACACATCGAAATTAGAATTAATGTGATTTTTGAAATGTTGCCCATCAAAATTATAAAGTCCGTTTCCTGTGGCGATCCATATTAATCCCTTTGAATCATGATGGATGTCATAGATAACATCCTCGTTGAAGTCATATAATTCATTGAAACTATAATGAGTTGGTTCTTGAGCCTGAATAAATGTAATTAAAAAGGAAAGTAAGATAATTAAGAGTATGTTAGGGGATTGTTCTTTGAGACAAAAACAATCAATTTTATGTTTAGACAAGGCAGGGAATTGGGATGATAGCAGGGCTATTAAGCTCGATTTTTTAACGCAGTATAAACGGAAAAGCGATGTTTGTAGTCCGATTAATAAATTCCTAACATACTCTAAGAGTAATCTAAAGATTTCCATGGCTGAAATTATTTAATTAATTTCAGGAAATCGTTCTTCTTATTCTTGGCTATCGGAAGAGATGTGCCATCTTCTAAAATGATACGGCAACCATCTTTTTTAATTAATTTATTAATAAAATTAATGTTAACGATATGGGAACGATGTATTTTATATAGATAAGGTGTTTTCAACAACACTTGGTCAAAAAATTTCAAAGGCTTAGCAATCATTTTAATACCATTAAATTGAGTATGGACTTTGGAATACATACCATCAGCTTCAACATGTAGTATCTCTTTTAAAGAGATGAAAAAAACTCCGTCTTTGTCAGGGAAACCAATTTTATTAAATGTTTTGTTTAAGAGAATTCTTTGCAACTCTTTAAATTGTTCTCTAATTACATTATTATGAGTAATTTTTTCAATCTTTTCAATTACTTTTTTTACTTTCTCAGGTCTGAGTGGCTTCAATAAATAATCTATCGCATTCATTTCAAATGCATTCAATGCGTATTCACTATAGGCAGTAGTAAATACGATTTCAAAATTAATTTCTTGATCCTCGAAATGCTCTAAAATATGGATTCCTGACTGTTGTGGCATTTCTATGTCTAAGAAGACCAAATTAGGTTTAGTCCTTTTTATAAGTTCAACACCTTTTTTTAAGTTTTCCGCTTCATGAACAACATGTTTGTTTTTAGCCTGTTGTTTAATAAGATTTACAAGAAGATTTCTGGCTCTTTTCTCGTCTTCAATTATGACTATTTCCATTTAGAAGTACATTCGGTTTATATTGATTGAGTTTCTTCTGTCAACTTGTACAGAAAACAATATAAGGTTTTTTTTAGAAATTTCAGTAGTAAGTTTCTGAAACGCCATATTGAATTTCTAAATAGGGCTATATGCGAAATAAAGGTTTTATTATATGCTCTAATCTATATTGTCCAACAATTCCATAATCACAGCTTTTTTCCGAACGGCAACCGGAATATTGTCTCCATTTTTCATTTTTAAATATCCACCCTCTTTCCTTACATATTCTTGAATGTGTTTGATATTGATCAAATGAGATTGATGGGTACGGACGAAAGTGTGTTCGGAAAATAATTGGTCGAATTGTTTAAGTGTTTTTGTTACGAAAATCTTTTTTCCGGAATTTAAAGTGAACATGGTATTATTTCCATCAGATTCACAACGGATAATATTTTCTATTTCCACGACCACGATTCTTTCTTGGGTGTGCAAAGAAATTCTTTTGGGAAGTGAATCCGGGTTTTTAATCGTTTCTTTTAGGATATCAATACTCTCGTTTGAAGAAACGGATAATTGGCCCCTCGCCCGTTCTACAGCCTTGAGTAAATCATCCTGGTTAATGGGTTTTAATAAATAATCTATTGCAGCGAATCGGAATGCTTTTATAGCATGCTCTTCATAAGCAGTTACAAAAATAACCTTAGAGCTTAAATTCGGAAATATTTCCAATAAATCGAATCCCGTTCCATCGCCCAACATAATATCCAAAAATAATAAATCGGGTTGTCCTTGTCTCAATAATTTAGCAGCACTGACTACACTGTCCGCAGTTCCTGTAATTTTCACATCAGGAGAAATATCTTCCAAATCTGCCTGCAAAATCTGCAAAGCCTGTGGCATGTCATCTACTAAAATCGCTGTTGGCATAATTGTAGTTTTATTTAGGAACTAAAGTACGCAAAATTACAAGATTATTATTTCTTATGCGAACCTAAATATAAATTCTCCTGAATTTCACCCACTCTTGGAATTTGCTCTTTAGAAGAGAATATATTTTTTATTCTTTTTCGTTAGCATAGCGAATGAATTCCGTTAAAAATTTTTGAACCCTTGGAAAAAATTTAGGAATACATGAGTGGTTTTCGACTAGAGGGAGAAAAATGCCTTAGAAAAAGTGTCGTTTTTTGTTTCGTTTTTTGGACAAGCAAAAAATGAAAAGAACCATGGGGTGAAAAACAATAAATTGTTTTTAGCACAGAAAAAATAAATAAGAATTCATCAAATATATAAGTGTATTATTTTTTTATTATGAGAAACTATTTTACTGATTCAAATATTCATGAATACCGGCCTCATAAGCATCCACCATTAATTTTATCCTCGAGGAAGTACGGACACCCGCTTCCTTATAATTTTTCTGATTCAATAAAACCGCCTCGTTAATATTATCCTGCATCAGACTTTCCCCAAAACAAATCGCACCCTTGACCATACGGGACAAAGCAAGGTTCCTGCAATATACACCATCCATATCAGCATAAACACTATTCCTTTGCAAATACCTCAAATTATTTTTATTAGGTGTGACAGGCACTTTGGCAATAGAGGAATGTTGCTTCATAATAAAACCAGATAAGGCAATGGAACGTTCCAAATCATTACTCAATAATAAACGAAGAAAATCCAAACGGGCATCTTGGCTACTTAATTCATTTTTCATAAAACCGCCTCCCGTAAATGCCATGCAATAATTATTACTAATAGGTTGGAGATAACCATCCTTGTCCACATTGTTTCCATTGGCATTATAATGTATAATCAAAGAAATGTCAGCCCGGAAATCATTAATGATTTTTGCACGTTCTATCAAATCTTTTTTATTCATGTATTTGTAAATATCCTTTTCAGTAGCTTCTTCCAGATACCAATTATAGATTTTTTGTGTAATGATTTTATTTTTTAAATCCCTTTCCAATGTTTTATGGAATTCGGATTTTTTCCATTTTTTAAAATTAGTCCCAAAAGCATTTTTTCCTTTTTTTCTTGTAATTAAAACTTCGGCACCTTTAGCCCTTAACCGTTTGGCGAGAATTTTAGCGGTTTGCCAAGTCAAATCCGACTCATAAAAACGGATGTCTTTTTTTAATCCCACATCATTCGCTTTCATTTTAATGTAGCGACGTTCAAGTATGGCAGTTTTAAAATTATTCGCAGAATGTCCCGGGTCGATAGCAATCCTCAAACCCTTATATGAATTTGGTTTTTCTTCTTCAACATAAGAAAAATCCTTATGGACAATTTTATTATTCTCAATGCTGGATAATGAATCTATTTTTTTTCCTTGTATCAATAAATCCAAGAAAGATTGGACATTTTCCCATTTTACAATGAATTCCGCTTTGCCATTTTTTTTATCTTCGGCACTAGCAAAAATACGGACAGCCTCATTGTCCATTTCTATTTGATTCAATAAAATGGAATCCCGAATTAGATAAGCCAGATTCTTTTCAGCCCTTGCTTGATAATCCACTTGTGAAAATAACAAAATGGGAAACAGAAAAAATAAAATAGAAGTAAAAAGGATTTTCATAAAGTGTCGGATAAAATGTAAAAGGGATAAATAAACCAAGTTGTGTAAAACGCAACTTGAAACAAATTCATGGCTTAAAAGTACTATTATTTACTAAAACTCAAAGAGGACGTTCTAATAAGCCGTTTTATTATTTTCCACAATAGAATATTTATTAAAAATCAAATAGATTCTTAGGTGCTAAGAATGTATATTTGCCCCAACAAATCTGAATAAAGATGTCAACAGCAAAAAAAGAAGTCAAAAGAATAACCACCCACACTCTTCAGGCAATGAAAGAAAATGGTGAGAAAATATCCATGCTTACTGCATATGATTATTCTACCGCCAAAATATTGGATGAAGCGAATATAGATGTGCTTTTGGTGGGCGATTCCGCCTCCAATGTCATGGCAGGACATGAAACAACCCTACCGATTACCTTGGATCAGATGATTTATCATGCCTCTTCTGTCATCAGGGGAATCAAGAGGTGTCTGGTCGTTGTTGATTTGCCTTTTGGTTCATACCAAGGGAATTCGAGGAAAGCATTGGCATCAGCCATCCGGATCATGAAGGAATCCGGGGCACATACCGTAAAAATGGAAGGCGGAGCAGAAATATCTGATTCTATTTCCAGAATATTATCCGCAGGCATTCCCGTCATGGGACACCTCGGGCTTACGCCCCAATCCATTTATAAATTCGGTACATATACCGTAAGGGCAAAAGAAGAAGCAGAAGCCAAGAAATTAATAGAAGATGCCCTTTGCTTGGAAAAATTAGGTTGTTATGCTATAGTATTGGAAAAAATCCCTGCCAAATTAGCCAAGAAAGTGGCAGAGACTGTAAAAATTCCCGTTATCGGGATTGGAGCAGGTCAATATGTGGATGGACAAGTATTGGTTACGCATGATTTATTGGGAATCACCAAGGATTTCAATCCAAGGTTCCTGCGTAGGTATCTGGATTTATTTTCAGAGATAAAAGGAGCGGTAGAACAATATATCATAGATGTGAAAACATCCGATTTTCCTAGCGATAAGGAACAGTATTGAAAAATGGTGAAAGGGTATTAATGCCCCCTTTCCATTTTAAGAATACAGATAATCTAAGCCTTATGAGCTTATTTTAAGACCCAAGAATGAATTAGTTGCAACTTGGGCTCCTAATATACTGTCATTGCTAAAAACATTTTACTATTTTTGTCGCTGTATTTTGATATATCGAATGATATATTAGGATTTAGAGACATGTTGTGGTAGTAATAATGAATTATGCACCACATCCTAAAAAAAAATAATGGATTATAAATTTTTAAGTAAAGTAACGGGTTGGTTAGTGTTTGCTATCGCATTGGTAATCTATGCACTTACCGCAGAACCTACAGGAAGCCTTTGGGATTGTGGGGAGTTTATTACCGGAGCCTATAAGTTTGAGGTGGTTCACCCACCCGGCGCACCCATTTTTCTTGTAATAGGAAAATTTTTCACTTTGATAGCAGAAATGTTTTCGGATAACCCCGAGAATATATCTTATTCCGTCAATATGATGTCCGGATTTTTTACAGCACTGACTGCCGCATTCGTATCTTGGATAGCTATTATTTTTGGAAAGATAGCCTTGGTAGGTAGAGAAGGGGAACCGGAAGCTGACCAAAGCATCGCTTTGGCTGGCGTAGGACTTGTAGCTGGATTAGGAACAGCATTTTGTTCTTCCATATGGTTTTCTGCAGTAGAGGGGGAAGTATATGCACTATCCACGTTCTTTACTTCCGTTGTGGTTTGGGGAATGTCTAAATGGTACAGCCTTCCCGATGAACAAGAAAGCGACAGATGGATTGTCTTTTCATTATATATGGCAGGTTTATCCATAGGGGTTCACCTTTTGAGTTTGTTGACCTTACCGGCAATGGCACTATTGTACTACTTCAAAAAGTATGATAACCATTCATTCTTCGGTATGGCAGTAGCAGGACTTTTCGGTGTCATGACAATGGTGTTCATCCAATATTTTATAATTGTGGGAGTTCCTACGGTTTGGACATGGATGGAAATGATGATGGTCAATTCATTCGGAATGCCACAGCATAGCGGACTGATTCCCCTAGCCTTATTGCTCATGGGAGTTATAGCGGCAGGGTTGCATTATGCACCTAAATTACAATTACCCGAATTGCAATATGCCACAGTGGCTTTCGCCTTAATACTGACGGCATTTTCCACGATAGGTATCGTAGTCATCAGAGCGAATGCGAATACACCTATTAATATGAACAATCCAAGTAACGCAATGAGGTTATTGCCTTACTTGAATCGTGAACAATATGGAGAGCGTCCATTATTGTACGGACCACATTTTGATGCCAGACCTATTGCCCAAGAAAGTGAAGACAGGTACGATTATGTAGCAGAAACAGGACAATATGAGATAGTGGATGATCATCCATCATTAGAATATGAAAAGGATAAGCACATGCTTTTCCCCCGGATCAGCCATACGGATAGGGAAGCCCTTTATATGCAATGGTTTGGTATGGACTATGTAAAAGGAGCGGATGGAAAGCTTATAAAAGATAATTACGGAGACCCCATATTGAATCGACAGCCGACGATGGGAGATAATTTATATTTCCTGTTCAAATACCAATTCAATTGGATGTATTTCCGCTATTTTATGTGGAATTTCTCAGGAAGACAAGGTGCTGCTCAAGGCTATTCTCCTTTTGATAGTGCAAAAGGGCATTGGATAACAGGTATTCCTTTCATTGATAATATGAGAACGCATAATATGAGCAGTTTGACCACCGAACAGAAAGAGGATCAAGCTAGGAATACTTATTTTATGTTGCCATTCATTTTTGGTTTGGTCGGTTTGTTCTTCTTGTTCAGAAAACGCCCTAAGGAAGCCATGGCATTATTGGCATTGTTCTTTATGACAGGTTTGGCGATTATTATTTATTCAAACCAACCTCCGAACGAGCCAAGGGAAAGGGACTATGTATTAGTCGGTTCATTCTTTACCTATTGCATTTTTATGGGACTAGGTGTCTTAGGAATGAGAAGTTTATTCAAGGATTATCTGAATCTTGATCCTAAGATTTCAAGTTTCCTCGGCATAGGATTGGTTTTGGTAGCACCATTATTAATGGGCTTCCAGAATTATGATGATAACAGTAGGGCGAAACACTATGGAGCAAGGGATTACGCATCCAATTTCCTAAACTCGGTAGATGAGAATGCGATCATCTTTACCTATGGTGATAATGATACTTATCCATTATGGTATGCACAGGAAATAGAGGGAATCAGAACGGATGTAAGGGTAGTGAACCTTAGCTTAATTCAAGTAGATTGGTATATCGACCAGTTGAGGAGAAAGGTTAATAATTCTGAAAAATTAGAATTCCAAATTTCTAGCGCAGCTATAAGAGGGAAAAAACGCCCACAGTTCTATCATAATAAACAATTAGGCAAAATGCCTCTAAAAGAGGTGGTTAAATTTATGGGAGATGATCACCCTGTAAGCACTGGACAAGGCAGGACGATGGAAAGTTTCCTACCGACCAAAGATGTTTACATCCCAGTAGATAGTGCTAGTGTCATTAGAAATAACATTGTTCCTGCATCGCGAAGGAACCAGATAGTGAAACAAATGGATTTCACTATTCCCGGGAATAGATTATTGAAAGGAGATGCTGCATTATTAGATATAATAGCATCGAATTTTGATAAACGACCGATTTATTTCGCAGTAACTGTAAGGAAAGAGAACCTGATGGGACTGAATAAATATCTACAGTTAGAAGGTTTGGCATTAAGGCTTGTACCGACCAAGACAGAAACGAAAAGACAATACAGTGGTTTGGGTGCATTGGGAATGGGTTCTGTACATGAGGATAAACTAGCGGATAATGTACTGACGAAGTGGCGTTGGGGGAATTTTGATAAATACGACATGTTTGTGGATGATAAATATGGACCTAGTGTACAGAGTATGCATTATGCCATATTGAGAGGTTCACAGGCTTTAATCGGAGAAGGAAGAAAGGAGAAGGCTTCTGAATTGGTGGATAAGTATTTCGCCTCATTCCCGAATTTTAACTTTGCCTATGATTATTCTACAGTTAATTTCTTGGATGTTTACGAAGCGGCAGGTGATTATGCCAAAGCTGTTCCACATATTGAGATTCTCTTGGATAATTTGGAAGAAAGCCTGAATTTCTATGAGTCATTGGACGAGAGGACATTGAAATCAAGCGAAACTTTCCAGTCTGGCTATTCTTTTACTGCTAGGGGAGTGAACCAAGCGATGGCAGTGGCTGCAAGAGGCAAGGATTCTGAAATGGTAAAGAAAATCCAACAGCGTTTCGCTCCTTATGGAGTTGTTGATAATAGAGTGGCACCACCTCCTACACAGCCTGAGCCTAACAGTAGGGATACGGGAGGCAAATAATTAAATTATTTTGAATAAAACATCAGATTCCGAATATTCGGAATCTGATGTTTTATATTGAAGCAGAATAGACTTTATTGCGAATTGTTTTTTATAAACTATCCGAATTAAATCAGTTATAAAATGATAATTTCGATCGGCTGTGATCATGCAGGTTTTCCTTATAAGGAGGACATTAAAAAATTATTAGACGAAAAAGGAATAGAAGTACTGGATTTTGGTACACATTCCTTGGAATCTGTGGATTATCCTGATTTTGCACACCCCACAGCGGCATTTGTAGAACAAGGTTTGGCAGATTTGGGTATCTTATTGTGCGGTAGCGGGAACGGAGTCAATATGACTGCCAATAAGCATGAGGGAATAAGGGCTGCATTATGTTGGAATAAGGAATTGGCGGAATTGGCAAGATTGCATAATAATGCGAATATGATTTCCATACCCGTTCGTTTCGTGGAAAAGGAAACCGCACTTGAAATGGTAAGGGTTTTTGTTGAAACGGAATTCGAAGGAGGAAGGCATGGAAAGAGAGTAGATAAAATAAAATTGAATTGTTGAATCATGAGGAATTTCATAATTACATTATTTTTTGTTGCTTTTTTATTTGGCAATGTCTTTGGGCAGAATGCTGCCAATGATAAGAGTAAGAATAATCTCATAGAAAAGGACTCATCAGCCGAAATGGCGAAATTGATGACTGCGGAAACACTTTCAAAACACCTGGCGATTTTAGCCTCAGATGAAATGGAAGGGAGGGAAACGGGTATGCCGGGGCAACACTTGGCTGCCGAATATATTGCAGGGCAAATAAAGGGAATGGGATACAAACCCTCTGTAGGTGATTCATATTTCCAAAAAATATCATTTGCCTATAATAGATGGAATGAATTGGGATTGAATGTAAATGAAAATGAATACCGTTATATGTGGGATTATTATGCTTTTCCCTCATCCAATATGCACAATCCTGAAATAGAAACCAATGAAGTCATTTATTTGGGCTATGGGATTGATGATCCAAAATACAGTGATTACGAAGGCGTCGATGTCAAAGGGAAAGTAATCCTAGTCTATCAAGGAGAACCATTGTCCAAGGACTCCGTTTCATTTATTACGGGAGAAAGGTCATATTCGCCTTGGGCATTGGATTGGAGGAAAAAACTGGAGACAGCAAAACGGAAAGGAGTCAAGGCAATTATATTCATAGAACAGGATGTGAAGCGGAAAGTTTCCCGATATAGGGATTTGCTGCTTAGCGGTACTGTGAATTTAGGAGAAGATGCGATAGGGATGGATGAGAATTTTTGTAATAGTATTTATGTTTCCACCAAAGTCGCCAAGGAAATAATAGGAAAAAAACAATACAAAAAATTCATAAAGACAAGGAATAAAATCCGTAAGACGGGGAAACCAAAATCAATTGTTTTATCTGCGAATATCAAGATCAAAATGGATAAGGATATCAAGGAGATAATAGGGGAGAATGTACTTGGTTTTTTGGAAGGTACAGATCCGGAATTGAAAGATGAGATTGTCGTTGTTTCTGCACATTACGACCATTTGGGTAAGAGAGGCGAAGATATTTATAATGGAGCGGATGACAATGGTTCAGGAACATCTACGGTACTGAATATGGCGGAAGCATTCATGAAAGCCAAGGAATCTGGTTACGGACCTCGCAGAAGCATTTTGTTCATATGGGTTTCCGGAGAAGAGAAAGGACTATTAGGCTCTGAATATTATGTAAAGCATCCGATATTTCCTTTGGAAAATACCATTGTGGATGTAAATGTGGATATGATAGGTAGAGTAGATGAAAAGCATCAGGACAATCCCGAATATATATATGTAATAGGTGCGGACAGATTGAGTACGGAATTACATGATATTAATGAAAATGCCAATAAGCAATATACCAATATTGAACTGGATTATACCTATAATGAAGAAGATGATCCCAATCGTTATTATTATAGGTCTGATCATTATAATTTTGCTGAAAAAGGCATTCCTGCAATTTTCTATTTCAGCGGAGTCCATGAAGATTATCACAGGACTTCGGATACGGTAGAAAAAATCCAATTTGAGAAAATGGAAAAGATAGGGAAACTCATTTTCCATACCGTTTGGCAATTAGCCAATCAGGATAAGACCATAGAAGTGGATATGTCAGGGGAGGAATAGAAATAAATGGAAGATAGTAGAAGGGATTCAAAATGAATCAAACCATCATCACCCCATCTTTCATCGTCAAGACCCGATCAGAAAGTTTCGCCATTTCAATATTATGCGTCACGATAACAAAAGTCTGATCGAAATCTTTCCTCATTTCGTGGATCAATTTATGTAATTCCTCAGAAGTGGAAGTGTCAAGGTTTCCCGTAGGCTCATCAGCAAAAACCACTGCCGGATTATTGATTAAGGCACGCGCCATCGCAACCCTCTGTTGTTCACCACCTGACAATTGGGTTGGTTTGTGATTCATCCTTTCCGTTAATCCAAGGTAAGTCAAAAGTTCCCTGCCTCGTTTTCTGGTTTCCTTTTCATCCCTTTTGCCAATAAAAGCAGGGAGGCAAACATTTTCCAAAGCAGTAAATTCAGGCATCAAGTGGTGGAACTGAAAAACAAATCCGATATGCCGATTCCTAAAATCAGCCATTTCCTTTTCACTCAATTTTCCCACCTCGATACCATTGATGACCAACTCCCCGCCATCATAATTGTCCAAAGTCCCCAATATATGCAGCAAAGTACTTTTCCCAGCACCGGATTTCCCCACAATAGAGACAATCTCCCCTTTGCTAATCTCAATATTCACACCTTTTAGCACTTCTAAAGTACCATAGGATTTGTGTATGTTTTTTCCTGATATCATAAACTAGGACGAAGATAAACTAAACTAATCCTCCAAACGAAAACAAAGCTAAAATATTTTGAGCAAGGGCGTAGGTAATAACATCTTTTAAAAATGAAATGCACCCACTTATTTTACTAAATTAATTCAACTGTCAGATTTGACATCCGTAAAACCCTCCAAAACCCCAACTTTCTCAAACCTTAAAAAAACCTCCGCCATATGCGGAGCATCCCTCTCCAGTTCCTCTGTCAAATCCTGTCCGGCCCAATGTTCATAATGCTTTCCTTCCCTCCAAAGCCGGCTTTTAGAAACATCGTAAATGATGCCTTGGTAAGCGACCCATATTTCCTCCATATCCTGACCATTCCTTAATGCCAATTGATTCCTTTTATATCTTTCTAGTTTCATATCCATTGAAATATTAGTATCCAAATAAAATTCTGTTTCTTTGTCTTGTGTAGAATGATAGCACGCAAATCCGGTTTAATATAAAAGATATAACCGCAAATAAAACTACGTGCAATATATTTATATTTTATTGATATTCAAAGCGTTAAATGCCTTGCGAATTTTCTTTGCTTTTCCTGAAAAAATTATCTAAAACCGTTCCATTAGACGATAGAAAAAACTATCTTTGCAGCAAAATTAAGAGGGTATCCCTAAAATTTATAGGATTGATGAGGAAAACCATAATTTGCTTACTTAGTATAATGTTCTTGTCGTTAGCAACTCTAACAGCACAAGAACACTCCCATGGAGGTCATAGCCATGAAGGACATGAACACGGGGCGAAATCCCATGCTCATGATACAAGTCACCACGGAGCTGGACATGGAGAAACTCATTGTGGGCATAGTGCTCACCATGAATTTGATCCGGGAGCAACTGCATTCCATCATATTGCTGATGCGAATATATATAGCATAGGTCCATGGAGTATTCCATTGCCTTGTATTTTATATGCACCCGACGGTAATGGCTTGTCTGTATTCTTGTCCACTAAGTTCGGGAAACCAGATTCTCATGGTACGGCACTGAAAGCTTATAAGGGGTATGTGTTGGATCAGGGAACCGTAATTAGAGTTACAGACCCGTCTTTCCCTTTGGATCAAGTGGATATAAATGCCATAGTACATGTTAAGGTTAAAGATGCTAAAGGTAAAGAGATAGAAGTTCCTAAAGTTTGTTATAACAATAAACTTTATGATTGTGACAAAAAATCTACTGCTGATGGCGGATTGTTTGGCGGAGGAATAACATCTTACTATGACTTTTCTATTACTAAGAATGTAACTTCTATGTTCATTGTATGTGGATTGTTGTTCTTCTTGTTCCTTTCTATAGCAAAAGCGTATAAGAAAAGAGAAGGCTTGGCACCGAAAGGAGTCCAATCTTTATTAGAACCCGTAATCACATTCATCAGAGATGAAGTAGCAAAACCATTTTTAGGGCATAGATGGGCTGATTTCCTACCTTATTTATTAACGATTTTCTTCTTTATATTAGGATTGAACCTATGGGGGCAAATTCCATTCTTTGGAGGATCTAATGTTACAGGAAATTTAGGAGCAACTATGGTTCTTGCCATATTTGCCTTTATCTTGACAACAATAAATGGTAATAAGCATTACTGGTCTCATGTACTATGGATGCCGGATGTGCCAGCAGTATTAAAAATATTAATTATCACACCTGTTGAAATCTTAGGTTTGTTTATAAAGCCTTTGACTTTGATGTTGCGTTTGTTCGCTAACATTACTGCAGGCCATATGGTAATCGTGATTTTCATCAGTTTGATATTCATGTTAGGTCAAGGAGAGTTAGTACCTTCCTTAGGAGTATCAATAGGGTCGGTATTATTGACCTTGTTCATGATGACAATCGAGTTAATGGTTGCATTTATTCAAGCTTTTGTGTTCACATTGTTGACTGCCTCTTATTTAGGAGCAGCTACAGAGGAAGCACATCATTAATCATTATATAAATTTTAAAGCCATGACAGGTTCTATAGCCGCATTGGGAATTGGATTAGCAGTAATTGGTGCCGGTATCGGTATCGGTAACATTGGAGCAAAATCAGCTGAAGCTATCGCTCGTCAAC
>JAHDHJ010000020.1 GCA_020631375.1 Saprospiraceae bacterium | reverse complement strand
GCGGGTAAGGAAGTGGAATTGCCTATCGGGCGTCTGGCACAATTAGCGAGAGCGATTGGAATACATTTGATTATTGCTACACAGAGACCTTCTGTAAATATTATCACTGGTGTTATCAAGGCGAATTTCCCTGCGAGATTGGCATTTAAGGTAACTTCCAAAATTGATTCCAGAACCATTCTGGATACGGGTGGCGCGGACCAGTTAATCGGACAAGGGGATATGTTATTATCTGTCGGTTCGGATTTAATCCGTTTGCAATGTGCTTTCGTAGATACACCCGAAGTAGAAAAGGTAATTGATTTTATTGGAGATCAGCAAGGTTATCCGGAGCCTTATTTCCTTCCTGAATTTCATGGTGATGATGAAGAACATGGTGCTAGTGGTTTGAAACTTTCTGAATTGGATGAGTTTTTTGAAGATGCTGCGACTATGGTTGTCTCCAGACAGTCCGGTTCTACTTCCATGTTGCAACGTTCCATGAAATTGGGTTATAACCGTGCAGGACGAATCATGGACCAATTGGAAGCGATGGGTATCGTTGGACCTGCCAGAGGTTCCAAACCCAGAGAAGTATTGTTTTTTGATGAAATGGAATTGATGAAATTCCTAGAAAATCTGAAAAATAAATAATAGGATAAAAATGGTAATTATCAATCCCGAATTATTCGTCTAATTCGGGATTGAAATTTGCAGGGTGATGAAAACAAGTAGAAAACATGTTCACTTTTTTAAAAAATCAATTCGCCCAAATCCCCCAATATAATGCTACGCTTTTTTTATGTTCAATATTTCTTAGTGCATTTACTTTAATCAGTTTCTCTTTTCCTGTTTCCTTTGATTTAGAATCTCTTGATAAATTAATTATCAGCGAAGCAACGGTTCATGGTGTAGATATAGATTTGCGGGTAAAGTTTTTTTACCGTATGTTGTTTTTCGGAATGGGTCTAATCGTTTTCTATTTTCTTTTACTGAAAACAATATTATCTAAAATAGGAATTTTAAAAAGTCAGATTAATTTTTTATTTATTCTTAGCACCCTAGGAACCTGCTCTGTCATCACGTCTATATTAGGTACAAATTCACATAGTTTTTCCTCTCTTTCAATTACCTTATTTATATTTATTACAGGCATCCAAACCATAGACCATCAATTCAACATCAAGGGAAAATTATTTAGTCATCCTACCTTTCTAGGATTAATTTCATCCCAATCATTTATACTATATTTTGCCATAGCTTTTTTCTTAGGTCATGAAAAATTCGTACAAAATAATTTCATTTCAATATTTTCATTTTCTTTTTTATTCTTTTTTCTTTCATATCAATTCTTAAATCGATATAAAAAAATACCACTCCGTAGAATCAACTTATTATTACTACCATTACCCTTAATTCCTTTAGTCGGTTTCTTAACTATAGAATCCGTCATTTATCTTAAATTGAACAAAGGAATATACATAGATCACAAATTATTTTTTGGAGGGCTATTTTTCTTATCTTCTAGTTTATTTTACGCTTGGATTTATTTTAAGAAAACAAATTATTCCACGAATCAATCATTCAAATATATTTGGGGACCGAGTGTAATCCTCTGCTTTGTATTCCTGTCCTCATATTTCCCGATTATAGCACAGAAAAAAGAATTGTACGAATTGGCTAATCCTGCCAATTCTGTAATGAATGTTTTTCAATTCAAGCAAATCCCCCTAATTGATTTCATGAGTTCGCATATGCTTGCCGAACAATGGTATGGTTATTTATATGCTTTGGTTTTCGGATACACAGGAAAATTGGACTTCTTGGTCTATGAATTCATGAACATTATTCCATTTGTTTTTTTATTATACTATTTCCTTAATCAACTTTTTCTCAATCCCATACTATCTGTTTTTTTCATTCTATGTTTTCCTTTCTTGGGTTTCGTTTTTTTTCCAAACATCTTCTTGGCTTTGATTATGTTCTTCATCATAGAAAAGGCAATTAATACAACAAATCCCAAAACATACTTTTCCGTTTTTGCAGGAATCACTTTACTTATTGTTTGGAGATTAGACACAGGCATCACCGCCCTAATGTCAAGCTTATTTTTTATTCCAATAATGGGATTTGTTTCAGTTAAAAAAATTTATTTAAAAGATATTTTAAAAGGCTTTTTATTATTTCTAATTTCTATTCTTGTTCTGCTTGGCATAGCCATCATCATACGATCTCCAGAATACATCTGGGACAATTTCCAATGTGCATTACATTATGTCACAGCCAACCAAGCACATGGATACAAATCCCTATCCAACAACTTCCCTCAACAATTTTATATTTATCATGTCTTATTTCCTGCAATCGCAGGAATATCTATTTTATATATTATTTATTCCCTTTGGAAAAACAAAACGGGTAAAATATTTTCACAGCAGCAAATTTTATTTTTAAAGTCATCTTTATTTCTTTTCTTCATTTTTATTTCAAATGCCCAGAGAGGATTGGTCAGACATGGATTTGCTGAAGGAAGTGAAGTTTATATCCTAAGCGTATTTTTTGTTGCACTATCCCTACTTATTATTTTCCTGAGCAAGAATAAAAAATTGCACAAGCAATTTCCCATTTTTTATTTATCCTTATTTATCTTTTTTGTTTCGTTCAAATTCTTTCATTATAAAATATCCGAAACTACTTTGGAAAAATCTGTATCAAAAAATACATTTTTACAACTAAGTCCGACGTTCAATAAAAACCTTTTTGATAGCAGAGTCATTATGGACAATAATTTTTCAAATTACCACTATAAGGATTTAAAATCATTTATGGATAAAAATCTAAGTGAGGAACAGACTTTCTTAGATTTCTCGAATACACCCATGCTGTATTTTTATTGTAACAAAAATATTCCTGGTTATTTTAATCAGAATTTACAAAACACCGTAGATGATTTTCTTCAATTAGAATTAATAAAAAACATAAGCCCTGAAGAAGTACCTTTGGTCATCTTTTCAAATTATCCGCCAAACTGGTTTGATGCAACAGACAACATTCCGAATGTGATGCGTTATTACTTAGTAGCTGAATACATTTTCAAACATTATGAACCATTTGGAATCATTAACCACAGGAGCATTTGGATAGCAAAATCAAGTAAACATAAATTCGATGATTCTAAGTTTCTAGAAAAAGACACTCTAATTTCTAAACCCCAATATTATAATTACCAATTATCCGCCGGACATATCGCTGACTTCCATATTAAAAACCCATTCGAATTCACAGAAAACATACTTACGAAAAGCTTCAACTCTAGCCTTATCGGCAAAGATACCGTCACATTAAAACTAAACAATTCCGTTCCTGAATTACATCATTGTTGGTTATCTGTTGAGTTCGACAAAGCGCTTCCAAACAAAGTAGAAGTATTGCTAAACAATAGTGAAGATGAAAATATGGGGCGTTTTTCATTCGATTCCAAAAATTCTAAATCGGATATTTATATGTTAAGATTAAGCAATCATTATCTTTGGCATAGCGGAGAGACGAAATCCTTGCAAATCATAAAACCGAAAGATATTGGAATCAAGGAAGTTTCGATATTAAAAGATACCAGAATTGAAAACTAAACAACAATTAATCATAGATAATTACATCGCAAAACCAATAGCTTACCTATTGAATTTTGTAGTCCGTCTAGTTGGTAAAATATTATCTATTGATCATAGTTTAGAACGGAATTTCAAACGGATTGTCATTTGTAAATTCAAAGGAATGGGTAGTATTATCCAAGCTACTCCAATGATAGGAAGCATTAGAAAAAAACATCCTAATGCAGAAATAATTTTCGTATCCACTTCTGCCAATTTACAAATCCTTCAAAAAATAAAAACAATAGATACTATTATTACAATAAATGACAAAGGTCTTTTTTCATTAATAAAAACATTGGGCGTTTCATTAATCAAACTTATTCGGATGCGTCCGGATGTTTATATTGATTTGGAAATATATTCTAATTTCAGCACTTTGGTTACGCTTTTTTCTTTGGCTAAAAACAGAATCGGATTTTATTTGAGATCCAGTTCTTTCCGGATGGGAATTTATACGCACATGATGTTTTTTAATTCTAAAGCTCCCATTGCTGAAGTCTATTTACAAATTGCAAGATTATTCGGAAAGATAGAAGAACATACTGAATTATACCCTTTACATCAAGAAGTAAATACAGATATACATTCCTTAATTCCAAAAAACAAATATATCGTTATTAATCCCAATGCTTCGGATTTAAGAATAGAACGTCGGTGGGGTAAAAATAATTTTAAAAAACTAATCCAATTAATCCATCAGAAATATTCTGATTTAAATATTATTTTAATAGGCAGCAATGGAGAAAAAGATTACAGTCAATCCGTGATAAATGATTTAGCCCCCAGCGAACGAATTATAAATCTAGCTGGAAAAACATCCATAGATGAATTAATCATAATTATCAAAAATGCAGCATTAATTATTACAAATGACACTGGCCCTATGCACATTGCCTTTGCTTGTAAAGCTCCTTCAATTTGTCTTTTTGGACCTTGTTCACCCGAACAATATGGCTGGTTTAAAGATGCAAAGATTATTTATAAAAAAGTTTATTGCAGTCCTTGCGTCCATGATTTCAGTGTTCCTCCTTGTCATGGGAACAATACTTGCATGCAATTAATTGAAGTCATTGAAGTCATGAAAGTTGTTTCTGATTATTTCGACCGTGGCATTCCTTTACAAACAAAAACAAACAAGACTACAACACATTATTTTGTGGATGATGATGTTTTAGGTTTGGTTAACAGAAAAGAATTTCAGTAATTAATTAACAATTGTTAATCCAGCCTTATAATTGGTATTGCGAAAAGCATTTATTAACTTGCGACTAAGAAATAAGTCGGCACAATTTATGCTTCTTTATCAAAAAACAAATACACTCACAACAATACATGAAGGACAGATTTTTTCTCGGTTTAATTATTTTTGCCGGACTTTTTTTATTGCTCAATCCATTCTATCCTAATGACATCGTTATTTTGGATTCCCACAGCTCTCCGAATCCTCGTTTTCAAGAATTTGTAGATCAGTTCGATAGCCAATTCACTAAAGAAATGAAACGAACCGGAACTCCCGGTGCTGCTGTAGTCATCATCCAAGACACAACGGTTTACTTGATGAAAGGCTATGGCAAAAGACAAAACCGCAGAAGTAAAAAAGAACTTATTGATGTCAATACCGTTTTCCGGATTGGTTCTCTTTCCAAAGGTTTTGGCTCGATAATTACCGGTACATTTGTCGATGATGGATTATTGACTTTCGAGGATAAGGTTCAGAAACATCTACCTCAATTTTCGTTGAGGTCAAAGGAACAGGCTTCCAAAATTAATATTCGCCATGTCCTATCCCACACTACCGGAATTTCTTATCATGCCTATACTGATTTGATTGAGAACAGATGGAAATATAATGATATCATGGCTATGTTTCCAAAGGCAAAATTGGCATCTAAAGAGGGGGAATTATATAGTTACCAAAACGCCATGTTTAGTGTTGTTGGGGAAATAATGGAGGATAAAACAGGAAAGCCGCTTTCAGAAATTTACCAAGAAAAACTATTTTCCCCATTAGGAATGAAAAATGCTTCCGTAACTTATGACGGCATTGCCAAAAATGACAACCATGCCATTCCCCATAAATTGTCAAAAAGATATTGGAAACCTGTTCCTTTGACTAATAAATATTATAATGCTGTTCCGGCCGGAGGTGTCAATGCGAGCATTTCTGATATGGCAGAATGGTGTAAACTTTTAGTAGGTAATAGATCTGATGTTGTTTCTGATGAAGTTTTGGAAGAAGTTTTTACTCCTCATGTAAATGCGCATAATAAAAGAAAATATTTTTCTCGTTGGAAAGACCTAAAGGAACATTATTATGGCTTGGGCTGGAGAATTGTAGAGAGAGAAAATGACACCTTAGTTTATCATGGTGGGTTTGTAAACAATTTCAAAGGTGAAATTCTTGCCAATCGAAAAGATAAAATAGCGATTTGTATTTTATCCAATGCTCCTAGTAATTTATGCTCACGATCCATTCCAAATTTTTTGGATTTGTATGATGAGCATAAGGAATCCATATTAGAGTTTTGGGAATCCAAAAAGGAATCTGAAGAAACCAAACTTACATTATAAAAATTCAATCTTCGTCTAATTGATAAATATCGGGAAGCGTTCTTCCCATGTCATCATAATCCAAACCATAACCAACAACGAAAGCATTGGGAATCCTATACCCTATATAATCCAAGGGAATATCATGTTTTATGGCATCAGGTTTCAATAATAAGGAAACTACTGTTACTGAAGCTGGCTGGTGTGTTTTTGTTTCTTTTATAAATTCCAACAAGGTATTTCCAGTATCTATAATATCCTCAATTATTATTACATGCCGGTCTTTTATATTTCCACTGAAGCCTAATTCCAAATTGATTTTGCCAGTCGATTCCATTCCGTCGTATGATTTTATTTTCACAAACATCATATCACTATCAAAATTACACGCTCGGACAAAATCTGCTGCAAACATGAAAGAACCATTTAGGATAGGAACAAAAACTGGGTTTAAATCTTTGTATTTTTTGGAAATTTCCCAGCCCAATTCATTGACACGGGATCTGATTTCATCTTTTGTAATAAATATTTTGAATTGCTTATCGTGGATTTTTACCTTATCGTTTTCCATTATTCATTTTTTAAGATTTTCCTAATCAGGTTATCTTTCTCTAGGAAGTACATTGCTATCACAAAGATAATAAGGATAAATGTATTGGGTATCAATACCATTTTTTCTTCCATTCCTAGAACATCATTTATATATAAACTGGCAAAATATGCTCCCAAAGCCATCAAAACATATGTAAGAATTCTTCCTAGCGGATAATCAATCGGATAATATTTTCTTCCTAATAGATATGCCATGATTGCCATGACCAAATAACAAGCCAATGTAGTCCATGCCGCTGCAATATATCCATGTTCAGGTATTAATATAAAATTCATCGTCAGTGTAATACCCGCACCTACCAATGCAATGTATAAACCCATTATTGTCCGATCCGATAGTTTATACCAAATTGAAAAATTATAATACAAACCCAAACATAAATTAGCCAATAGAATAAATGGAATAATATCCTCTCCTCCTTGTTGATAATTCTCTCCTAATATTTCCAATGCCAAACTCAAATACAGCATGATTCCCAAAAAAGCAAAGCTACCTATAAATGCAAATGCCTGCCCCACTGTTCCATACAATGATTTCATATCAGAACGATTGACATTCTTAAAGAAAAATGGTTCGGCTGCATAATTGAAACCCTGTGTAATAATCGTCATTAGTGCTGCCAATTTATAATTCGCTGCATAAATGCCTACTATAGATTGGTTATCTTCTTGAGTCCCTGGCAAAAGCCACTCCAGCATTGGCCTATCCAATGTTTCATTGATTATGGCAGCTATTCCTACCGGAATCAAAGGCAAGACATACCACAATATTTTTTTGTATAAAGTAAAATCAAATAACCTCTTGATTGAAAAAATCTCAGGCATCAGCATCAATAGCATCACTCCACTGGCCAATAGATTTGAGATAAATACGTAATCCACTAATTTTGCAGGATCATATATATGGTTCACCCAATCAAAACCATGTTCCAATAACCAAGGGCAGCCGTTTATAAAGAATAGGTTTGCACCAACATTCACAAAAATATTCGTCATTTGAATGACTAGGAATCTTTTTGGTCTTGAATCCAGCCTTATCTTGGCTAAAGGAATTCTAGTCAGCGTATCCATCCCTATAATTAGGGCAAACCAAATGATATATCTTGTATGATCGGGATAGCGGATGAGTTCCGCAATGGGTTGTGAGAAAAGGATAAGGAGTGTAACTAAAATGGGGGTCGATGTAAGGAGGGAAAGCATGGTGGTAGAGAAAGCCTTTTCTCTATCTTCATCCTTTGCCCCAAATCTAAAAAAACCGGTTTCTAAACGGTAGGTAAATATTACTAACAATAAACCAACATATCCATACATCACATTAACGATACCATAATCAGAGGTATCTGCCAATACTCTAGTATAATAGGGTACTAATAAGAAATTAATTAGGCGACTAGCAATATTGCTAAATCCATAAATTACAGTTTCCCCTGCTAATTTTTTCAGTATAGACAAGTGGATTTTCTATTTTCAATTAAAAAATAAAACCCGGATCCTTACAGAATCCGGGTTTTATAAAAAAACTAACCTTCTATTAATATTCCCACAAATCGTGTTCAAAATTGAAGATTGTCATTCTAATTTTCTCTGATTCCAAGAGTAAATCAACACCCGCTAATCCAGGGACATCCTGAAGACGGCGATCATATACATTTGACTCTTTATAGATATAACTTGAGAATAATCTCATTTCCATTATATCTTGCCAAGTCATAGGACCTGCATCATTTTGTTCATTGAATGCAGTTTCTCTTGCTAATAATTCTCTTGCATCCGGATAATATATCCAGAACATAGGGATTTCATATAAGAAATTCCCTTGGTCATCATACTCTTCTTTCAAAGGAGCAATCCCTAAAATTCGAACTTGAAGAGTGGAAGTTTCTTCATCAAAAAACCATATTTCCTTTATACGGAATCTTTTGATATCCTCAGGGTTCAAATCATTGTAAGCTACCTCAATTGTTTCTTCATACGTTTCCGGATCAAAAGAAACGAAAGTATCAACTTCAGATACTAAAGCCGCAGCTTCATCCTTAGTCAGTTCTTCCGTAAAATCATCCTTATCATTGATAGAATAGGCTTTGACTTTATCACCCATTATGCCATCCATAAGGATGTCAAAGAAATATCTTTGGGGATAAACGAATCTCTTGTTCATTTTTTCACGTACATCAATTACTCTCCATATACGCTTTTCCCAAAAGATGTCAGCTTCACGCTGTGGCTGATAAGGAAGAACTCTTCTTTCAGTTATCAACTTTTTCTCTACTACCCCATTTAAAGGAATGTATCTATCCGGATCCTCTTCTTCTTCTAGGGATTCTCCCGATTCGTTCACACCTGTATCAGGTTGGGCAATAGCCATTGACATTCCCACAAAGAGAAATAGCACGAATGATAATACTGAAATTTTAAATTTGAACTCCATATTCAAAAGGTTTATGATAATTTTCTCAACTTAAATTTAATAATTTCTCCGCAAATTACTTCTAAACTAACGGAGAAATTATTAAAAATATTTTCTGCTTGGCTTATTTAATTTGCCAAACCATTGTATTCAACTTACGTCCAGCTTTATCACCTGGGCATTTTCCTTTGATATTGTCAAAATAGAAAATATCTCCGGGTTTGGCAGCCTTAACCAAGTTAGCAGCTTTACCACTATAACGAGGGCCTGAATTCTGTGCTCTTTGTGGATCCTGACGCTTAGGTACACGAGTTAATTCAAACCCTTGAATGGTACATTTTGCTTCAAAATCAAAATTAAGCAATGCTGCTACGATACCTTGTCTAGCAGAGAAAGAACCATTACCCATTGTTCCGGAATCTTCTCTTTTCATTGGACTGAAAGAAGCCACCGGATCAGGAATACGTTTTACACGGAATTTGAATTTTTGTGAAAATCCTTCTCCTCCTGCTGTGATTGTTGCATCACCAGGTGTTGATACTCTTACATTGTAAGCACCACCTTTCTTAGTCATATTACAACCACCACCAGAGCAACTCGTCTTAATCTTGTTAGAGTTCACACCGGCAACTGCAACTTCTACAGGATTATCCACACCTATGTAGAATACATTCATCTTAGAAGCAGAAACAGTAGCTGAACGCACACCTACTTCATATTCAAATGAAGATTTCCCACTCATTACTTCTCCTGATAAAGGATTCGTAACAGTAGCAGATAAGTTGATCGTTCTCTTACCTAAAGTATTGGCCGTTTCAGAGAACGTACCTTTTCCTTCGGCATTAAGATTGACTCTCTGACCATTGACTTTCACATTGGAAGTTTTGGCAAATTCACTTGAGAATGCACCTATCGCTACCTCTGCCTCGAATTTTTCTCCTTTTATCACATAACCTTTCTTGGCATTCATGATAGGGAAGAATTTATTCAATTTCAATTCACGACCTCCAACTAAACCAGCCAAATCATTTACCATCAAAGCTTCGGCAGCACGTGCATCAGACTTTAATTTCTCTAATTTAGGCATACATGCGGCATAAGGCATTTGGTAGAAATTATATTCTGCCCAAGTAGCCTTATCGCTATTTGATTGCCAAGTGGTATCAATAGCCAGAGTAAGGTTAGATTCAAAGTTAGCGATTTTTTCCGCCACCTCTTTGTCTTTTAATTTGGCTTCTTTTTGGCAAGCTTTCATTGTCTTAGAATAGATTCTGATCATCTCATTTCTAGTACTGTCAATGAATTCTTCCAATTCGTCACCTTTATGCTTTTTCACCATCCACCAAGTTGTCCAGTCTTTGTCCTTACTAACTTTGATGTGTCCTTTATCGTCTCTTACAGGGATTAAAGTTCCATCTGTAAGGATAACACTATCCCTTGATGAATTAGAAATGATCTTATCAATTTCTCCTTCCTTGCTTAATAATTCTTCATTAGCAACACTAGATACTACTGTAAGACCTTGTTTGTAATAATCAATTTTATCAGCAAATTCAGATACAAAAGATCTGACTTCACTAATACCTTCATTCAAAGGTGCTCTTAATTGGGGTTTTTTATCCAAAAGTGGTTGGATACCGTCATAGGTAGCCTTCACCGCATCTGAAGTAAGTTTGTTTGATGTAACCATCGACTTTTCCAAGTCGTAGAATGCATTCATAATCTCCGCAGAGATGTTAAGCGCCAAAAGCGCCATGAGAACCAGATACATTAGGGTAATCATGAGCATTCGCGGTTCCTTAGGAATTGACATAATATTTCATTTTGTCTGTTAAAAAATAAAATCCTAAATAAAATTTCCGCAACAGGCAGAGATTACTGTCTGATGTTCGACATGGCGTTCAAGATATTACCATATACTCCGTTCAATGAACCAAGGTTGCCATTCAATGCTGACAATTGTTCTTTGTAACGTTGGGTATCTTCGATAGAATCGTTGATATTAGCCATTGCTTCATTAAGATTAGTGTAGAAATCACCCATCTTTTTGATTTGCTCACTAGTCCCAGAGAAATCCACTTCTTGTAGTGCTTTCAAAGATCCCAAGCTACTTGACATACTCTGAAGTTCTGTCAACATGCCGCTGAATTTTTGGTCCATTTTTTCTCCATCAATACCTGGAAGAGAATCTCCCATTACTCCTTGTCCCACATCAACAGCTGAAATTTGAGAAGAATAATTGTCAAGACCCGGGTATAATTTCTCCCAATAGTAATCTTGATGTGGAGGTAAAAGACCTAAGAAAAAGAACATTAATGCTTCAACAATCAGTCCCCAATAGATTAAGCTTACGCCAGGGATGAATTGTGTGTGTTCAATTTTTTCAAGTGCTCCTAAAAGTACAATCGAAGCACCGATGCCGATAAGTAAGTTTTTAACATACTTAAACCAATTTGAATGGTAGAAACTCATTTCTCCAAAAATTTAAAAGGTTAGTTAATAATAGAATATAAGAATAAAAATAAATAGGTTATTACAAAAAATGTAACTATACCCACCATACATATATAATGTAGTAATTGGATATAGTTACACTTTATTTAGAGATTTTTTTGCCAAAAATTATTAAAAATCATTCATTGAACGGCCAAGGAAAGTCAATGCATTACGGAATCCAACATAACATTTAGTCGTATCTTGGTACTCCCAATGACGTGTTCCTGTTTGAAGAAAATAGGCTATATCCTTCCAAGAACCTCCACGGATGACTTTTCGTTGTTGAGCCAGTGGGTCAATTCCTTGACCATTTTCGTCTCTTTGAACATCATAACGCATATCAGGATTCAAGTCATGGACAAAAGAATATGCATTCTCATCATAAGCAGAACTTGTCCATTCGCTTACATTTCCTGCCATATTATATAATCCATAATCATTAGGGAAGTATGCATCTGCTTTCACAGTATATAATCCTCCATCTTCAGGGTAATTTCCACGACCAGGCTTGAAGTTTGCTAACAAACAGCCTTTTGCATTACGAGTATAGTAACCACCCCATGGATATGGAGCTAAATCATGACCACCTCTAGCAGCATATTCCCATTCGGACTCTGTTGGCAAGCGGAAATCTTCCGAGATCACTTCTCCTTTAGAAGGATCTATGAAACTATTCCATAGTTTGGTTCTCCAATAACTAAAAGCATTTGCCATTCTCCAATTTACTCCGACTACGGGATAATCGTCAAAAGCAGGATGCCAGTAATAATTACGTGTCATTGGCTCGTTGTAAGAATAAGCAAAGTCCCTAATCCAAGCCATCGTATCAGGATAGACATTCACCTGATCCTTCATGATGTAGTTTGAACGGTTTGAGAAATCCCTGTCATGGGCTGCTCTTTGCCAATCATACCATTGGTACTCATATTCAAAAAGGCGAACATCTGTTTCTTTCTTACCTGCGAATTTTTCATCACCTTGGTAATATAGATCTTCTACAGTTTCATCTTCCCATGAGATTTCCATTTCCCAATCAATGTATTGTTCTCCATCCTCGGATTCAATATAATGATCCTGCCATGAGTGGACAAGAGAATCCATAATCCACTGGGTGAATTGACGGTATTCATTATTGGTGATTTCTGTATCGTCCATATAGAACCCCTGTATAGAGATCGATTTTGAACGTTGTACATAAGAACTATTCACATCCTGGTCACTTGGACCAATATGTAATGTTCCTGAAGGCACATAAACCATACCATATGGGTTAATACCTTTCCATGCGGGTCTGTCTTGTACACCAATTAATTGACCAGTTTCCTGTTGCCCACATGAGGTAGCTAATGTTATAAAAGCTACCATTGCAAATAAAATTTTCGAGATACTCTTCATGTTGTCACCCGAGTTTTCCAAATCCAGAATTAAATGTTTTGACTGTTTAGCAGTGTAAATATAGATGAATTGTGAGGAATTAAAAAAATATCATTTCGGTTTTTTGTCTTTTTCCTATCAGAAACAAACTACAAACACCCTAAAAGAACGAAAAATACTGTTCTTATTGTATAAGTTGAAATTTTTTTTTCAAAACCATTTGAAATTCATCATAAATAACTGCTATTTTTTATAGTAATCTAGGGTTATAGATTATTTTAGGGAGTCTCCCCTTTCCTATTTCTTTGTTCAATGTATATTTGAGCATTATTTCATGAGACCCTTGATTAACCTGCTTAAGGCTTGATAACGAGAGGTCATAAGAATATAAAATTTTCCAATTTTTAGATAATTTCATACCTCCTGCAAAATATGTAGCGTCTTGAGTTGTTTTATTATAGCCACGATAGCCTATTCCTAACAAAAAATGCTCCTTATATTCTATAAAGGTAGAAAAATCTAGTTGTGATTCTACTAAATCTGTCTTTATTAT
The DNA here is from genome assembly GCA_020631375.1 of Saprospiraceae bacterium. Lineage (GTDB taxonomy): Bacteria > Bacteroidota > Bacteroidia > Chitinophagales > Saprospiraceae > JAHDCE01. The sequence goes on along the minus strand of JAHDHJ010000020.1, from coordinate 16,251 downwards.
CAAAAAAGGCCTCAATGTTATAGAATTGTTAAAGTTTATTTTATAGCCTGCAAAGCCTATAAAATGGCGGCGAAATGCAAAATTTGTCAGGTTATCCACTCCATAATTTATTTTTGATTCTGTAAGATGTAATGCAGAAATGCCAAAATCTAGCTTGGATGTCTTAAGGTAAATGCCTGCATCAACATCATAAGTCATACCGCTGACTTTCATCTCCGGCAATAATCCGTCTTGGTGGTCTATGATATTTTCATCATAATTGCCTTCCGGAGCTAATAACTTCGAACCATCAAGAGCCATTTGCATGATTCCTCCAGAAGCTCCCAACGATATTTTGAGTTTATCACCTATCTTCATATGGTAAGAATAAGCCAAGGCCACTTTTGTATTCCTTAGAACGCCTATCAAATCATTTTCGATTTTTAGTCCTATCCCACTACTTAGATAGTGTATGGGCATATGGATATTTAGGTTTTGTGTCATAGGACTACCTGCTAATTCTACCCATTGTTTCCGAAATGTTCCATTAGCCTCTAAAGATTGCCCCAATCCTGAATAGGCAGGATTATATGAAAAAGGATTATAAGCTGACAGGGTATATTGTGGCACTTCTTGTGCCATTATAAATAAAGGGAAAAGTAAAGACAGGGTAAATATTAGTAGTTTTCTAACCATAAATTGATTTTCAAATTTAATTTTGCTTTTTATGATCTCTTAAAAAGTTACCACAATATCATTGATTTATTATTTAAAGGATATGTGAGTAGGTATAAAGTTAGCATATAAATAAACAAAGTTCCTTTTTTAACATTATTTTCCTTTTACTCTAACGATTTGAAAAGAACTTTATTGGAAAAGCCTAATATTTTAAAAACCTAGAGGTAACCGAATCAATACCATCAGTTATTCTTATAAAATAAGTTCCTACGGACAAGTGATCTACTTGAAAATTTTCATTTATGTTCCCGTTCAATAATAGGTGTTCTGTCTCGAATACTCTGTTTCCTAGCATATCAAATATTTCCATACTCAATTCTAGAGCAAGACCCTTATCCGTAGTTAATGTGATATTGATTTCATCCAAGACGGGGTTGGGATATATTCTAAAATCATGTAATCCTTTTATGTCTTGAGTTCCTACCAAGCTTGTTACTTCTATTGTTATAAATGCTGTTTCCGTACAAAACCCATCTGTTACTATAAGTAATACATTGTAAATCCCCGGAGCGGTATATATATGACTAGGGTTTTGCTCTGTGGAAGATGTCCCATCGTTAAAGTTCCAATTCCAAGTAGTCGCCCCGATAGTATTATCCACAAAATTCAATTCTTCCCCAATCCCTACATTTGTTGCAGAAACAGAAGCCGACACTATAATTGCCTCAGGAACTATAACGACTCCATTCTGGGTCAAAGAGTCGCTTCCTATATCATTATTTACCGTTAGGCTTGCATCGTATATTCCCGAAGCCATATAATTAACTATTGGATTTTGCTCTGTCGAAACACTAGGCTCTCCTCCGGGAAAGGACCAAAACCAAGAAGTAGGATCCTTAGTCGAATTATCGAAATATTGGATTTGGATACTTTCACATCCCTTGTTAATTGTTGTAATAGAGAACAAGGCATTTGGTTTCTGTGGACTTGCAGGGTCTTCGCATGAGCCAGATATTTTTATGTTGTCAATATAAATATTATTGCCAAAATCATTTACATTTTCAAACATCACCATAAACTCAGCAGCTCCATCATAAGCACTTAAATCTATTGATATGCAAGAATTCCCAACAATGCCTTCAAAACACCAGTCTTCAACTGAATTGGGTACAAACTCTTGTGGTGAGAGGGTATTCGTTTCAAAGTTCCCCGAACCATTTTCCGCATCTGCGAAAACCCTACTCCAAGTTCCTCCAGCATTATCAGATACATAGATAATTAGCGAATCAGCTTTTTCTTGAGATTTTCTCCTATGTGCATAATCAAAATCAAGTTGCAAATATGAATTATCTGAAAAGTCTAAGACGGGCGAAACCAATCTGTCCCTTTGCCCTTCTGCTTCATAATTATAGTTGTCCATTTTGACTGCTTTTGATTCAGATATCCCATTCCAAGCCGTGGAGACTTCCCACGTAGTCGCATTGTCTGGATTAATTACAGTCCAGTTGCCGTTATTTTCAAAATCTTCCATATATAATGCTTGGATGCTCGAATTGGAAATTTCTACATATGCATTTTGAGTAATAGAATTTGTTCCAAAAGCATTTGAAACTGTTAGCGATACATTATATATCCCTTCAACATCATACGATATCATTGGATTTTGCAATGAGGAAGAACTGGGGTTTCCTCCGGGGAATGACCAATTCCAAATAGTGGGATTAAACGAAGAATTATCCGTGAACTGGATTTCTATCCCAGGACAGCCACTTCTCAAATCTGAACTAAGGGATGGCATAGGTGCCTGTGGGACATAATTACAAATGATGTCGGATGCAGCTATTCTATTTTGCAAATATTCGTAATTATTAATAAAACTTACAATTCTGGCAGCTTGTCCATTTGTAAACATATTCATACAATCATCCTGTACATAATCCATATAGTTCATGAACATGTCATTCGTTCCACAACTTTCTGAAGGGTGATTAGGACAGCCAGTATAAGAATCAATAGCAAAGGGGGTGTCGCTTACCTCATCATCGGCTTCGCATTCGCCATCTCCCCATATATGATATAGACCAAGGCTATGACCTATTTCATGAGTTGCAGTACGTCCTTTTCCATAGTTCCCTCCATTGGGGTTGGGAGTTCCCAATGCCCCGATTGTATAATGTGCCAATACTACGCCATCTGTATTGGGAGAGGATGAGTAATCAAAAGGCAGTTGGGCATAACCTAGAATTGTTGGGGATAGATTGCAAATCCATATATTCAAGTATTGGCTCGGATCCCATGCATCTGTTCCTCCTTGTGATGTATGTTTCACATGATCGCCGATCATTGCGAACTGTGAAACGGAAGTTCCCACACGATGTATCCCTGATGTAGGATTTCCTGCCGGATCTAATTCTGACAAGCAGAATTCAATATCAACATTTCCAATTAAGGAAGAAAATTCATCCGGAACATTCCCTATATCTGCGTTCAATGCCTTAAAATCATCATTCATTTGCTGTAATTGGGCATAAATCAGATCATCCGATACATTTTGGTCTTCGGTTTTATAAACCACATGGAATACTACAGGAATCGTATATGTTGTTCGTTCATTTAATGAACCGGGATTGTTTTCTATCCATTTTTTAATCTTTTGTTCCGTACTTGCCTTTTCTTGGATAATACTGGGTCTGTTTCCAATTAATTCCATATGGTGTTCCATCGTTTGGCACGTCCTATGTGTAGGAATGTTTATAGTTTGTGAAAACACCGAACTACCAATAAAAAGCAATATTGCTAGGAAATCAAATCTCATTAATGCAAATAGTGTAATTTTAAATTCATGGCTAATCCAAAAATAGGGAATTGCCTGCTAGTATTCAATCTTAGTTATAAGATATAAGCGACAAATCTATTTAATTTGTCCCGTTTAATAACAATTCGGGGCTCCAAGATAAATCTTGAAGCCCCGAATTGAATAATATATAAGGTAAGAACCTAGTCTTTATATTTTCAAGAATTTCACTGTTTTCGTTCCTTCTTTGCTAGTCATTCTTAGGAAATAAGTGCCATGCGCAAATTGGGAAATATCAAATGCTTTTTTGGCTTTGCCATTTACATTCAATGTTCCTCCAGAAAGCACTCTTCTTCCTAATCCATCAAATATATCCATTTCTATATCCAATGCACGATCTGATTCCATTTCAATTTGGAATTCGTCGAATGCAGGATTAGGGAATGTTCTTATGTTTGAAATTCCTTGGATATCGTTTACAGGAACACTTGTAGAACATACATTTGGGTATATGGCTAAAGATATGTCAAAACCCCATGTATTGTTAGTACCATCATTGAATGGATACCAAGCATTATCGCTACTCCATTGTTCCCAAGCCGTGTTTGGAGATAATTCGTCTGCCGAACTTGAGTTCACTGCAATATTACTACCGTTTGTAACATCTAATTTGAAGCCAACAAAGAAATTGCCTGTTATGCTTACTGCCCCTCCAAAATCCACAATAGTATTGGCATCTGCAGCTACATCAGCGGCTATTGTAGATATTGGAATCATCTGGCTTGCTATTTCCGCTGCCGGAGAGCCTCCGTTAGCTGACCATATTACAAATTCCAAATTGCCATTCCCACTAGCTTGTCCAAAATCAAATTCTACACCATCGATAAGTGTATTCGCCCCATAGTCATCAAAGAATTCAGCTTTTGCGATATCGTTATAAGAATTATGACCTGAAATATAACCTGCTCCGTCAGGATTATCAACAAGTGTAGGAGTAATTCCAGTTAAATGGTTTAATTCTTCACATTCTATATTAGAACAATCAATAGCGGATACGCTAAATGTGCTTGAATTACTTCCTTGGGCATTAGTCACATCCAGTGTTACCGTATATGTTCCCGGTGTGGAATAAGTAATGGCAGGAGGTGTCTGCCCCGTATGGGATGATGGTGTCCCTCCTGGAAATGACCATGACCAACTTGTAGGCAGATTCCCAGAATTATCAGAAAAAGTCACTGAAAATGGAGCACAACCTTCAGATGTAGATGCATTGAAATCTGCTATTGGTGCTGCAGGTACGAAAACACAAGCTGAAGCATAATTATTAACTACATGCTGTAAATTCGAAGCTACATAATTTTCCATTCTAGTCGATTGTCCAGCTGAAAACATATACATACAGGCATCGTTTACATAATCCATATAATTCATGTGCATATCTATGCTGCCACAGGAAGATGCTCCTATATTGGGGCAACCTCCATAATCTTGTTGTGAATTAGGCGTATCTGATACACCATCATCTGAATTACATCCACCATTTCCCCACATGTGATCCAAATTCAAATAGTGTCCTAATTCGTGGGTTAAAGTCCGTCCTCCATTATAAGGTGCCTGAGGACTTACTTGACCACATCCAGGATTATTGGAAAAAGCAAAATAATTTATGGCTACCCCATCTCCATTTCCGCTACCTCCAAGGGGAGAATATCCTAGTATTCCTGATCCGGTATTAAATACAAAAATATTTACATAACCAGCCCATGCATTATTACTATCTCCATTGGTCACATTGAATGTTACAGCAGGTTGTCCTTCTGTAACTCCAAATCCAGTTGGGTGATTTTGGGTTGCAAGACAAAACTGTACGCAAGTTTCTCCATTACTTATCCCTGGGAAAGAATTGGCAGCATTATTTGTCCAATTCGTAATATCAGCATTTGTCCCGCCATAATCATCGTTCAGTATTTGGATTTGCCTTTCTGCCATTTCTATTAGACAAGCCTCATTATAATTTGATAATCCTTGGTAATGCACTGCCATTGGCAATATGACAGGATTAGGACAAGCAGACCTAGATTGATTCTCAGCATGATAAGCCTCGAATCTCTCCATTCTTTCTTGGTGGGCAACAGCATAATCATGGTCTTGCATTAAATGATCCATGTGCTCATGTGTGCTACAAGTCCTTTGCGCATCAAGGCTTATAGTTGTAATTAAGAAAATTGGGATTAATAAAAATTGGGACAAGGAAAAAAGTTTCATAATTATGTTTTATTATTCTAATGGCAAAATGCCTTTGTTTATTTCGTTGCTAAATTATATAAATTTTATCCAATTATTACATCTTGACAAACTTCTTTGTGCATATTTGTCGTCCATACTGTAGTTTTGCCATTATCATTCCTCTTGGAAGTGTATTAATTTCCAAATGCATTCCATTATATACCTCTTCCCTTTTCAGTTCCTTTCCTGCCATATCATATAATATGACTTCCACTTTGTTGTCGGTGACAAGGTCTCCATCCCAAGATATATCCAACCTGTCTTGTGCGGGGTTTGGAGAAATGGTGAACGAATTGCCAATATCCAAATCCTCGTTAGCGGTTATTATATTGCAATACCAACCCAAAACATCATTACAATATATCCGGGATGCCAATGTGCAATCCAAGACAAAAGGATTCGGTTTCCAATCTTGGTACTCTGCTATTTTCCAAGTCCTCAATGCTTCATCGTATGAGGCAGGATCCTGGTTGTGCCATTCGCAAAGAGTATTCACTTGCTCATTAAAAAAATCATTATCCACCGCATCTGCTTCATTCCTATACATGGTATAAAAATAGAACATCGCTCTGGCAATATTCCCTTTTGAGGATTCCCGTGGCTCAAAATAACTACTCACGCTTTCAGCATATAAATCGATATTACTTGTAGGAACAGAAGTTAATTCCTGGCTTTTGTAATACCACTTATCAGTAAAATTATCTTGAATATCAGCAAAGGGTTTACTGCTTCTGGCATTATTTACAGCTGCTTTTGTCGGAAAAAGGTGGTGCATATCCGATTTTGGTGAATTTCCTCCATTCCAAAGGCTTTGTGGATAAGTATGTTCCGTATTTATTCCAGGGCAACCATCCCCTCCGCATGCAGCAGTTGTCGGATCCACCCCCGGAGTCATGTAAACTTTATAACCCGAATAAATACATTCTAATGAATCATTCACTTTATCTATTGTCCCAAAGAGAACATCCCTTGCATCATTGTAGGGCAGAACAAAACTTGGTTTGTAATTATTCCTTAGAGCATCGAACAATGCCATCCCGGACAAGTCCTCAAAAATAGGGTCATTTTGGGCATCGGAATACAAGAAAGGAGAAACAATAAAAATAAAAGTGATAATCTGCTTCATAATTAAATCGGATTAGTCTTGGCTATTACATTTGATAGTATTAGTTTGCAAATTACCAACTAAGTATATCATTTTTGGCATTTAAAGCAGTTTAATATCATGAGTAGTAACTATTTTGACAAAAAAGACCTGAAGAACTTCGGTAAAATCACCGAATGGCAAAAAGAAATGGGCGACAAATTTTTTGACTGGTATGGGGAAGTCTTCAAGGAAGGGGCTTTGACCGTAAGGGAAAAATCTTTGATCGCATTAGCAGTAGCACATGCGATACAATGCCCTTATTGCATAGATGCCTATTCTGATTCTTGTATGAAAAAGGGAGCAGATGAAGAACAAATGATGGAAGCCGTACATGTGGCTGCAGCCATCAAGGCTGGAACAACCTTAGTCTATGGCACTCAGATGATGAAGCAGGTGGAGGACAAATTGATGTGAAAATAGATTATTTACATTGCATAAAACGCAAATGGATTAAAAATAATATTAATGGCAATCAAACAAAAAGGGAAATCCCTTAAATCGAAAGGAGAAGAACTGAGCAGTACTTTTTTCCAATTGGAGGTATTGAATGGAAAGGAACTGACTGATGTGAAATTTCCTAGTTTCGCCAAGAAAGTAGCCGATTCTACCGACTTCAATCCCTTGAGGACAAAACTCCCACAAATCTTCCAGCTCAATATCGGCAAACTTTGCAACCAGACCTGTTCGCACTGCCATGTAGATGCGGGACCGGACAGGAAAGAAGAACAAATGTCTAGGAAAGACTTGGAAAAATGCTTGGAAATCATTGGAAGCATCCCTAGCATAACTACAGTTGACATTACAGGCGGCGCGCCTGAAATGAATGAACATTTCAGGTGGTTCGTAGAAGAATGTACCGCTTTGGGAAAGCAAGTCATGGATAGATGTAACCTTACCATTATTGTTGCCAATAAAAAATACCATGGCTTGCCTGAGTTCTTTGCGAAGCACAAAGTACAAGTTGTTTCTTCCCTGCCTTATTATAATAAGAAGAGAACAGACAGCCAAAGGGGCGATGGCGTTTATGAGGATTCCATCCAAGCATTAAAAATGCTCAATGCCGTAGGATACGGCAAAGAAGATTCCGGATTGATATTGGATTTGGTTTACAACCCTGCCGGAGCATTTCTTCCAGGAGACCAAATGAGCCTCCAAGCAGAATTCAAAAGGCAATTGATGCGAAAGCATGAAATTGTATTCAATAATTTATATGCCATTACGAATTTACCCATTAGCAGGTTTTTGGATTATTTATTACAATCCGAAAAATATGAGGAATATATGCAAAGCCTTGTGGAAGCCTTTAATCCAGGCACTGTAGAAGGGTTGATGTGTAGGAATACTATTTCGGTCAGCTGGGATGGTTATCTATATGATTGTGATTTCAATCAAATGTTGGATTTGAAAGTAAGTGGAAAATCACAACATATCAATGATTTTGATATAGAGGAATTGAACAGTAGAACTATAGTCCTGAACCAGCACTGCTATGGATGCACGGCCGGATCGGGTTCAAGTTGCGGAGGTGAAATCACATGACCATTAACAAAACCTGAACGAATTAATAATCTTTGCCATATCTTTCTGATTCATTAGCAGCGGACTCTATATTTTTGTTAATACTATCATTAATATATAGCTAAACTCCCATGTACTATTCCTATATTAGCGGACGTTTTATAATCAAATAATAAAACACCATAGGTGGTTCGGGACAAATAAATGGCATTTATTTGTCCCGAATCAATAAGCCAATATGAAAATGAAAAAACATTCACTATTCCCCATTTGGATCTTTGCAATCTTGCTATCCTCCTGCTTCAGAGACCCCGAACCAGAAGCAGTTATTCAATATCAAAACCCTGCCATCACCTCTGTGAGCAAACAAATAGAATACAATCCAAACGATTCAGAACTTTATTTGAGTCGTGCTAGCCTATTCTATGAAATGGAACATTATGACGAGGCGATAAAAGACATGAAAAAAGCCATGTCCTTCGATTCTTCCAGCTTAGCCTATAGACATGTCTTGTCGGATATATATTTTGATGCGGGAAAAAACAATGAAGCCTTGGGGATACTGGAAGAAACCATCGGTCTTTTTCCTGCAAGCGAACCTACCATCCTCAAACTCTCCGAATTCCAATATATTTTAAAATTGAATGATGCTGCCATTGCTACCATTGACAAATTAATGGATGTGGAACCCGAACATAGCGAGGGGCATTATATGTACGGCAGGATCTATAGCCAAAAAGGAGAAAAAGCAAAAGCAATAAGCCATTATAAAAAAGTATTGGAACAACGACCCCGACATTTTGATGCTTTACTTGAATTAGGAACACTCTATTCTTTAGATAAATCCAAGAAAGCACTGATTTATCTTGGTGAGGCAATGAAATTAGCTCCCAACAACCCGGATATTGTTTTTGAAATGGGGAATTATCATCGTTTCCAAGGAAACAATGACAAAGCATTGGAACATTACAAACAAGTAACTTTTTTGGATAATCAATATACCGATGCACATATCAATGCAGGAATTGTAATGATGGATAAAAAAGAATTTGAGAAAGCGGAAGACTTTTTCAATATTGCGGTAGAAACCGACCCTTCCTATCCCTCCGCATATTATTACCGTGGGATTGCCTCAGCTTATCTGGGTAATGATGCGAAAGCCAAATCTGATTTGCAAACAGCCCTTGAACTAGCTCCTAGCTACGAAGAAGCCAAAGAAGCATTATTGGAACTAAAATAATCACTTTGCGGATAAATCCGCAAAGTCTATAGACCATAGTTCCTATTCAGATTGCAGATACTATCAACCATTTGCGTTAGGTCCAAATAGATTAAAATAATTCCACCTAATTCCAAGCGAAAGTAAAAAGCCCGAAATCTAAAAAGATTTCGGGCTTTTTACTTTCGCTCGACGAGCAATAATATTATACATTTTCCCTATCTTTCCAATTATTTGGAAATCAACAATATAATTTTAACATTAGAAATAAGTGTAAAACAATGTAACTTTTTTGACTAAATAATTTGTATTTATAACTAATTTGTTATATCTTTACATGGACAATAATACGATAGATACAACATATTAAAGCCGCTTAGATGAAACTTGTCAAACAGACCAAACTAAAATTCCAAGACGCAAAATCCGATAAAGTATATGAGGTAGATTTGTGTGAAGCAGGAGAAGGAAAATACCTAGTCAATTTTCGTTATGGCAGACGAGGTGCCAACCTCAAAGAAGGAACAAAAACCGAAGAACCCGTTACTTTAGAAAAAGCCGAAAAACTTTTCAGTTCCTTAGTCAATTCCAAAACAAAAAAAGGATATAAAGATGATGCCGCCACACCAGTAGCATTTTCTCCAATTCCTGACATTTCAGGCATTGAAAATGATCGTGAAAAAGCAATTTTGGGTCATTTGAAATTAGCCATAGAAAACCCTGCCGCTCAAAGCAAAAAGAATTGGGATATAAAAAGAGTTATGTGGCGGGCAGGGGAATTAAAATTAAAATCTGCTGCTCCTTATTTATTAAGGTTACATGATTTGGGAGATACCATGCACAGCTATTCTGCCATTTGGGCAATGGGAAGATGCAAGGTAGGAAACGAAGCTGCTCCGATTTTACATCAATATTTTTCCGGTTCACATCCACAATATATCAAAAATATTTCCGCTGCAGTTTTATTGGATATTCTTGATGGAAATGAAAAAGAAAATTTTGTCAATTCTCTTTTAGTAAAAATTCCACCGGCTATAAAAGAAAAAATACAGGAAGGGAATATTGGCGTATTCAAAAGTATTCTGAATGAATTTGTCAATGTAAGAAAAACTAAAAAATTCGATTTTTTAGTTAATTTATATTTGGTTTCCAATTCCTATACTAGGATAAAAAAACCTTTAGCTGATATTATTAAAGGACTCGCATTCCAGCCTCCTTATTTTAAAGCGATCAGAAGTATTTTTAAAATTTCCGAATATCGCGGGGATGGACAAATGTATGGAATGCTAGCTTATCGATTCGAAAAGCAAAATGCCATGTTCTATAAATCCACTCACTCAACAGGAGTTTGGGCTGCAGGAGGATGGATTAAAAATGTAACTGAAGAATTACAAAAAGACAATTCAAAAATTGCTTATTCCAATAGAACGAAATCTTATTTAAATCGTAGGATTTGGAAATCATTAAATAAATTAACTACAGAAAAAGATCCTAATTTTGTACAAATTGCTGTTGGCATTTTATTATCCTACACTAAAAAAGATTACACCCGTCCAACAAAAGATGTCAGATGGTCTTACAGTAAAAAAACCAGACGCTATCATAAAAAAACTGTAAATTATGATTCTTTTTCTGACAGCCTTTTATTAAATCATATATTATTCGCGAATTCTTCTCGATACACATATATGAAAGAAAGGCAAAAATGGGTTTGTGCAGGAAATTACCGCCCCGGAATGCCTGCACCTGAAGAAAGAGAAGAAGCTTGCCCGGAATTATGGGACAAAATGCCAAAAGCATATGTTCATTTATTAGCAGAATCCGAATTAGATAAGATTCAAGAATTTGCTTTGAACAGATTCCAAAAACATAAGGATTATAAAACAGTAAAGAATAAAATAAATACCGATTTAATTATCAAATTCATTGAAAAAGAATATAATCAAACCGCACTTTGGGGCTTGGACTTAGCTAAGGAAAAATATAATCCAGATAATCCGAATAGAAATTTGACTTTAGCTATGATTGGTTCCAAAATGGAAGCTGCAAGAACATTAGGAAAAAAATGGATTTCAGAAAATTATAATTTTTATTTCGCCAATACTGATTTTATCTTATCCATGACTTTGCACAAATTCAAAGACATTAGAGATTGGATGAAAAAGGACATGCCTGTAATTACCAAAAACTTGACGACTGCACAAAAGCAAGTTTTGACAGGTAGAATATTTTCCCATATCATAGGATTAGATGGAAATAAAAACAACAATCCTTTGGCTAAGGATTATGCAGAAACCTTATTATTGAATTTCTCTGAATTAACTAAAAATATCGGGTTCGAAATCATTCGCGATTTAATGGCACATCCGCTTTTGGAAAATCAAAAATTCGCAGGAGAATTAGCACTTCGCCATGAAGTCGAAGCAGAAAAATTACCTACTGATTTATTTAATTCTTTCTTGAACTCCAAGCAGCCACATTTAAGGGAAGTCGGTCTTAAATTATTCGGACAATTTTCTGACAACACACTTCTAGGAAAACAAAACGACTTGGTTAAATATGCAACTTCAAAATTAGAAGATGTTAGAAAAGCAGTAAAACCTGTAATTAAAAAATTAGCTAATAAACACCAATCTTTCGCAGAAGACTGTGTAAATAAATTCGTACCTGTTTTATTAAGGCAAGAAACTTACGAAGGCGTACACCAAGATATTTTCGATTTATTAACTAATGAATTGGAGAAATATTTGGCTATTGTAGAAAGGAAAAAAATATTCCGCTTGTTAAATTCAGAACACGCCAAAGCCCAAGAGTTAGGCACTGTTCTGGTGGATAAATATATTCCGGCAGAGACATTAAGTATTCCTAATATCATTCGACTGGGTGGTCACGAAATTCGCGCTTGCAGGGAAATTTCTTGGAGAATGTATAAGGAAAATGTTGCAAGAATAAAATACGAAAGAGAGGACGCACTCCGAATCATGGATTCAAAATGGGATGACACTCGGGAATTCGCATTTGAATTTTTCAGAAATGAATTCAAGGAAAAAGATTGGACACCGGAATTATTAGTCAGTGTTTGCGATAGTGTCCGTCCTGATGTTTCCGCTTTCGGACGAGAATTAATTACTAAGTTTTTCAAGGAAGAAGATGGCACTCAGTATTTATTACAATTGAGCCAACATCCTACAAATGAATTACAATTATTTGCTACGAATTATTTAGAAAGATATGCTTCTGATGATTTGGAAAAAATAAAAAAATTGGAATTTTATTTTGTGACTGTTTTATCCCAAGTCAATAAAGGTAGAATTGCAAAAAACAGGGTTTTAGGTTTCCTCAAAAAAGAAGCCATGAAATTACCCGAAGTAGCAGAAATTGTCGCTAGGATTTTAGATAGACTTTCATTGACTGTTGCCATAGGAGATAAATCAACGGCAATAGAAATAATGCGGGATATTCATGAAAAATATCCACACATCCATGTTCCGATTTCCCTTAAACCGATAGAAGCCTAATTTATTTTTTGTGGAATTTAATTAATTCCACAAAATAAAATCAAGTCTTTTATTTTTCCAATCACTATTAAATTGAATTAATTATGTTATTTAATTATAAATACGGCGGAAGCAGTTCGGTAAACAGCAATGCATCATCTACAGGAATGTCATTCGCTCCGGATACATTAAGGGAACCTACTTTTTTTGTTGGCAAATTAGGAAAACATATTCCTTTCAGAGAATCCATTTCCGCATTGCATGATGTTGTGGTTTCCGACATGAGATTCAAACCAAAAGATAAAAGCCAATATTTGGAATGGGTAAAAAGTCAGGAAGACATTTGGCTAAGTGAATACATCGGAGAAAAAGTTGGTAGCAAAGATGAAATTGACAATAAAATAAAAACAGTAAAAGAAGAATTAAAAATTGTCAATGCGGAGCAACAAAAAATAATGGGTCCTTTTAATAAATCAAAAAGGGAATACTTCGATTATCTTTATCAAAAAGACAAGGATGCTTGGTTTGTTTTGGACCCCGTAATTACGGTTCATCCGGATGAAATATTTTTCGAGTGTTTTTCTCAAGATGAATCCACTTATGGAAAATTAGGATGCAATTATAATGTGTTCAAAAAAATAAATGAATTCGAATGCGGAACTACGAATATTGATTATTCCGATTCCCTTTATAAAGAGTTCCAAAAAATAAGGGATTATAAAGAAACCGAATTTAAAGTCGATCCAAGTGGATTCGAAGTAGCCACAGAAAATGAGGATTTGTATAAAGAAGTAAAAATTGATTTACCAGATAGTTGGGTAAGGGGATTTTTGCAAGTGAGTTCTGCCATGACTTTGGGTGGTGCGACTTTTGATTTGCACCCAATGGACATTTATAATATTTGTCTATACCTAAGAAGATATAAAGAAAAACACGGCCCTCGTTCCATGAAATATATTTTAAAACCGGGTCAGCCGATTAAGGTAATTTTAGAACCTTGGAATTTTGAAATAAAATGTTCCCGTTCCATTTATAAAGGAACAGAAGAAAAAGAAATCAGATGTTGGGGGCGGCGACGGATTTTAATTTTGGAAAGATTATTACCCGTTGCGAGAAAATTCACCATTACATTATTAGGCACAGGATTGCCATCTTTTTATGTAGCCGATTTAGGTGATATGAATTTCACTTTAGGGCTTTCCGGATGGACGGCAAATGATTGGTCAAGAGCAGGTAATTTTGATTTGATGGCTCCTCGGATGAAAGTGGATGAAATCACAAAGAAAACCGTATTCAATGCCCTAAAAGAAAATTGGGTGGAAGATGTGGATTCTTTGGCAGCCCGATTAGGTTTGGGAACAGATGTGGTCAGCGGAGCTTTGTCTGCATACACTCAAGCGGGACGTGCGATTTATGATATGAATTTGAAAAAATATCGAGTCCGTGAATTAAGCAAGGATCCGCTACCGATGGATGCCCTACGCTTTTCAAGTCCTCAGGAAGCGAAAGCGACCAAATTAATTGATGCCAGAAAAGTAACTGTCCAAGCAGCACAAAATGATGGCATCCTAAAATTATCTGGTACTGTAAATGATAATTACAAAACCTACCATCCCGAAATTTGGATTGATAAAGACGAAAGAATTACCAAAGGCTCTTGTAGCTGTAATTTCTATAATATGAACCAAATGAGGAAAGGTCCTTGCGAGCATACTTTGGCATTGAGAATGAAATTCAACAAGGAGAATACAAGGTTCTAAAATATTTTATTTCGGGTCTTTGACCCGAAATAAAATATTATCAAAAAAGTGTAATTTTATAATCAAATTATTTGCACAATATAATCATTTGTCGTATCTTTACAATACAATAATGGTAAACACAATTACTAAGGCATGGCCTCAAAACAACTACCCCCCAAATAGAAGCTGGTTGCAGATTGCAATCAGTTTCTAACAACTATGTTTTAAAAATTTACCATCCCAAAAAGTTGGGAATCGGTTTTGAAATAAAAAGAAAGATTTACCCAATAATAAAATAAAAGCACCTTGCTTCAGAATGCTGCTATCGGCATTCATGTCATTTACTTTTCCATACTTTACTAGGCAGAAATCTTAATTATACGAAGTTAGTAGCGTTGACCCCATAGAAATTCTCTACGGGTCAAAGTCGAAGACTTCATATAATTTTTATGGGGTCAACGCTACTGACTTCGTTGGAGTTGATTTACCTAGTCATTAGAATCGCACGAAGGTTAGTTTTATTTTTATATTGGATAGTAAGTATTGTAATTATATATTATATTTGGCAATACTTTCGAATGAGAAAGGAAACGGGGAGCACCTAAGAGCTTGAATTTTGGTTGCTGCTATCGGCATCCGTGACATTTACTTTTCCATACATCACTAAGTAGGAATCTTGATTATATGAATAGGGGTATGGGTACTACTATTCATCAAAGATCTGTTTCGAATCGAGGATTCTACTTTAATGAATAGTAGTACCCATACCCCTATTCACTGGAGTTGATTCACTTAGTCATGAGATTGTAAGAAGCGGTGCTTCCCATTTTTCCTTTCTTTCCTTTTTATTCCACCTACAATAATTATTTTATAGCGGTTTAATTACTAATTACGAGCTATACGCAATTTGCAAAATCGAATGCTGTAATCGGCATTCATAACTATTACATTTTCTTTTCAATTGTAGGACAGAATTCATATTAATTAATAATGAAAAATTTATAATTAATAATGAAATTCTTTCATCTGAAAAATCGGATAGAATTAGAATTTTCAAATTAGAACAAGAATGAATTTTATTCTAAAATCTAATTATCTGAAAATCTCTACATCTATTTTAAGAATACATATAGTTTGTTTTGTTCTTGTATAGAAGCCTTTAATTAGGCAACTCAATTTTCATCAAATGATGAACTGTTCCGACAAAGGTCGGCAACACTTGTTCCCGTAGTTAACCGCTATTTCCATTAAATTGGAAGTAGCGGTTTTTTATTTTATTCAATAACAATTATACCAAGCGGTATTCGCTTTACAGACCACCACAAGTAGCAATTACCTGATGTTCAGTAGCTACGAATTTCTGACAATCCGAAAACCATTTAATTTTCAGT
>JAHDHJ010000270.1 GCA_020631375.1 Saprospiraceae bacterium | reverse complement strand
AACACCTTGAAAGGCGAGTTGGGTTCTTGAATAGAAAAACCATCGGGTAGAGTAGGAATCAGAACAAAGACCTAATAATAACGTTGTAACTTTCAGGACCTAGGATAAGTAACCTCTAAAAAACAATCCCAAAAGTACAATAAAAAAGGATTCTTATTTCATAAAAAATCATTTGTATCCAGCTTTTTATTTGAAAAAATTAAACTAAACAACCTAATCTTATTAAAATTCACAATGTCTTTCATACATTGGGTAAGATAAAACCAACACATTATGAATATAGACAAACCATTAGTCAATAGAGTTGCTTCAAGCGGGTTGATTACCATAAACCTTGAAGAATATTTTCCAAAAGGCGAAATCTTGGAATTTGACATTAAGGATTATCTATTCATGGAATTAATCCTAAAGGAAAAGGATTTCAGAACCGCTTTAAAGGAACATGATTGGGAGCAATACCAAGGGAAGAACTTACTCTTATTTTGTTCTACGGATGCTGTTATTCCTTTGTGGGCGTATATGCTCGTCAGTGCCTATGCGGAACCTTATGCGGCAAGTATTTGCCAAGGCAACAAGGATGAATTCTTAAAACTCGCCTATCAAAAGGAGTTATCTAATATTGATTTCTCACAATATGATGGAAAGCGTGTCGTTATAAAAGGGTGTAGCAATAAACCAGTCCCTGCATTTGCATACAGCCTACTCACTCAATCCTTACGACCTTACGCCCAAAGCATCATGTTCGGAGAACCATGTTCCACCGTTCCTGTGTTCAAACGCCCAAGAAAAAAGAAATAATCATACCTTACAGCTAAATCAAATCATTTTCATAGAAAAATAATAAACCATTATGCGTAAAACCCTTGTTTCATTATCCTTACTAATTTGCTTTTTCGGATTATTCGTCGTCCTCAGTTCTTATACTGATGGGGACAAAGATACCAATACCAATATTTCAAAAACGGCAACGGATCTGCCACAAATCATCCAAGCCGTAGAAGTTCCGACTGCCATAGATTTCGCAGGAGAAGCATTTCCTATGGATAATTTTGATGTCAAAGAAAGATTGGACAAAGAGCTTATCGCCAATTCCTATAGACATTCGGGTACTATCCTATATTTAAAACGGGCGCCTAGATTTTTCCCTACCATAGAAAAAATCCTAGCAGAAAATGGTTTGCCGGATGATTTGAAATACTTGGCTGTTGCTGAAAGTGGACTTGAGAATGCGACCTCTCCTGCCGGAGCAAAAGGCTATTGGCAATTCATGAAAGCAACAGGAAAAAGTTATGGTTTGGTCATCAATAGTGAGGTAGATGAAAGAATGCACTTGGAAAAATCCACACAAGCAGCTTGCAAGCACTTAAAGGATCTTAAAAACAAATTCGGAACATGGACATTGGCGGCATGCGCCTATAATATGGGAGGAGCAGGTTTAAAGAAGAACCTGGAGAGTCAAAAATCAAATTCCCTTTTCGATTTGAATCTCAATGCAGAAACCATGAGATATACTTTTAGAATAACCGCTATAAAGGAAATTATGAAAAATCCGAGAAAATATGGTTTCTATATCAATGATTTTGACAAATATGCACCTTTGCCCGAATCTTATAATATTGAAGTAACGGGTTCTGTTTCCAGTTGGGCGGAATGGGCAGCCAAATACGGCATTTCTTATCGAGAATTAAAAATATACAACCCTTGGCTAAAGGATTCCAAACTTATCAATAAGGAAAGGAAAACCTATTTGGTCAAAGTTCCCAAAAAATAAAATAATTCATTTTTCGATTTTCATATAGGGATTGTCTAGATAACGACGACAATCCCTATATTTTTGTACTAAATTTGTAATTCATTAATACTACTACATTAAATGGGCAATTATTTAGACACCACAAAAGACGTTTACAAGGCAGCAGCAGAAAGTCCGGACGTAGGTCTGTGTTGTACAACTACACCTGTTTGGAAATTACCTGAATTGGAAATGCCAAATATCATGTTACAAATGAAT
Source organism: Saprospiraceae bacterium (assembly GCA_020631375.1). Taxonomy (GTDB): domain Bacteria; phylum Bacteroidota; class Bacteroidia; order Chitinophagales; family Saprospiraceae; genus JAHDCE01. The sequence continues at coordinate 3,208 of JAHDHJ010000270.1, read as the reverse complement.
TATGGCTGTGGCTCCACCGTTAACCCTAGGGATTTGGCGGATAATCCTAAGATATTATACATAGGTGTAGGAGGGGGAATGGAATTGCTTCAATTCGCTTATTTCAGTCGGCAGAAAGGAGGAGTTATCGGTGTGGATGTGGTAGATGAAATGCTGGAAGCTTCCAGACGGAATTTTGTGGAAGCCGAGGCCATGAACCCTTGGTTCAACTCTGATTTTGTTGATTTAAGAAAAGGGGACGCACTCAACTTACCTCTAGAAGATAATTCAGTGGATGTCGTAGCCCAAAATTGCCTTTTCAATATTTTCAAAATGGATGATTTGAAAAAGGCATTGAAAGAAACTTATCGGGTAATGAAACCAGGCGGAAGATTGGTTCTTTCCGATCCGACCTGTGAAAACCATATGCCAGAACATATCAGAAATGATGAACGCCTTAGAGCCTTATGCCTTAGTGGCTCACTTCCTTTAAAAGAATATATACAAACGATTACGGATTGCGGTTTTGGCACTGTGGAAGTAAGGGCTAGGAGACCCTATCGGATATTAGACTCCAAGCATTATGATGTGGATGAATTAATTTATATAGAAAGTGTGGAAATCGCAGCAATTAAAGACCCTATGCCTGAAGATGGTCCTTGTGTCTTCACAGGAAAGACTGCTATTTATTATGGAACAGAAAAAGAATTCGATGATAAAAAAGGGCATTTGCTTTTAGCGAATCAGCCTTTGGCAATATGTGATAAGACGGCGAATGCTTTAGCCAGTTTGGGCAGGGATGATATTTTCATTTCCGAATCCACATGGTTTTATGACGGAGGAGGATGTTGCTAATACATATTGTTTTCGTAAGAAATGATAATGAGGCTTATGCCTAAACTCGGTCGGAAATGAATGATATACTATCTGAAAATATCCAATGTGGAAACCGCTTCGAGTTTAGGCAGTCCAATTCTTTTTCCTAACATATATTTCTTTATCGATAGTAGCCACGATAATTCCTTTCTCATCCTTGACCATCGCCTTGAACCAATAAGTATTTTTGCCCACCTTGTCCACATCATCTTTTATTCTCAAAATCTCTTCCATTGGGATTTCAAAAACAGCTTTTACCGTTCCCATTCCCGGTTTCAAAAAATCAATCTTTGCCGATTTGTCCCAAACGATATAATCACCTCCCAAATTCATCATAACGATAAACATATAGTGTGGATCACACATAGAATATAAAGAACCTCCAAAATGCGTTCCCACCATATTCTTATTAAACCAACGCATCCGCATCTCCACTACTATTCGAGTAATCTCCTCATCCACCTCCACGATTTTAATCCCAGAAAACAAATAAGGGAAATACCAATTGATAAATTTGAATCTTTTCCGCCACTTCTTTTTTAAAGACATTAGTTAGGTGCTTAGATTTTGAAATGAAAAATGTTAGCCAACAGCATCTCGAAAATAAAATATCCGATTTAATTTTACCAACAAAAATATAAAAAAGGAAGCGAAGTTCAATCAGAACATCGCTTCCCCTAAAAATAAAGAAACACTAAGAATCAAATGCACTCATTCACGAATCACGAATAAATAAGAATCACAAATGAATTTTAAATTTCTCCTACAATAGCCTCAGTTACATTGACAATATGGTCACCTACACGTTCAAGAGAAGCAAAAAGGTTCGTATAAGCCAAAGAACTTAAATTATTGTAATCCTTGTCTTTGATACCCTCATTATTTTGCTTTCGCAATTTATTCCTCAATTGATTAATCTCATCCTCTATTTTTCTTGCTCCATCCTTGCTTACTTCATCATAAGGACTTGCTAGATTTTTATTCATTTCAGCAAAAGCCTTGGTTACCAAATCATTCATTTCCTTTAGATTATCCCTTTGCTTTTGGTTGAACCAAATTTTCTTATCATTCTTACGTTCTATGGTTTTGGAAATCTGATAATAAATATCACCTATCCTTTCCAAGTCATTCGCAATATTCATGATACTTCTTACCCTCAACATGGTTTTAGGGGTCAATTCTCCACGAGCCATCTCAGTGAGGTGTTCAGTGATTTCAATTTCCATGTTATCAGTAATGTCCTCATATTTTTCAATGCGTTCGTGGATATTAGCTCTTTTTGCAGCATCCGTTTCTTGGAAAAGGGAAGATGAGAAACCAGACAAACGACTAGTCACTTCTCCGAATTTAGCAATGGATTTTTGAACCTCAATGATGGATAATTCCGGAGTAGCCCCTTTAGTAATATTGCCTAATCGGAATTCTTCATCTTCATCACCCTTCGATTTCACACTCTTGATAGCCAACTTAACCAAAAGTGGTACGAACCCAATCATTAGGATAACATTAGTAACATTGAACGCCGTATGGAAAATAGAAAGTCCAAATGCTTTGGACGCCTTATATCCTCCAAATGCTTCATCAGACATCGCCTTGATTTCATCTCCCGAATAAGTAGAAAGCACATCCAATCCACCTATCGCACCTGCGATATAAGAGACTAAATTCAAGAAGAAAGGCAATACCAATACCATCCAAGTCACACCCACGATATTGAACATGGAATGTATCCTTGCAGAACGTTTCGCATGGACATTTCCTACGAGTGAGGCCAGCTCGGCAGTAATCGTAGTACCGATATTTTCACCCAAAACCATTGCCGCAGCAATAGGGAAAGGAATGATACCTTGTGCACATAATACGATCGTAACGGTCATCGCCGCACTGGAAGATTGGATGATGATGGTCATTATCGTCCCTACGAATACAAAGAATAGATTAGTAATCAATAATTTGAAATATCCTGCTTCCGGATCTACGAAATCCTGTAGGAAATTCAACATTTCAGGATTACTCTTAATGTCAGGAACAGCTCCTTTCAGTAAGCCCAGTCCCATGAACAAAATGGCGAAGCCTATAAGGAATTGTCCCCAGAATTTCCATTTTCCTGTTTTTACGAATGACATCGGCAATGCCACTGCAAAAATCGGCAATGCCAAAGAAGCTAGTTTCACCTTGAACCCAAGGAATGAAACCAACCATCCCGTAATGGTCGTACCTACGTTCGCTCCCATCATGATACCTGCTGATTCCACTAAGGAAATCAAGCCCGCATTCACGAAACTTACAGTCATTACAGTGGTAGCGGAAGAAGATTGGATCAAAGCAGTGGTAAGAAAACCGGTCATTACAC
>JAHDHJ010000269.1 GCA_020631375.1 Saprospiraceae bacterium | reverse complement strand
GTTTCCTCACTTCCAAAGGAAAAATGGTATGAGCACCAAAAGAGAATGTTGAAAAAAATATAATAGGTGCTGTTGATTTTCTAAAAAATAATCCGGCAGATTTTTATTTATTGCAAGAAGTGGATTTAAATTCCAAGCGGAGTTACAAAATAAATCAATATAAAAAATACCAAGAAGCACTTCCGAATCATAGTTCCACTTTTTCTGTGAATTATAAAGCTCCTAGAGTTCCCTTGCCCGTTTTCGAGCCTTGGAATGTAATGGGAAAAATGGAAAGTGGTTTGGGTACATTTTCTAAATTCACTCCAAGCAAAGCAACCCGTTACCAATTACCGGGCGAATATCCTTGGCCGGACAGGATTTTCCATTTGGACAGGTGCGCTGCATTCCATCGCTATCCTGTTGCTAATGGAAAAGAATTAATTGTAGTGAATATCCATAATTCCGCTTATGACAGCGGAGGCACTTTAAAAAAACAACAAATGGATTATTTAAAATCCAAATTCCAAAAAGAATATGAAGCGGGAAATTATTTGGTCATCGGAGGAGATTGGAACCAAAGACCATCCACAGCCAAGGCTTCCTCTTTTGGCGGAGCCGAAATATCCGATCCGACAGGTTTCGTTGTACCCTCGGATTATTTTAAAGAATGGCATTGGGTTTATGATGAGGACATGCCAACGAACCGGGCATTAAAAGATCCTTATACAAAAGGAAAAAGTAGAATTAATTTAATTGATTTCTTTTTGGTATCGCCAAATTTATTTATTAAATCCGTAGATGGAATCAATATGGATTTTAAATATTCTGACCATCAGGCTGTAAAAATAAATGTGGGCTTTGTTCCTGATGAAATAATTATTGGAGAAGATGTAAATGAGTAATTATTTAAGATTTTAATTGTACTGATAAATTAAAATTTGTGGTTATTTAAATTGGATTTTTTCATTTTGCCTTGATGCAAAACGAAACAAAAAATCAAGGCTGTATTCATTTTTTAGTACATGAAAAAGCTAATTATATTCGTATGCTAATCCTAAATATAAATCATGAATAATCACCTAACTTTTGAAACGGAACGATTATTTGTAAGACCTACGAACATAAGCGATGCCGAATTTATTTTTGAATTATTAAATACTCCGAAATGGATTAGGAATATCGGCGATAGAAATATCCGCACCGTAGAAGATGCAGAAAATTATATTAAAAATAAAATGCTTCCGCAATTGGAGAGATTAGGCTTTTCTAATAATACGGTCATCAGAAAATCCGACGGAATAAAAATCGGAACTTGTGGATTATATGATAGAGAAGGATTGAAAGGAGTAGATATTGGGTTTGCATTTTTACCTGAATATGAAAAGCTAGGTTATGCTTTCGAAAGTGCTAATAAATTAAAGGAAACAGGGATTACACATTTCAATATTAGCCAGATAAGTGGAATAACCATCCATGAAAATAAAGCTTCGCAAAAACTATTGGAAAAATTGGGTCTTAAATTTGAAAAGATTATCAATTTACCAGACGATGACGAAGAATTATTATTGTATAAATTTATTAAATAACAAAGCCATGAATCATTCAATCAAAGTTTTAATTCCGATATTAATCCTCTTGGGATTATTTTCATGTAATCCCGAAACAGCTACTCCACCCAAAGAAATCAAACAATATTCCATAGATGAATTCTATAATAATATTTCCTTAGGAGGAGGTCGATGGTCTAACGACGAAAGCAAATTATTGATTCATTCCAATGAAACCGGAATTTATAATTTACAGGAAATTGATATCGCAACAGGAGAGACAAAACAGGTCACCGAAAATAAAGCTGAATCTTTTTATGCAGTGGATTATGTTCCCGGAACAAATGACCTTTTATATTCTGCGGATAAGGGAGGAAATGAAATTTCCCATATTTATTTATTAAAAGAAGATGGCAGTACGACGGACTTAACTCCGGGAGAAACTGAAAAAGCGAATTTCGCAGGATGGACAAAAGATAAAAAATCCATGTATTATATGTCGAATAAAAGGGATTCCAAATTTTTCGATATGTATAAAATGAATATTGCGGATTGGACTTCTGAAATGATTTATAAAAATGAGGATGGAAATGACATTTCGGATATTTCTTGGGATGAAAATATTATTGCAAAATCAAAAACAATAACGACCAGCTCCAACCAATTATTCCTTTACGATAAAACCACTAAGAAAACTACAGAAATATCTGCTCCCGATACTAAGGAAAAATATAATGGACAAGGGTTTTCTAAGGATGGAAAATATTTTTATTATTTGACTACTGAGGGAAGTGAATTTACATATTTGGTTCAATATGAAATTGCAACCGGTGTAAAAACCACTATTTTTGAAACCAACTGGGACGTCATGTACAGTTACCTTTCTGAAAATGAAAAATATAGAATCATTGGCATAAATGAAGATGGAAAAAATGCCATTAAATTAATAGACATGGCTTCGGGTGCGGAAGTTGAATTCCCCGAAATAGATGGTGATGTATTGGCATTATCCATGTCGGATAGCGAGGATAAAATCCGTTTATCCGTAGGTTCTTCCAAGTCTCCGAATAATATTTATTATTATAATTTAAAGAGCAAGGAATTAAAAAAATTAACTAATTCCTTAAATCCGAATATGAATGCTGACGACTTGGTGAGTTCTGAAGTCGTGAGATATAAATCTTTTGATGGATTGGAAATTCCTGCCATTTATTATAAGCCGCTTACTGCGACTAAAGATAATAAAGTCCCTGCATTGGTTTGGGTTCATGGTGGTCCGGGCGGACAATCCAGAACGGGTTATTTTTCCCTTATCCAATATTTGGTTAATCATGGTTATGCAGTACTCGCTGTGAATAATAGGGGCAGCAGCGGTTATGGAAAATCATTTTATAAAATGGATGACCGCAATCATGGCGACAAAGATTTAAAGGATTGTATTTATGGTAAAAAATGGCTGCAATCACAAGATTATATCGACGGTGAAAAAATCGGAATTATCGGTGGTTCTTATGGCGGATATATGACGATGGCTGCCATGACTTTTACGCCGGACGAATTTGAGGTTGGCGTAAATATTTTCGGTGTTACGAATTGGTTGAGAACATTGAAATCCATTCCTCCATATTGGGAATCTTTCAGAGAAGCCTTATATGCGGAATTAGGTGATCCGAATACTGCGGACTCTACACGTTTGTATGAAATCTCTCCGGTATTCCATGGTCAGAATGTAAAAAATCCGGTTATGGTTTTACAAGGTGCGAACGACCCAAGGGTGCTTAAAATAGAATCCGATGAAATCGTGGAAGCGGTAAAGAAAAATAATGTTCCTGTAGAATATGTGGTCTTTGATGATGAGGGACATGGTTTTAGAAAAAAGGAAAACGAGAAAAAAGGGTATAGCCAAATACTTACTTTCTTGGATAAATATTTGAAACAGGTTGAGGTGAAGGATTAATTAAATGTGTTCAGGTGCTCGGGTGTTCACGTGTTCATGCGCGACTTTTTATTCTGCTTATTATATTCGTTAAAAATTAAATTATTGGGCATTTGTAGGATTGGTTTCGACTGATTTTACAAATGCTTTTTTTTATTCTAATTCAAATTATTTATTTCTGAATAAATCTGCAAATTTATCGAAAATACGAAGTAGGAATCTTCTTTCGTCTGTCTTGATTTCTGCGACGCCTGACATTTGTTGTTTGAAAACCAAGGTATCTTTATAAGTGGTTAGCAATCCATTGGGTAAGGAAACTTCTACGAAATATTTATTGTCTTTGGGTATTAATGAAATGGATTTTATTTTTCCTTGTACCACTCCGTATTCTTTGGATGGATATTCATGTAATAAAATATTTACGTCTTGATTTTTCTGAACTTTTCCAGCTCCCTGAACGGGTAATTCTACCCTACCGATAATTTCTTCCTGCTGGGGAACAATCATCATGATTTCTTTTCCGGATTCAACATATTGTTGTTCCGTTCGCACATCAAATAAAGTAACTTTCCCATCTACGGGAGCAGTAATCATAAATCTTTTTTTCCAAGCATCTATTTCTCCGGCTAATTTGTTCAGACTTTCCTGAGCTTGAATCCATTTATCATTCCCTCCCTCTATTTTACCTCTTTGAATTTCTAATTTTTGTGCATTCAGTCTATCAATTTCTCCCTCATATCCTGCTATTTCAGAACGGATATCTTCCCTTGTACTTGACAATGCATTATATTCCGCCCTTACATTTTCGACTTCCTGTTGGCTAATCGCCCCTTGTCTCAACATTCCCTCATAGCGATTTAATTTATCTTGCAAAAATTGGAGTTGGTTTCTGAAATTTATTTTTTTGTCTTCCGCAATACTCATTTTATTTTCAACCCCCTTAATCATTTTCGAAATCTGCTCCACCTGCTGTTTTGAAAATGTACCCCTCACCTTGAAAGAATAATCCTTATAATCCCTTTGGAAATTCGAGTAGGCGAATTGTACATCTCCCAATTGGAGTTTTTTACTAAAAGAAAAAGGAACTTTGCTGTCCCTCATTTTATCGACCTTTTTTTCCAGCCAAAGCATATCCTCAAAATTGGCAGCACTTTCTATCACCGCCACCAATGTCCCTTTTTTGACATCATCGTCCGCCTTTACATTTAATTGTAATAAACGTCCGCTTTCTTCCGCCACTACCGTCATCGGCGGACTGGGTGTAGTAATTTCAATCGTAGCATCAATGATATCCGGATATTCCACAATCCAGCTTATCGCCAATACCATTCCCAGTGTTATGAAAATAACCGTAGTTCCCCAACTGATAATCCAAGAAGGTGGTCTTCCCAGAATATCCTCAACTTCATCGCTACGTAATTGTATATTATCGTGTTCTTCCATTTTTTATTTTGTGGGAACGCTAGCTTCAATAGTTACAAAAGAATAATAAAAAACCGCCTCATCATTTTTTTGCAAATCAAACATTTCCTTTTCTGCCTTTTGCCAAAGTTCCTTACTCGTAAATCCTGCTTCCAGCATATTTGGCAAAGCACTTGCCATTAATCCATGCCAATAGTCCAACATTTTTGTTCTCCTTTCCCTATCATATTTTCCGAATTGCATCGGATAAGGACTGATTTTAATATCTTCATATCCAGCATCGTGAAATAGATTCCCCATTCTGTGTCCGATGTCCGCATCTCCATGGATGCTCCTTTGGTAAGAAAT
>JAHDHJ010000019.1 GCA_020631375.1 Saprospiraceae bacterium | reverse complement strand
TCATTTTTCAGAATATTTTTTTCTTTACCATTACTCTTGGAAATATGTACAGGTTTCCTGCTCCAAAATTCTTCTTCTTCATGACCATCACAATTGTATTTTGCTTTTATTTGGTTTTCGTTTACAAGGACTAAATTGATGCCGCATTTTTGATTTCCCTCTTTATCAATATAAATTTCACCATTATTATATTGATTGTTTTCAAAAACCAAATTGCTCAGAAAAATATGCTCTTCTGTTTTTTCTCCTTTGATAATTTCATTACCATTTTTATATTCTAATAAATAGGCGTGGAATTTCCCTTCCCAAGGAACTATTTCCAATTTCATTTCTCCATTGCTGGAATTGCTATACCAAGTTCCACAAATTTCCTCTCCTTCTATGGTACAAGAACTAAAAAAGGATGTCAATATTATTGAGATGATTACTAGCATGATTTTATTTTTCATAATTAAATATTTTAATAACAAACCAAAGATATTGGCTTATGCGAAAAACTCTTTTGATGTAAATCAAAAAATGGATGACTTAATTTTCAGGATAGCCATTCGCTGCCCAATCCTCGAATAATTGTATTTGTTCATCCGTAAGCAGCCCGCTTGGAGGCATAGGATTATTATTGTCGTTAATCCTGTTTAGGAGATTGCCGTTCTCTGTACTCTGACGGACATTTTGATAACTGTTCAAATCCAGATTGGCACTTGGAGCAAGACCGCTATGGCAGGTAATGCAATAATTGTAAGTTATGTTTCTTATATCCGAATCATATGTGGGGACGTTGTCGGATCCGTCCATAGGGTCTGAAGTGCAACTTCCATAGGTTACTATAAGGGTTGCAATGAATATGAATATTCCAAAATTTCTCATCTTAATTAATTTTCAATAGTTATATTATCAATAGTGATTTGCTGTTGTCCTTGAGGTTCTATCGTGATGGATTGCAAAGGATGGCTATAATCCCCTGTTGAAATTTCTCCGTCCCCATTTACATCAGCTATGATACTGACATAATAAGTTCCCGGATGTAGATAGGTGATTAGGAAATTATCCTGAGTTCCGACTATTTCTGAAAACAATAGAATTGTATTAAAAGGATCTAAACTATTCACTAAATATCCATCAGTGTCTGTTAAAGGATCCTTGGATAAATTGAGGAAAAGATTCTTTCCCTCTATAGTACTATTCCGTACAATATCCACTTGTAAATATCCAAGGTATGGATGTTGGTCAATAATAAACGGATCTCCGGACTCGGCAGCCAAAGTGAGGACATCCTTAGTTGCGGTTTCGTCATGAGCTAAGAATGTAGCTGATTTGGCTCCGGGTTCTGCATAAAGATGGGCTTGGTTAAAGCCTTGGGAGAAATCCCAAGCGGGAACGTTTTGAGGGAAGTCCACAGCGATGGCGGCGGCTTCCGAGAGTTCCGGATGCTCCTTTTTTGCTTTGAATGTCATGTGCCTTGTAGGAGGGAAAACCAAACCCAACCTACTTGTATAAGCATTGAAATATAAACTGTCTCCGGTGAATCTCAATTCCATCCACATGGTATTTGTTCCTCCCTCAGCATCCACCAAACGATAGAAATCCCCGTTGGAAGAATAATCAACACTATCCAATACAAAATAACTCGTCCTATATATACCATTTAGCAACCCGCCGTTTCTAGCCATGATGGTTCTGGTATCCTTAAAGTCGGTGACAAAAAATGAAGTCAATAGATTTCCCATACTTCCTCCTTCGAAAATACCATGTATTTGTGAAGGGGAAATAGCTCTATAATCAAATGCAAACCAATCATAATCGGAAGCAATAACCCGATTGCTTCCCACCCAATGCCCTTGCATTTTTTCCAATAAATCGAAACCTGTTTGATTGATGTTAACCGGATTTACCTCAGCTGAAACTACAGGAGGATTTGTTGTGTTATCACCTGTTCCGGCATCTTGTTCGCAAGCAAAAAACATTGCCATGCATAATAGTCCGAAAATAAAATTATTTAATTTTTTCATTAGTCTCTTTTTTTCTAGTCCAAATTTCAATTAATGGTTTACCCATGATATAACTCGTAACCTCCAATGTATCCGAGTGCTTTTCTTTGATTTCAATATTTTTACTATCATTTGTCTTATTGGTCGCCCCGCTTGCTCCATCTACATAATGATTTCCTTTCTTTTTCATTCCCTCAAAAATAAAATGAGACTGATTTCCATCATATTTATATACTGAAGTATTATCATTATGATATAGTATCAAAGCGTTCAGCTTTTTTCCTTCTTGCTGGATTCTATAAGTGGCAGAATAAAACTTACTTTGTAAATTCCAATCACCGATTAGGTGGCTTTCTTTTTCCTTACAAGAAAGGATGGAAAGAAGTATAATGATGAAGACCCATTTTTTCATAATGCTAAATTATAGGGAATAAGAAATAGTTCTTTTGACCTATGTCAAAAAATAGAAAATCAATAGTATTTCCATTCTGGAAAAAATAAATAGGCAATAGAATAGGCACTCATTAAAATCCAACTGATAATAATGAACCAATATAAAATCGGATTTTCTTTTTTCTCGACAGGTTCCATGAAATAAGTTATTCCGGAAAAAATATCAGGGATGACCCATAAAAGGAATAATATGCCCCAAGCCCATTGCCAATCGAACCACATGGCGATGTATATGAATGTCAAACCTATTATTGATCTCCATTTTACTGATTTTTGATTTGTCATAATGCTTTGATTTATTGAATAACTTCATTGAAATAATATCAAAAGTAGTTTCTATAGGAATAGAAGTATTTGACCTATGTCAAAAAATGATAAGTTGTATTTTTATGGAATTCAATACTGGAATAGTTGAATTAGAATACGCCATTCCTAAGTGTGGAGGTTTAGGGGGAATGTTTTTTATTTTTTATTCCTAATTCGGCTAAGTGTTTCCTGCGAAATTCCTAGGAAAGAAGCGATATGTCCCAAGTTGACACGATGGCTGACATCAGGGAAAGAAGACAGTAACAAATCATATTTTTCCCGCGCATTCATGAAAAAGAATCCTTTGTAAAACCCTTCAATGAATGTTACTTGTTCTTCGCTTATGATTCTTCCGAATATCTGCATTTTGGCTTCTTCGGAATATAACAATTGTAAATCATCATAAGAAATGGATTGAATAATAGAATCTTCTAATAATTCGATATTTTCAAAGGTTGGAGTCCTAGCATAGAAATTACCCCAAGAAGTGACTAGGCTTTCTTCTCTATAAAGCCATGAGGTTACATCTTTTCCGTCGTGATAATAAAATGTCCTCGCTACTCCCTTACTGATGAAAAATAAGCGGTGGGGAACCATGCCCTCTTTTAATAATAAATGGTTCTTATTGAATTTTTCTGTTTTTATTACAGATGAAATCCGTTCTTTTGTTTCGGGAGGTATTCGGACTTTGGAATTAATAAAATTAACCAATGAATGATGTTCTAAAGTAGTTAGTAATGATAATCATTGCAAAGATAGAATTCGATTCCATTTAATGAAAAATAAAATAAGGAATAAGAAAAATAGTCGAAATCTACCAGCCACTTTTAAATAAACGCCTAGCTCCTTTGTATCCACATTTTTGGTATTGGTTATATGCCCGTCCTGTGGCGTCTGCTATTAATTTCCCCTCGCTGCCTTTTGCCCATTCATTGATTACTGCTTCTAGGACATAAGCTTCGGGGGCTAATAAATTCGTGGTCATTAATAAAGGGAATCCACCATTGGATTTTAATTTTTCTGTAAAAAAGGGATGGGATCTGCAAGCGATAGCGATAACGTCTTTTTTAATTCCGTCTTTATTATTATTGTTATTAATATTGACATCCATTAAGCCGTTGTGTCCATTAAAAATTAATAAGTCAGCATTTCCATTAGTACCAATTAATTTATCCTCAAGTGTGATGTTGTTTTTTTCTTTGCCACTAATGGAGTTCATGAAATCTATTAGACATTCTTTCATCATGTCACCACGATAAGCATCTGCTATTAAATAAATATTCTGCCCATTTGATTTTTTGAGGAAAATAACTTGCTCTAATTTTGTTCCCTTATTGATTTTTGTTTCGGAAATTAATTTCCAATCTTTTTGTTTTTTGAAATGTGTTTTTACGCCGTATAATGCTCCCCAATAAAGATTTGTTCTAGGATTGAATCCGTCGCCCAAACTTTTGCTTACGGGTACGATGCCCTGGTGTTCATTATCACAAAGCGGCACGAAAACATGGACGAATAAATCTTCCTTGTTTTTTATTTTAATTTTTAACCGTTCTTGAATTTCTGTACGAGGAAATTTTCCCAATGATTTTATTTCTTCATTTTCTTCTTCGATTATTTTATTTTCTTCTTGAATTATTGCTTCTTTAATAGGAGTTTCAATTTCCTTTTTTTGGAATTGGCAAGATGATAAAATGATTAATAAATAGAAAATATTTTTCATAGGATTAAAATTAATTGTTAGGAAGAAAAAACGGATATTGAAATGTAATTTCAATATCCGTTTAAATCTAAATATCTAATATTTACTCCAAATAGCCCATTACTTTAATTTCAACCCTCCTGTTCGGAGCCATGTATTTTTCTTCCCTTGCAGTTGGGTTAATCATTTGCGTATTGCTGTAGCCTTTGAAAGTTAATTGTTTTTCATTTACGCCACTATCGACGAGATATTTATAAATAACTTTCGCACGTTTTACAGATAAATCTACGCTCCATTGGGGAACGTCGTCAGGATGGGTGTTCGGATAATTAATATGCCCGCCGACTTCTAATTTTACATCGGGGTTCAATAATACACTTTCTTTTAATCGCCTTAATTCGGGCATGGACTTCGGTAATAACCGAGCTTCGTTTCCGTAGAAATACAGTTTTTTCAAAGCCAGTTTGTTCCCCTTTTTTATGGGCTTTAATTTAATCTCGATTGTTCTTGGAGAATAATCCTCAATTGTGATTTCCTCCGAATTATGGAAATAGCCTTTGGCATGGAAACTAAAAACATAAGGCGTGGATAGTTCGAGCTCAAGGTTGCCTTTCCATTTGCCTTTATTCGTATTTAATTTTTGTTTTATTTGGGGTTCGCTTATTGCGGCATTCTCAATAAAATTATTAGTGTCTTCATCTTTTATAATAAAAGTGATGGGCAAAGTATTTTCTTTTTCTTCGATGGTTAATGGTTCTTCTTTAGTTTTTTCCACAACAGGTTCGGGGATCTGAATCGTATTTATTTTATGGACGGTAATTTCCACCCTCCGATTCATTTGCCGACCATCTTCTGTTGCATTATCTGCTACCGGAATCAGTTCCCCGTCATATCTCATGATGAAAGAAAAAGGAGCAATTCTTTGGTTAATAAGATAGTCGATAACGGCTTTGCTTCTTCTTTCCGATAGGGAAAGATTATTATTGTTCGTTCCAATGGAATCCGTATGTCCGGTTAATTTTATATAACCGTCATAATGCGATTTGAGGGAGTTGGCGAGCGTATTTAATTTACTGATTTCAGAACTTCGGATTTCATCTTTCCCAAAATCAAAATAAATATTTTCGGTCAAGACCACAGTAGTGTCCTTTAATGTTCCTTGTGCGGAAATATTGCCCAAAAGGAATAAGAATAAGAAAGAAATTATGATTCTCATATCAATATCATTTGAATTCAAAAAGATAAACAGAAAGGATAAAATCACCCGAATGGCTTTCATCTCTAAATCTAAATATCTCTAAATCTAATCATCTACTTAGTTATAACGAAAAAAAGGAATATTGATACACAAATGAAATGTGAAAATTTATTCAAAGAGTTTCTTAGATTAGCTCTTTCATGCGCTCAACCACATGGAAAGCGGCAGGACAGGTAAGTGTGTTCCGGGCATGTAGATTGGGCTTCTTGGCGAAGCCTTCCATGTCTGTGTGTGGGTATTCCCTGCAAGCCTTGGGTCGGGCTTCATAAATGGAACAATAATTATCATCCATAAGGAAAGGACAAGGCATGGCTTTCATTACAAAATCCTCATCCTCATCCACTTTTACATATTCTTCTTCAAAATCCCTTTCTTTCATTTTCAAGTATTTGGACATCCGCTTAATGTCCGTGCGGCTGATTCTCGGGCCCAGTCCCCGACAACAATTCGCACATTCCAAACAGTCTATTTTTTTGAAAGTATCCTCATGTAAACCTGCTGCCAAATCATCTATTTCCCTTTTGTTTTTGGACTTGAGTTTTTTTAGGAAATCCTTGTTCTTTTTGTAATTCTGTTTGGATTTTTTTTGCCAATCTTCTAATAAGGAATTCATAATAAGAGCATTATTTGTTATTATACAGTTAAATCTAGGGTATTTTGGGTCACAAACCTAGATTTCCGGACGTTAAGGATTCGGAATGTAGTAAATTTGTTATCCACACTCCCCAAACAATCAAATTAAATTATTTAATAATAACAATTATATCAAAACCTATGAATGCCTTAATCCTAGCTCTTCTAATGTTCGGACTTTCTTTTGGACAAACTGAAAATTCTGCAACTGAAAATGAAACAGGGACAATTACTGTTGTAATAAAAAATATAGAGCCTAACAAAGGAGAACTTCGTGCCGCAGTTTATCCAAGGGATGGCTTTCTGAAATCTAGCGGACACTTGGAAGACAGGATACTTGAGGTTAAGGATGAGACAACAAGAACAATCGTTTTTGAGAATGTTCCCTTAGGAGAAGAGTATGCAATCGCGGCTTATCAAGATAAGGACCTCAGCAAGAAATTGAGTCAGAATGCAATTGGTGTACCTAATGAGCCTTATGGTTTTACAGGTAAATTGGATTCTAAATGGAGAAAGCCTAATTTTGAAGAATGTGCATTTGTTTTTGATCAGAAAGAAATGACAATCAATATAGAATTGAAATATTGGAGACAACATTAAATGATAATATCTTCTTCAATAAAAAAAGCGACGGAATAGAATTCCGTCGCTTTTTTTATTTGTTTATTGCTCCAAATCTATTCTTCTGTCAGAACGATAATGAACATAGATGAGTAAAATACTAAAGGCATTCAGTAAGTGCCAAATGGCATGTCCTTGGAAAAAACTTCCCGAATTGCACATGATATCTTCTTTGTCTAAAATCCACATGATAAAGGAAACGACCATGACACCAAAACTCAGATACAAAGTTGTCCTTGCGATACTTTTGGCTTTGTTATTCTTAGTTGTATAAATGAGGTTGGCAATGAATACGGCGATTATGAAAAAAGGAAATAACAGATTTACATTGATTTCCATGATAAAGGCAAATATGATGGCATTCGCAATGATTACTAAGGCAACCACCCAAGGTAAAATATTATTCCTCTTATTATCCTTATCTAAAAATCTGGACCTGAAAAAAGAAAATGCGAGTAAGGAAACCGTTAGGAAATACATCGAAGTGATATCCATTTTTTGAGGGAAATACCTCACTGATGCATGATAAATAAAGCTGCCCCAAAATAAATAAATACAAGAAAGACCAATCAGAAAACTGAAAACCGGATATTGGGCTAATAAATTATGGATGCTGTTCCTTCCTTTTGTTTTCTTTATTCTAAAATCATTGATTCCTGTAATAAAAATAAAAAGCCCTACGATTAAGAACCCTAGATTCGACCAAGTATTCGCAGGTTGGACTACGATTTTATCCCATCTGTTTTCTTCGCAAAAATCCAAGGCATTCCCTCCCGCCATTTTTAAACCGTCCCAAATAGGGAGGTCGCTGAAAAATGCATTTAATACAATTAATGTAATCGTAATCAAAGCGAAAACAACGCTGCCTATGATATAGGAACGCTTTCTGTGTTCAGTAAGATAGAGAGACCGGCTAAGGTTGATTTCCTTCATTTTAGACTGGTTTTATAGTACAACTTTTGAATTTGCTGTACGATTATTAACGCAATTCAAACCTTATTTGTCCACTCTGAAACAAAAATCTACAAACTACCACCAAAACGGGGGAAGACCACATTATTATAAATTGAACCAAAGGAATAACTGATTCCGAAATTACCCCAATAGGAATAATTCGTAGCCAGTTCCCTTTGTTGTAAAAGAATGTCTTCATCAGAAGCACCACCTTTGGGTAAGGTAATCTGGTCTCGAATCCAACCCATGTTCCCTGAAATATTGAATTGTAACCCTTTTACTACCCGTATGTTCACCCCTCCTGAAATGCGAATGTTATAAAGCCCCAAATCATGGAAATATTGCGAACCTCTCACCGCTAGTTCCACCGAGCCCCACTTGGCTTGTGTCTCAAAAGAAATTCCTAGTTTATGCAAGCCCAAAAGTTCTTCCTTTTTATTATAGATAGTCGTGTCGGTATAAGTATTGTGCCGGAATCCCGGAAGATATGAAATCCTTAATTGTTTGGAAGCGGACTCTTTGTATGGGAAAAGATTATATTCTAATGCCGCTGAAAAATCATGGGATAGTTTATTATTGTTATAGGTTGAGGAATTGACATCGTAAGAAGCTCCTGTGGACCAATGTTCACTGATTGCCCGAATGGCATAAGAATAAAAACCATAGCCAGTCCTCTCAAAAGTAGAAGTGATGTCGTTGCCGAGGCTGTCTATGCCTACCACATATTTATCCTGACTTAGATTCCCGTTCAGGCTTAAACTGTATTTCCATTTTTCCGTAACCCGTCTGGCAGAAACATTACCAAACAGATTTATACCTTTATAACTGGACTGCCCGTTGAACCAACCATTCAGACTCATGCGGAAAACCCAATTGTTCCAAATGTCCTTTACTTCTTCTTGTTCAGTTTCATCTTTGGGTTCTTCGTAAACGATATTGACTTTGTCGAACATGGGAGTCTTCGCAATAAAAGGCATTAGCCCCGCTTTTAGGTTCTTGACCAATTTTTTCCTGATTTCATCATCCGTGTTCGTAGGTTCCGTATTGAACTTTATTTCATTTTTCTGCCCTTCGAATTCTTTCTGCCCTTCTATTTTCAAATCATATTCCTGCCCTCCGCTTCCCGTCGTTTGGGTCACCACCAAAATATAGACATCGGCATCCTGTACATCCCTCATGTAATTGACCATCGTCATGTTATTTCTAATGTAATCGAGGTCGCACTGCCAAGACGAACAATCAATGAAAATATTCAAGGCATCTGTTCTGAGGTTTTCAAAGGTTTCTTCTTGTGCAAAAAGGGAGAAAGAAAGGACTATTCCAATAATGGAAGAAATGAATCGTGATTTCATGTAGTTATTTTTTAGATCTTTTTTTTAATTTGAATGAAAATGAATCCCTGTTATTAACGATTTTTTATTGAAAAGAAACAATAAAAAATGAATATTACATGATTCTTTTCCATTTTTCAAATAAAGGTTCTATTTTTAACGGATATAGAATTTAGTTTATTCTCAATCATTAAGAATTTTCAAAATGAAAACATTAATCCTAAGTATATCCTTGATGTTACTTTCAGTTGGAATCTTTGCTCAAAAAGCTTCCATTCAAGATTTCGTATCGGGAAAGTCGGATAAGAGTACATTCGTTCAGAATATGGTAGATCATTTTGGGAAATATGATTTGTCCGCGAAGCAATTGGTTGAAATAACAAAATTCGCAAACAAGAAAGCAGAGAATTACCAAGAAATTGCGGAGCTAAAGAAAAATGACGAAACCTTATTCAAGAAAAAGATGCAAGGACAAACCCAACATACCATCCAGTATTTGAGACTGATTTTGAATGAAAAGCAATACAGGGATTTTATGATGGACTCTAGGGTAGAAAGGATAAAACGATAGAGAGAAAAAGATAAGTTGAGGCGACTTATAAGAAGAGGCGAAGCAAACTTGGAATTGCTTCGCTTTTTTTGTTACAATAAGCATTTATTTATCGTCTAAACAAATGGGCTGCAATTCATTTTGTCGCTCCCCAAGAGCGACAACTCTAATATAATCCCTTTATGACAGAAGAAGAACGACATTTTGAAATGCACCCAACAAATGGATTGATTATTGTTGTTCTAAAAATTGCGGATGAATCCGCAAAACATATAAGCTGGTTTTTTAAATACTCTAAAGCTTGTTGGGGTAACAATTTGCAGAGAAAAAGCGTTGAATTAGGGAATAAAGGATAATAGCTAAGCTAATTTTAGACAAACCCTTACTAGAGATTTATATACATGAAGCGAATTTGGATTATACTAATAATAATGATGGCAGGACTTGCCTTGACTGCTCAGGATACCCGTTTGGCACAAGAATATTTTTCTAATGGAGAGTACGAGAAAGCGGCTTCCCTTTATAAAGGAATGTATGACAAAAATCCAAAGAACGATTATTATTTTTCCCGTTACCTAGCCTGTTTGGTCGAATTGGAAGAATACGAGGAAGGAGAGGATTTGCTCAAGAAACAAATCAAGAAAAATAATAAGAATTATAGATTGTACTTGGATTATGGCAATTTGTTAGAGCGACAATACAAGCCGGAGGAAGCGGATGCGATGTATGAAAAGGCGATTGAAAAAGTCGGGACAGATGCGAATGCCATCAGAAGCCTTGCCAGCCAATTCCAAAATATGACGAAGTATGATTTAGCAATTAAAACCTACGAATTGGGTATTGCAAATGGAAATACTACCGGATTTTCATATTATTTGGCGGAATTGTATAGGCGGAAAGGAGATTCTGAAAAGATGATAGAGCAGTATCTTCTTAGTTTGGAAGAAATGCCTACTAGGATTTCGTCACTGAAGACATTGTTCCAACGCTATTTTACAGAGGATGATTTCTTGGAACTCCAAATGCAGTTGTATAGTAAGATACAGGATAAACCTGAGGATGAAATATACCCCGAATTCCTTTCTTGGGTATTCATTCAGAAAAAAGATTACAAAGGAGCCATGCGTCAGGCAAAGGCATTGGATTTGAAAAATGAGGAGAATGGCGGGAGAGTATTCAATATTGCACAAATTGCGGCGAATGATAAGGATTGGGACACAGCCATTTCGGGCTATGAATATATCATCGAGAATAAGGGAATCGGTTCCAGTTTTTATATAGAGGGAAAACAGGAGTCCTTGAAATGCAAACGCTTGAAATTGGTGGATGGATATGATTATACCCAAGAAGATTTAAGCTCTTTAGAGGAAGAATATGAGGCTTTTTTAGAGGAATTCGGAAAGACAAGGACTACTGCTCCGATTATTTCTGAATTTGCGGAATTGGAAGCCTATTATCTCAATGACTTGGATAAGGCTGTTGGCTTATTAGAAGAATTGATCGAATTCCCAATGGTTAATCCACATGTTTTGGCAAGGGCTAAGATAAGACTTGCCGACTTTTATCTGATGAAAGGGGAAATTTGGGAATCAACGCTTTTGTACTCCCAAGTGGACAAGGATTTCAAGGATGATTTACTAGGGCAGGAAGCGAGGTATAGAAATGCCTTATTATCTTATTTTGCAGGGGATTTCGAATGGGCACAAACCCAGTTTGATGTACTGAAAGCTTCTACGTCCAAACTTATTGCGAATGACGCATTGGATCGTTCGGTATTCATTATGGATAATATGGCATTGGATACTACGGCAGTTCCATTAAAGAAATTTTCAGAAGCGGAACTCCTTGTATTCCAAAATAAATTTGATGATGCTTTCAATAAACTGGATACGATTAAAATCCTGTTTCCCGAACATTCATTGGAAGATGATGCCTTATATCTCAAATCGAAGATATATACAGAAATGAAAAATTATCCGAAAGCAGCCTTAATGTTGCAAACGATAATAGAAAAATTCCCGGATGGAATTCGAGGTGACAATGCCGTTTTCAATTTAGCTGAAATGTACGAAACCAAAATGGAACAACCGGAAAAAGCATCCGAGTTGTACGAAAAAATCCTTTATGATTATTCAGGAAGTACATTCTCTGTAGAAGCCAGAAAAAGATTCAGGAGATTAACTGAGGGGAAAGGAGAGTTATGATGTTTTAGGAAATTTTTTCTTATAAAATAACAATGCCGCATTAGGATTTCCCTAGTGCGGCATTGTTATCTATAAATCTAAATATCTACCTATCTAATCATCTATATTAGATTACATTGTTCCCAAGCTGGGAAATCTATCTGGATGAGCTTCGTGCATGATTCTATAAACTTTCTCGAAGACATTTTCCTCATTGGGTTTAGAGAAATAGTCTCCGTCCGAACCATAAGGTGTACGATGTGGCTTGGCAGGTAATGTCGCCGGTTTGGAATCCAAATATTGGTAACCATTCTGGTCTTCCAAAACCTTTTGCATCATATATGCCGTCCCTCCTCCTGGTACATCCTCATCTACGAAAAGTATGCGGTTCGTCTTTTTCAGGGACTCCGTAATCCTATGTTCCAAATCAAATGGAATCAAGGTTTGTATATCGATGATTTCAATTGAAATATCATATTCTTCCAAGACTTTAGCAGCTTCTTCTACGATTCTTACACAAGAACCATAAGTTACGACAGTAACATCCGTTCCTGTTCTAAGGATTTCGGGAGTACCTAAAGGAACGGTATATTCACCGATATTATCAGGAAGAATTTCTTTTAATCTATATCCGTTCAGACATTCGATGACCAAAGCGGGATCATCGGATTGTAATAAGGTGTTATAAAATCCGGCTGCTTGGGTCATGTTCCTAGGGACACAGATGTACATTCCTTTCAAAGAATTTACTAACATCCCCATAGGTGAGCCTGCATGCCAGATTCCCTCTAGCCTATGCCCCCTCGTTCTGATGATGGCAGGTGCTGCCTGAATACCATCGCTTCTATATCTTAGCGTCGCCAAATCATCGGATAATGGCTCCAAACCATAGAGTAAATAATCCAGATATTGTATTTCCGCTATCGGTCTCAATCCTCTCATAGACATGCCTATTGCTTGTCCCATGATCGTCCATTCCCTTATTCCGGTGTCAAAAACCCTATCCTTGCCATGTTTTTTCTGTAAGCCCGCAAAGCCTTGGTTCACATCGCCGATATGTCCCACATCCTCACCGAAAGCATAAAGGCTAGGATTGGAATCCAATTGCATATCGAAAAAGGTGTTCAAGATTTCGAAGCCGCTTTTCTTAGGTGAATTTTCAGAATATGTTGGATGTATGGTAGATATGTTTAATGCGGAATTCGGTGTTTCACTATACAAATGTGTATGATAGCGAACCCTCGCATCTTCTTTTCCTTTTTCGTACCAATCCTTTAGCTTTTCCAGAGCTTCTGATTCCATGCCGACAACGGCATACATCATCCTCCTCGCATTTCCGACAACATCACATAAGAGTGGAGTCGTATTTCTTTCCAATGCGGTAATTATCTTCGCAACCTTATCTTTATTCGGAGCAATTTCCAAAATTTCCTTATAAATTCCCAAGAGATATTTTACTTGTTCCTTTATAGGGTCGATATAATCAGACCAAGCTTTTTTCTGACATTCCTTTACATAAGATTTCGCTTCTTTTTCTATTGCTGCCAGTTCTTCATCCGAAGCGATCTGATTGTCCAAAATCCAATTTCTCATGACCATGATACAATCATGATCCTTTTCCCATTGGAGGCGTTCCTTGCTCTTGTATCTTTCATGGGAACCGGAAGTGGAATGCCCTTGGGGTTGGGTCAATTCCTGTACATGGACCAAAGCCGGTTTATGTGTAATTCTTGTTTTTTCAGCGGCTTTCTGGTAAACATCTATTAGGGATGGATAATCCCAACCTTTTACGGTATAAATATCTATTCCCACGCCATCTTCATCACTTTGCATTCCTTTCAGTGCTTCAGAAATGCTACCTTTTGTTGTTTGGAATTCTATGGGCACAGAAATACCATAACCATCATCCCAAACGGAAACCATCATAGGCACCTGCATGACGCCGGCGGCATTCATGGATTCCCAAAACACACCTTCCGATGTGGATGCATCCCCAATGGTGCAAAATATGACCTCGTTTCCATTATCTGAAAATGGGGTAGAAGTATTGATCCCCTTATTACCCCTGTATTTTTTTGAAGCCAAAGCAAGTCCTACAGCCCTCGCCATTTGTCCAGCTGTACAGGAAATGTCCGAAGATATGTTTTTGAGTTCTTTGTGATTCGTCCAATTTCCCTCTCTATCTATAAGTGGCGTGGCGAAATGGCTGTTCATTTGGCGACCGCCGGAAAATGGATCATTTATGGCATCCGCATATAATTGAGCGAAGAAATTTTCTATTGTACATAAACCCGCAGCAAACATGAATGTCTGATCCCTATAATAGCCGGATCGGAAATCCCCTTTCTTGAAAGCACGGGCCATACAGACTTGAGGTACCTCTTTTCCATCACCTATTATACCGAATTTTGCTTTACCCGTAAGGACTTCTTTTCGGGCGAGCAGACTGGCCTCCCTGCTGACACAACAAGTCTTATAATCCTTGATTACTTCTTTGGAAAATTGTTCCTGATCAAATTCGTCAAGTTCAACCAATTGGTTTTCAAGCATATAGTTAGGTTTAAATTATCGTTAGATTTCCAAAAACAGGGTTCATGGACTCAATTCGACTGCAAAGGTAAATAAATTTTAAAAATCTATAGTCATTGATTTGTTAGGAAATGGTGATGAGGGGGATTTGTGAAGAAAAAAGAACCCTTTTTATTATAAATCCATATGATGCCTTTTGGATGATAAATGTCTTGAGTGCTTTGAGGTATTTAAACAAGTAGGAATTTACAATAGATTCCTTACCTTTCGGGTGCGTTGAATTAAGCGATGAATAGTCCAGTATTCGTGGCAGTTTTTTCCGCCACTAATTTACATGAATTCCTCTGATTGTTTCGTGTTCGTGGAATTACCCGATCAAATACCTTGAAGTACTTATTCATAAGTGAAAAAATGATGTTATACAATTCAATGTCCCGCCACCCGCACCACTACAGACTTAGAAATCGGAGTGCGACTCCCATCTGCAAAATGATTAATAGGAACTAAGACATTTGTTTCCGGAAAATAACTGGCTAGATTTCCCTCTGGGATTTCGTAGGGGATGATGTGGAATTTATTGGCTTTTCTTTCTATGCCATCATATTCTGAAATTAAATCCACGAGGTCTAATTTTTTTAGACTTAATTTATCCATGTCTTTTGGGTTCATGAAAATAACACGCCTTTCATTTTGGATGCCTCGATAGCGATCATGTAATCCGTAAATGGTCGTATTGAATTGGTCATGAGAACGGATGGTCATTAAAATGAATTCATTTTCTTTTAATTGATGATTCGGTAATTTACAAACAGTGAATTGGGCTTTGCCGCCTGGTAGTTTTGAGAAGTCGCCTTCCCTTGCATTGTTGGGTAAATAAAAACCATCTTTTGCATTTTTATTATAACCTTTAAATCCGGAAATGATTTCCCCAATCTTTTCTCGAATCAAACCATAATCCTTTGCCATTGCCATCCAAGGAACGACATGCTTTTTTCCTAAAGTGGCTTCCGCAATATTCGCTACAATATCCGGTTCGCTCATTAAATGTTTGGAAGCGGGTTTTAGTTTTCCTTGGGAAGCATGGACTTTTCCCATACTATTTTCTACAGTGACAAATCTTTCTTTTCCCTCGAAATGATCTTTTTCCGAACGACCTAAAGTTGGTAAAATCAAAGATACTTTTCCTCGAATTAAATGTGTCCGATTTAATTTGGTAGAAATGGAAACGGTTAAATCACAGTTTTGCAAAGCTTGTGCGGTATAATACGTATCCGAAGCGGCAGGAACAAAATTCCCTCCTAGTGCTACGAATATTTTTGCCTTGCCTTCGTACATTGCTTGAATACTTCCTACAGTATCCAAACCATTTTCCATAGCAGGTTTAAAACCGAAAACCCGTTCTATGTTTTTTGAACTTTCCTTATTCGGATGATGGACGATTCCGACGGTTCTGTCTCCTTGTACATTGCTATGTCCACGTACAGGGCAAGTACCGCCACCATCAATTCCTACACTTCCTTTGAGTAATAATAAATTGACACACTCTTTTATGTTTTCCACTCCGTTTTTATGTTGTGTCAATCCCATTGCCCAACAAATAATTATTTTTTTTGCCGGAGCTAAAATATTTACGGCATCATTTATTTCATTTTCATCTACGCCACTTTGTCGGATTAATTCTTGTAAATCATGACTTTTTAAATCTTGGATTAGCTCCTGGTAATTCGCAGTTTTATTTTTAATAAAATCATGGTCCCAAATATCGCCATCGCTTTCATCCATTTGATTTAATTTCATCATAATGGATTTTAATAAAGCAACGTCCTGGTTGATTTTTACTTGTAAAAAAACATCGGTCAATGTTGTTCCTCCTGTAAAATAATCTACTACTTTTTGTGGATTTTTAAATTTCTTTAATCCGGCTTCCGCCAATGGATTAATGGTAATTATTTTACCGCCATTATTTTTGCAATTCTGTAATGCGGATAACATACGGGGATGATTCGTTCCCGGATTTTGTCCGATGACCATGACGACATCCGCTTTGTGTAAATCATCCAAAGTTACGGATCCTTTTCCGATGCCTAAAGTTTGGGACAATGCAACGCCGCTGGATTCGTGGCACATATTAGAGCAGTCGGGCATATTGTTTGTGCCAAAAGCACGAATAAATAAAGCGTATAAAAATGCAGCTTCATTACTGGATCTGCCGGAAGTATAAAAAATAGCTTCGTTGGGAGAATCCAATTTATTTAATTCTTTACCTATGAGTTCGAATGCATCTTGCCATTCGATTTTTTCATAATGATTTTTTCCCTCTTTTAAAATCATAGGATGGGTAAGTCTTCCGCTTTTCCCGATTTCATAATCAGACCAAGTAGAAATTTCCTGTATGGAATGTTGGGCAAAAAAATCAATGCCCACTTTTTTTAATGTCGCTTCTTCTGCCAATGCCTTTGCTCCATTCTCGCAATATTCGCCGAGTACGGATCTTTTATCATCAGGGTCGGGCCAAGCACAACCGGGGCAATCAAAGCCATTTTTCTGATTCATTTTCATCAAAGTCTGGAAAGCCCGAACGGCTCCCATTTCTTTGATGGCATGATCCATAGCTACTTTTACGCCAGTGATTCCTGCTGCATAAGTAGTGGGTTGGGTGAGTTTTATCCCTGTTAATTTTTCTGGAGCTACGACTTGGACTTTCTTTTCTTCCTTATCCATGATTTTTTATTTGCCTCAATATACGAATTCATTTTTTTAAAATTCCAATTTGTCAAAGGACTTATTTATGTACAAAAAAGCATCTGGGATTTCCCAGATGCTTTTTTGTATTGCTTAGAAAAAAATCTAATTCCTATTAGGTCGTTCTCCTTTGGACGGACAGTTTCCCTTTCCTCCTCCTCTTTGTCCTTTTCCTCCTCTTTTACCTTTGCGGTTTTCTTGCCATTGCAAAAATTTGGTATTTTGTTCCGGACTAAGGATTCCGGCTACTTTACTATTATAATTGTCTCGTAAACTTTTAATAGATTCTCTTTTTTCTTCCCTTTCCAAATCGCTATTTTTAATTTCCAAGACATTTTGTGCCAGATTTAAATTCAAACTAGCCATTTGATCTGATTGGTAATCATTTAATTCCAGTTTTTTTGTCATTTTTTCAGTCATACGTGTCGCACGTTCTTCAGGAGTGGGCTTTTCTCCATTTCTGACTTGTTTCCCTTGTCCTTTTTGTGCGAAAATTCCGGTGGTACACACGATAGCCAAAATTAAAGTGGCTAATACTGATTTCATCATTCCCTTTTTCATAATAAAAATATTTTTGGTTAAAAATTAAATACACTCCTTTGACCATTGAAAAAGGCTTGTCAATCATAAGGGAAAGTTAAGGCTTGGTTAATGCTCGTTAAGGGCTTTTGTTTTTGGATGAAATATAAAAATAACCCTGTTGGATTTTCAATCCGACAGGGTTGTGGAAAATAAATATTAAAACAAATAAAAAGTTCCTTATATGATTAGTCTATTTTGTTTTAATTAAAGTCTTGGACTTACCTGATAATTCATAATTGTCAGAGGTTTTAGGCAGAATCATTTTTCTTAGGTAGATAGTGTCGCCTTGGAATTTAAAATTCCAATACTCTGATTCAGTTTTGTTTTTTACTGCCAATATGTCTTTATTATTAAAAGGGTGTAGTGTTCCCCAGTATTTGTTGACTTCAAAATATTTAAAATTATTCCATCCACTGATGTGGTAAGGGAATCCGAATTCATAAATTTTATTGTTTTCTAAATCCCTGAATCTTTTATTATAAAAGAACCGATTGAATTTGGCCATAATTACTTCGGATAAATTCTTTTCTATGTTTCTTGGATTTCTCCCTTCTAGGATTTTACTCTCTATATCTTTTAGTCTTCTATAATGATAAATATTTTTGTCTTTGTAACAGTCAGTGACGCATAATTTGTCTCCACAAATAAAATATTTGCAAGAAGTATGTTTAGTTCCATTAAGAATCGTGTCGCCGTTTAATTCTAATTTATTTATTCCATGATAATAAACAGAACCGTAATTATGAATAGTGTCACCTATGATTTGTAATAAAATAGAACCTTGAGCAGCAGGATTCATTCTGTGTTTTGCTACAGATTTATTTTCCATAATACTATCCATGTATTCTGACAGTATCCATTCTCCTTGGATAGCGGAAGTGTCTATGGTTTTTGTTATTTCTTTTTTTTTACAAGAAAAAAATAAAATAGATAAGATGAATAGTGTTGTTGTCTTTTTCATGAATATTATTGACATTTTGTTTTTATCCATTTTTCTTGTTGGGATTTATTTAAAAAAGTCCAAGCCAAAATCCGACTCTTTTTATTCCCTTGTCCTATAGGTATGGTTTTTATTTCACTAGGTTTTATTTTTATTAATTTGGAATGAATGTTTTTTAGATGTTCTTTTTTAGAAACCAAAGTAGAAAACCAAAAACATGAATTAGCAAATTCTTTGCTTTGATGAATCATTTTATGAATAAAATTTTCTTCGCCTCCCTCGCACCATAATTCATTATGTTGTCCACCGAAATTTAAAACAGATTTATCTGTTTTTTTCTTTTTTAAATTTTTTAATTTTCGCATTGTCCCTGCTTCGGCTTCTTCTTTGGAGGCATGGAAAGGAGGATTGCAAATTGTTAAATCAATGAATTCATTTGCTTGGATAATTCCATTGAAAATGTCATTGGAATTTCCTTGGAACCTTAATTCAATGTTGTTTTGTAAAGAAGAGTTGGAGTTAATTATTTTTTTTGCGGAATCAATAGCCGTTGAATCTATATCCGAACCGATAAATGACCAAGCATATTCTTTGATGCCAATAATGGGATAAACACAATTCGCACCTACTCCAATATCCAGACATTTTATATTTTTTCCTTTCGGAATAATTCCTTTATTATGACCTCCTAATAAATCTGCAATATGATGGATGTAATCTGCTCTGCCCGGAATGGGAGGACACAAATAACCATCGGGAATATCCCAGTTTTCTATTCCATAATAATGAATTAGCAATGCCTTGTTCAATATTTTTACGGCAGCAGGGTCGTGGAAGTTTATGGATTCGTCATTATATTTATTAATAAAAATAAAAGGTTTTAATTCAGGACAAGAATTAATTAATAATTGAAAATCATAACGTTGCCGATGCCGGTTCCGAGGATGTAATTCCGATTTGATTTTAGGATGTATTTTCTTTTTGTCCATGAGCGGCATTGAGGTATGTCTGCGATTGATTTATTTGTTATTGTAAATATAAAATTAATTGTAAAACAAAACACCCTTTCTGATTTTCAGAAAGGGTGTTAATATATTATAATGAATATCTAGAAATCTAAATATCTCAAAATCTACTTATCTGGCATTAAGCCAAACTCATACCATTGAATACTTTCATTACCTGACGAACATGCTCAGCAGATTCATCCAATAATGCTTTCTCATCAGCATTCAATTGTAGTTCCAAAATCTCACCGATTCCGTTTTTGTTCAATTTTACTGGTACACCGATGAACATATCATCAAGACCATACTGTCCATCTACATAAGCACATACAGGGAAAATTCTATTTTCATCCCTAACGATAGTTTCTACCATTTGAGCAGCAGCGGCACCCGGTGCATACCAAGCAGAAGTTCCCATCAACTGTACCAATTCACCTCCACCTTTCTTCGTGCGGTTCACGATAGCGGTCAATTCTTCTTCTCCGATCAATTCTGTTACAGGAATACCTGAAACAGTGGTGTAACGAGGAAGTGGAACCATAGTATCTCCATGACCACCCATTAGGATAGCTTGGATATCTTTTGGAGAAACGTCCAGAGCCGTAGCCAAGAATGCACGATAACGTGCCGTATCCAAGATGCCTGCCATTCCGAATACCCTTGAAGAATCAATACCTGCCGCTTTGAATGCAGCATAAGTCATGACGTCCAATGGATTGGAAACAACAATGATGATAGGATTAGGTGTGTATTTAAGGATGGACTCCGTTACGGAAGTTACGATTTTCGCATTCGTGGAAATCAAATCATCGCGGCTCATGCCGGGCTTACGTGGAATTCCTGCTGTAATCACAACGATGTCCGAACCTGCCGTATCGGCATAATCGTCTGAACCGGTTACTTTAGTACTGTAATAATCTATAGGTGCTTGTTCCCAAGTGTCCAAGGCTTTTCCTTTGGCGAAATCACCTTTGATATCTATTAGAACGATTTCGTTTACAACGTCTTTGTGAGCCAATACGTTAGCACATGTTGCTCCTACGTTTCCGGCACCGACTACGGTTACTTTACTCATTTTTGGATATTTATTATAAAGAGATTTTTTAAATAACGGTGCAAAGGTAAGGAATTAGTGATAAATATGTAGATAATTTTGAATCGGATAATCAAGTCTAATAAGAAAAACATGAATAAGGGAGAATTTCTTTGCTAAATAAAAAACTATGACTTATCTTTGCACTCCAAATTAAAAGAATAAGTAAATTCAATATAATGAAGAAAGGTATCCACCCAGAGAATTATAGAAATGTTGTCTTTAAGGATGTATCCAATGATGAGACATTCATTACACGTTCATGTGCACCTAGTAAAGACACGATTACCATGGAAGATGGTCAGGAATACCCTCTGTTAAAAGTGGAGATTTCTAATACCAGCCATCCGTTCTTCACTGGTAAGATGAAGTTCGTAGATACAGCGGGACGTATTGATAAATTCAATAAGAAATTCGGAAAATTCGCGAAATTCGCCAAGAAAGCAGAGGAATCTGAAGATACTGCTGAATAATTCTTTGGATAAATTAAAAAATAAGAGAGTCCCGAATCTTTATTGATTCGGGACTTTTCTATTTTTGTGTCAGATAAAACAAACAATTGTACTGGATAGATATTTAGATGAAAAATGGATGCTCCATCTCAATTCAAAATATAATGATGGTTCAATTTTATCCATGAATTTATTGAACACTAAAATCTATTGCGTTTTACGCAAATGTATTAAGAAATGGGAGCAAATATTATTCTTTTTGACGATGACAAGCGGGATCACCTTTTACCTTTGGTCTATACCAGACCGGTAGGTGAGATTCGTGTAGGCATTATGACCATTCGGGAAAAATGGAAGAAAAGACTAGGAGGGCAGGTTTCCTATATTACCCAAGAATATTTGGGTGGTAAATTTCCCTTGAATATAGAAGATGACAATATCGTTATCAATGGCGGGGTTTGTCCGTCCCGTATGCTTTGCCGTTTAGTGGAGGAATTGGGATTCAATGAAGCACTCCTGAAAGGGGATGATTTGATTGCAGCCCGTTTGGATGCGGAGCAATTCAGCCGACTTATGAGGGATGAGGAAGTGGAAAGCCTCAAGGGATTTGATTTGGAGGACACACCTTTTATCCGCATCACCCATCCTTACGATATTTTCCAGTACAATGCACAAGCTCTTGAGGAAGATTTTGAAATTCTAACCCTAAACAGGGAGTCCCAATATATCAGTTCGACGAATCAGGTGTTCGGCAGGGAAAATGTTTTCCTAGAAGAGGGTGCCAAGGTAGAATGTGCCATTCTCAATGCTACTGATGGTCCGATTTATATCGGAAAGGGTGCGGAGATTATGGAAGGTTGTATGATTAGGGGAGGATTGGCGATGAGTGAGCATTCTGTACTCAAAATGGGGACCAAAGTTTATGGAGCGACTACACTCGGACCTTATTGTAAAGTAGGTGGCGAAGTGAATAATGTGGTTTTTGCTTCATATTCCAATAAGGGACATGATGGTTTTTTAGGGAATTCGGTAATAGGGGAGTGGTGTAATATCGGAGCGGATTCTAATAATTCCAATCTCAAAAATAATTACGCTCCGGTCAAATTATGGGATTATCCATCAGGGAAATTCAAACGGACAGGGCTTCAGTTTTGTGGACTTATCATGGGTGACCATTCCAAATGTGGTATCAATACGATGTTCAATACGGGGACGGTGGTAGGAGTGGCAACAAATATTTTCGGTTCGGGTTTTCCTAGGAATTTTGTTCCCTCATTTGCTTGGGGCGGGGCATCCGGCTATATGACGCATCAAATAGGCAAGGCTTTGGAAACTGCTAAAATCATGATGGCAAGGAGGAAAATTGAATTAACGGAAGAAGATAAATTAATTTTTCAGGAAGTCATGGATTTATCTATGGGCTATCGTCCTTGGGATAAGAAAGTCGAAGAATGAATCCACCCACTTGGAAAAAATGGCTGAGTTATCTAGTGGACCTCCATCTGGAAAGTGCCAGCAGTGATTTTAATGAAGAACTCCAAGTTTTTTTGGTCAAAGGCAGATACCAGCTAGTTACTCAGAATGCCGTTTATTCCTTTGATGATTTATATACCAATTTTCGGGATGCATTCACAGAATTGAATATCGGAGAAAAAGCAATAGAGAAGGTTTTACTGTTGGGCTTGGGCTTGGGGAGCATTCCTTTTATGTTGGAAAACAAATTCGATTTGGATGCGGATTATACTGCCGTTGAAATAGACGAAGCCATTATTTATTTGGCTAATAAATATACCCTTTCGGAAATACAGGCTCCCATAAATTATATTTGTACAGATGCTGCCAATTTCGTACAAATCTGCCAAGATAAATTTGATTTGATTTGTATGGATGTGTTCAAGGATGATTTCATTCCGGAGGAATTCGAGACCTTGGAATACTTGGAAACACTAAAGGATTTATTGAATCCGAATGGAATGTTATTATACAATAGACTTGCTTCCTTCAAAAAGGATATCGAAGCCTCCCAAAAATTCAAAGAAGAAAAATTCCTACAAGTTTTTCCCAATGCCTACCACCTCAACGTCAAAGGAAATTGGATGCTAGTCGGCAAAAAGTAAAAGCCGAAGAGAATTTTTCTCCCCGGCTTTACAAAACCATTACAAAATCACAATCTTTTACAGTTATCAGTGTTCAGCTATCAGTGTCCAGTAAACAGTTAGCAGTGAAATTAATGTTTCTTAAGTAATTCGACAAAAGTAATCCAATAGTAGTGCTATGATAAGGTTATGGTAAGCAATGGTTTATCTAAAAATCTCTATATCTAAATATCTAGTCATCTACTTAAGTGCTAGGTTTTAGTGGGTTTTATTTGTTGGCAAATAATGAACCTGTACTTTGCTAACTGCTAACTGCAACTGCTACCGAATAATCGCTACAGGCATATTTTTATCGAAATCACCTATGATTTCCGGAGTTTGTGCCCGGACGGTATAGGTGATTACATTTGCATGAACGAACTCATAGAGTTCCGTTATCGTGACTACCTTATTCCTATCCTTGTCGGCTTCGCCTTTTAGACCTTTCATTAGGAAATGACTGAAAACACCTTGGCGTAGCCCGCTATCTTCAAGGGAGGTTTCTTCACTCTTGGAAGAAAGCATGAGTGCTGTACCTCCTCTTGTATCAGTAAAGGCGCCATAATATTTATCTATTGTTTCTTGTACGGTAGAAGTAGAACGCATTGCCAACATACTACCGGAATGGCATGCATCTGCAAATACGATTTTATGTTTTGCCTTGCAGGTCTTGAAAATGTCGGTTACCTCAGTATGTTTCACTAAGTTTTTCATACCGTCGAAATCAGAGGGAACAAAAGAACCTTGCAGACCATGACCTGAATAATAGAGCATTACCACATCATTGGCATCAGCTTTTCCGAATACCCTTTTCATTGTTCTCAACATATTGCCACGAGTGGCATCTTCATCTATAAGGACTGAAATTTGTTCATCTGGCAAAGCACCGCCTTCAGGACTTTTCAAGAATGCATACATTCTATAGGCATCGTCATCCGTATATTTCAATGTCTGCATATGCGAATATCTTCCGATTCCCACAATTACCGCCCAAACTTTGACTTTCGCATCAGTATCCACTTCGATATGCTCTGCAATAACTCCTTCGTCATTTTCCAAAATACTGATCATTTTTCCATATTTCCAGTTGGCTGCAATGGTTCTTCCATCTTTCAAAGTCATATAACCTTTGCCATGTGGAGCATGTTTTGCCCAACCACCTGTGTATTTGTCACCGCTCATATAGGACATCGTTCCTTGCCCGAAGGGCTTTCCGTTTTTGTGGTCACCTATATATTTAGAGCCATCAGCATAAGTATATATGCCCCTGTTGTTTTTGCAATCCACTTTGTTGCAATTCGGAAGATTGGCTGTACTAGTGCTTGAAGAGGAAGTGCTGGTAGAACTGCTAGGTTTGGATGTGTTGGATGATGAACTGCTATTTGAATTGGTAGAACCAGAGCTTTCTTGAGGTAAATCAAAATCATCTAAAGATGAGCCGGAAGCAGAGCCACTGCTAGTGCTAGGTTGGGAATTGTCAATAAATTCACCATTCACCCAATCCCCCTTATATTCATAACCATTCTGATCGGTATAAACGCCATAGCCGTTTTTGCTATCTTTCTCCCATTTTCCCTCATAACGGGAACCATTGTCATATTTCATCAAACCTTGTCCGTGGCGGCGGTCATGCTGGAAACCTCCCTCGTAGATGTCTCCATTATGATAAGCGTAGATGCCATGCCCATGTTTGGAATTATTGTTGAATTCACCTTCGTATCTATCACCATTCACGAATTCCATATAGCCTCTGCCGTGCATATTGCTTTTTCTGAAATCCCCTTGGTAGAAATCCCCATTCTTGAATTTCATCTTACCTTTGCCATTGCGCATATTGTTCTGCCATTGACCTACATATACACCACCATTACTGTATTGTAGTTTTCCCTTACCGGTAATTTGATCGTTTTTAAACTGGCCCGTATAGATGGCGCCACTTTTGAATTTTTTCTTGCCGTAACCATTGCGGCAATTCCCTGAAAGACATTGTGCTTCTATTTGTGAAGCGAAGATAACCGTTACGAAGATTGACACCCATATTCTCATAATCCTATAAAATTGATTGTTTAAAAAAATCAGAAAGTCTAAAAAATAGGAGTATGGGTATAATTTATAAGCAGTGGTATTTTTTGTGAATAAATGTTATCTATAAACTAAATTAAAGATGTTTTATTTTACAATGATATACTTATTTTAAAATTAAATATGTTGATTCATGGATTTTAATAAAATTTTAAGATTTGTGGCATTTAAGATATATTGTTGGGGGTAATTCTGAATGTTCGTTTTTTGATTTCCTGTTTTTAAAGTTTTTTCATATAATGCAAACATTTACTTCATTGGATTCGTATAATAATTCTGGATTAAAAGCTGGAATAATCCTAGCGACAATACCATTGTTACTGTGTAACAATGAATAAATATTTCAAAGAACTCCAATAGAGATATTTTATCCATATCTTTATTCAAATTTTACTCTACCCAGTGGTTTTTATATTCAAGAACCCAACTCGCCACGCCAAGGCGTGGTGTTTGTTCACCTTGAAATACTGTTCGGACGGAGTGTTTCAGGTGAACAAACACCTGAAACGGCAGTTATTTTAAAAACCATCGGGTAAAGAGTATTCAAATTTTTAAGCTAAGAAACTGTTTTAATTTAACAGGAGGAATTTGTTATAGTGAATTTTCAAAAGCCAAATTAATACAGCTTCTAAAACCTTAGTATTTAATTCATGGAATGTCCTGTTTGCGGAAATACTAAAATATCTCCATTCGCTACCCACTGTTTAGATTGTGGGACGGATGTGGTCGCCTATCCTCTTTTGGAAGATTTGGAGCAGCAATGTGTTGATACCCTAAAGGATAAGATTGCATTGGAGGGAGACATGAATGAGCTGTTGAAACTTAGGAAAAAGGATAAGGACGAATATGGTAGGAAAATCAGTAGAATGTATTGGTTCCTATTATTGATTCCCTTGCTTTTCTTTTGGTATGGAAAGAAAAATATTGTACTACCTGCCGAGATAGTTGATAATCCTGAATTAGTTAAATCCGTCGAGTATTTAGAAGTTGAAAATACAAGGCTCGAAAAAGAATTAGCTGCTGCAAATGCAGAAATATTGTCTTTGAAAAACAATAAGGAAATTACCCATATTGTAGAAAAGGGAGAAAGTTTATCCGTTCTTGCCGGAAAATACTTAAAAGACCCGAATAGATGGAAAGAAATCCATGAATATAATCCGGACATAAAGAATCCTTGGCTATTGACACCAGGAGAGAAAGTATTGATTAAAATAAATTAACTGATGGTAGAGACCATTGATAAGATAAGGAGTAAAATTTCCAAATTGCTGATAAGGATTTCCGAACTGGAAAAATCATTGGTACAGAAAGATGAAGACCAATTGGAGTTCGTCAGGGATTATGCCTTGAAATTGATAAAGGAAAGGGAAGAATTGGAAAAGGATTTCAAAAGGAATTATGCACAGGCGAATTCTGACTTGGAAAAGGAAATCGAAAAGGCGAGGTATGAATCCTTTGACGGAAGGATTGAAAGACTTCTGCAAGAGTTGGATGTCTTTAGAATGGCAGCCCCTTTGGATACCTTAGCGGATTTTATCAAAATAGTGGACACTGTTAAGTCAGAAAAAAGGAGAAATGGACAAGTAATGGAAGTCTTGAAACCCGGTTATATGCTAGGGGATGATTTATTGAGACCCTCACATGTCATAGTTGTTAAAAATGATTAGTAAAGAAAATGGAGAAAAATAAGATTAAGAAAGTGACTTTAAGTAAATTCCTTTCTAAATTCCCTAAGATAGTCTTACCGATAACACTTGCCGAAGAAAGCCACCTGCATTTTAGTGCTTCCAACCCACCCCTGCCACAAGAACATATCCATCAATATATTCATGCGATAGAACAATCCGAATTTGATGAATTTACGGAATTCATTCCTTGTTTGAGAATTCCTAAAACGGATGATTTCCATGCTATTATTTATTGGAGGGCAGGATTATTGGATTATGAATACACCTTGGCGACATTTACCAAAAAAGGGCAATTAATAGATAAAAAGGTAATTGCGGGAACGAAAATCCATGAAGGGATGTTAGTAAGGTCAGTTGCTACAATAGATGATGATTGGATGATATATATAGTGATAGGAAGTACGGATGTAGATGAAAAGGAAAGCAAGCCCTCGAATAGCCGCTCCCTAAATATGGAATTACTTGCCACAGGAGAAATCATAATAGTTTAATTTGAGTTGTATATTGCTAAAGAAAAGAGTCCACTTTTTCTTTGTTGAATTATCATATCCAAAAGTTCCCAAAACATTTGGATTCAGCGTATCTAAGAATTTGATTTCCCAAAGCCTATTGTTAGCCAAAATCATTAAGGTGATAACCTTACCCAATATCGGGAAAACAACTAGGTTCAAATGAACCAAAATATTTAAATTAAAAATAGAATGTCGAGAAAATCGAAAGGTAATAAAAGTATAAAAGGGAAAAAACTCCCTCCAAAAGAACTAAAAAGGCATATCATACTTTTTCTGAAAAGAATGCCCAAACAAAAATATAACGCCAAACAAATCATTAAAAAATTAAAGATAGATAATAATACGCCAACGGTAATTGCAGCATTGGATGCATTGGTGAAAGATAACAAGGTCATTTCCTTAGGAGATTATAAATATCGGATAAATAAGTATGCCACAGATTCCCCTAAGGTAGAGTCCTACGAAGGAATAGTGGATATGGCTCGTTCCGGAATAGCATTCATCACTTGTGAGGAATTGGCGGAAGATGTTTTTGTTTCACAAAAAAATCTGAACTCAGCCCTGAATGGAGACAAGGTAAAAGTCGTAGTGACAAATACCAGGGGACGAAGACCTGAAGGAGTCATAGCGGAAGTAGTGGAACGTGCCATTGAGAATTTTATTGGAACGATACATGTTTCCAAAAAGTATGCCTTTGTTATTCCTGATATTGATAATATGAAGCAGGATATTTTCATTCCTATAAAATCCATTAAGGATGCCAAGGACGGCGATAAGGTTGTCGTGAAAGTCGTGGATTGGAGTGAGGGAGAAAATAAAAGTCCCGTAGGAAAAGTCTCTGCCATATTGAGTGGTACGAATAGGAGCGATGTAGCAATGAAATCCATATTGGTGAACAATGGCTTCGATCTGGTTTTTCCTGATAATGTCATTGCAGAATCAGAAGCCATTTCTACCGAATTGGGAGAGGAGGAAATTGCGAAGAGAAGGGATATGAGGGATGTGACCACCTTCACCATAGATCCGGAAACAGCAAGGGATTTCGATGATGCACTTTCTATCCGTTGGTTAGAGAATGGACATTGTGAAATAGGTGTCCACATAGCGGATGTCGCCCATTATGTGAAACCCGGTTCGGAATTGGATAAGGAAGCTTATCGCCGTTCTACCTCTGTTTATTTAGTGGATAGGGTAGCACCCATGTTACCGGAAAGCCTGTCGAATGGCTTGTGTTCCTTGCGTCCGAATGAGGACAAATTCACTTTTTCGGCGGTATTTACCTTTGATAAGGATGATAAGATTATAGATAAATGGTTCGGACGAACAGTAACACATTCGGATAGAAGATTCAGCTATGAAGAAGCTCAGGAAGTTTTGGAAACCGGAGAGGGCGACCATGTTAAGGAGCTGAAATTCCTCAATAGGTTGGCAAAGAAATTACGTGTTGCCAAATTCAAGAACGGGGCGATTTCCTTTGAAGCGGAAGAGGTGAAATTCAAATTGGATGAAGAGGGGAAACCGATTTCCGTCTATGTGAAAAGGAGGAAAGATGCCCATATGCTGATAGAGGATTTCATGCTTTTGGCGAATAGGGAAGTAGCAGGATATATAGTAGAAAAAGGAAAAACGGAGGGAAAAGAAATTCCTTATGTTTATCGGACGCACGATTCTCCCGACCCAGGGAAATTAGCTGATTTCGCTTTATTTGCCAAAGGCTTTGGCTACCATATAGATGTATCTTCTCCCAAAGGAATAACGAATTCATTCAACAAATTAGCAAAAGATGCAAGGGAAAGGGACGAGCTGAAAATGTTGGAACCGATGGCTATCCGTTGTATGTCCAAAGCAGAATATACGACGAATAACATTGGTCATTATGGATTGGCATTTCAGAATTATACCCATTTTACTTCTCCGATCAGGAGGTATTCGGATGTTTTGGTCCATCGTTTATTAGCGAAGAATCTTGAAGATACTTTTCGCATGAAAAAGGATGAATTGGAAGCACAATGCAAACACATTTCCAAACAGGAAAGAAAAGCGATGTCTGCCGAAAGGGAATCCGTGAAATATAAACAAGTGGAATTTTTACAGGAACAAATCGGGAATACGTTCAAAGGAATTATTTCCGGAATGATAGACCGTGGATTATTTGTAGAATTATTAGAAAATAAATGCGAAGGTTTCATACCTTTTGATTCTTTGGACGACAGATTTACCATCCAGGAAGGACGGCTGAAAGCCAAGAGTGCTTCTTCCGGAAGAGAAATAAAATTGGGGGATGAACTCATGGTAAAAGTTTTGAAAACGGATCTGGATAAACGCCAGATAGAATTGGAATGGGTGGAAGATGAATAAAATTATTGGATATAGAATATAATAATCTAACTCATGGAAAACGAAAATATAATAGATTCAAATTTCCTTGAAGATGATGGTTTTTTCTCAGCCGATGCTTTGGGGAAAATCAGGGGGACAGCCAGAATTGCAAATGTTCTGGCTGTCCTTAGTATTTTTTATTTCTTTTCCGAATTGGTGAACGGGGTAAGGATGTTCAATATCTATTGGTCTAATAATGATGATGTTCAGATGGCGATGTTTATTATGGCAACGGGATTGAGCCATATTT
>JAHDHJ010000018.1 GCA_020631375.1 Saprospiraceae bacterium | reverse complement strand
TTAACGCAGTTAATTGCAAAAAAAAACAAGTCAAGATTGGATATTTATTTGTTCGTCATTCCTTATTCCTTTGTGACTAAAAAAATAATAATAGGTTTAATCAATACCTTGTTTTTATTTCCTATTAAATAGTTTTTTATTTGGGTTTATTGTCTAATGTGAAATAAAATAAAAAATAATTTTATTTGAATTTATTGATATGAAAAAAGCTTCTTGGGATTTCCAAGAAGCTTTTTTTAGTCTTAATTAAAATATTTATTCATTATGCGGCAGTGTGGTTAAATACGAAATAAAATTAATTCTTCTGAAGGTTTTTAAATTCATCCAAACTCATGATAACCTTTTCAAAAGTGGCTAGTTTCACACTATGATCTACTTGGATTTCACAAACGAAATCTATGCCATTCCTTTTATAGAATTCTATGGCAGGTGTGTTTTTTGCACCTGTTTGTGCAATTATTTTTCTCAATAGATTATGCTCCATTGCATAATCTATCAATAGGCTTCCCACACCTTGTCGGAACAAGGAGGGGTGAACCATAAAACGATGTACATCCAATACACCATCATTGATAATCTGATAGGAAAATACAGCCATGATTCTTTCCTCATCATCAAGATATGCGAGGAAAGTTTCATTTTCTGTACGCATCAGATCACTCAAACCTTGTGTGAGGTAAGGAATCTTATCATTTTTAATCAAGTCCGCTTCTACCTTATATGCTAATTGTTGTAAGTCATATACTTGTTTAGCCACTTCGGCATCACGAATATCTATTTCTTTAATCTGGCTCATAATTTACCTTGGTCTATCAATAATTTTACTTTTAGAATAGTGGAAACGGACATGGCATCGGTAATTTCACCACTCATGACCATTCCTACTAATTTTTCAAAGGGCAATTTACGAATTTTCAAATCTTCTGAATCTTCCGGAGAGGATTTTCCTAAAGATAAATTTTGTGCAACATAACAAATAGCCCTTTCATCTGTAACACTATTCGAGGTAGTTAGTTCAATTACCTGGGTCCATTTTTCCGCAATGATGCCGGTTTCTTCCTTTAATTCCCGCTTAGCGGATTCAATAGCGGAGTCTTCCAATGGAGCTCCCCCTTCCGGAATTTCCCAACTATATTCATCTAAGGTATATCTATATTGCCCGACAATCCAAGTATTAAATTCCTCATCCAAAGGGATAACACCTACTGCCAGATTCTTGAAATGTACCTTTCCATAAATTCCGGGAGTATCGCCCGGAGTAATTACTTCCCTATGGGTGACCACTATCCAAGGATTGTCGTAAACTTCAATATTGGAAATGGTTTTCCAAGGATTTGTAATTTCTTCCATTCTGATATTTGAATTTGCGGAGTGTTTGGGACAACAATCCCAAACACTCCGCAAATTAATGAAATTTCTAGGAGCTATTTTAATTTAATTCTTAGAATTTAGAATTTGGGCAACCGATATTCTTCTTTCCTAATCCGCTATTTCGATCCAATATATATCCTACCTTGAAAATCAATGAATAATAGGAGTCATTCCTTTTGGGTTGGGTTTCCGAAGAATAGGAATATCCGTCTATATAATCGGTAAAAGTAATCCTGTGTAAAAGGTCAGCAGATAAAACCCAGTTCTCAGTAAGTTTATACGCCATTCCCGCTCCTACGGGTAACATGAGTTGGGTACGTTTGAAACTAGGTGTTTCTTGGGACTCATGGACGGTTCTCTTAAAATTGAAGACTCCCAATCCTCCTAAACCGTAAAATTTATATTTCCCGTTCTTTATACTGAAAGGGGAAATATGAGCCAAACCATAGAGTTCTACTATCCTAGAACTAAAACTTAGTCCTCTGTTATTACGAGGTGCGTAGCTTGTGGCGGCATCACTTCCTGCAACTTTGGTCAAATTCAGATTGGCACTGAATGATAGCCATTTTTTCATGTGGTGCTTATAATATACACCTATTAGTGGTTTGGTGAAACGAAAATCCGTATCCGCAATAAAGCTTTTTCCTTCTCCATTTCCGCCACCGAGATCCCCTAGATATTCAGTGACTCCTAGGCTGAGCCCGAATTCCATTTTTGGATAATCGCTGATTCCGTATTGGGCTGATAATTGTAATGAGCATACTAATCCCACTACAATAAGAATTCCTTTTCCTATTGACATAATCCTTGAGTTTTAGATAATCCACTTTGGATTTACCTGTGATGTGAATATGGTTTTAGCCCCTTAATGCCAGCGCCGGTCATTTGTCTTACTGCCGGAAGACATGGGAAAATTAGCAGTAAATAATGATTAAAAAATATTTAATCCATTACTTAAAAAGAAGTAAGTCTAAAAGAATAGGCTTGTAATTTTTGATGATGATGTGGAAATAACGATACCGTTTTCAGATTTCTTATGTCAAAACAAAAAAAGATTAACGGGTTTTGGACAATAAAATTGTAAATGTTTGATTTGTAGGTAGTTATTTGATTTTGAATGTCAATTTTTTTTGCAAAAATTATACTGTAATTAATTATTTTAGATTTTTCGCAATTTATTTTTCGCAATTCTCATTTTTAATTCTTCAAAATATTTGGGTCTTTTAGAGAAAGAACCAATTCTATATTTCTTTTTATTGAAAGGGGAAATTCCGAATTTTATTGGATTCATGAACTTCATCTCTATCTTCCATTTCCCTCCTTCCCAGGACTGATGCAAAATGATACTTTCAATACTGTCAAAAGGAATGGTAATTTTAGTTATTTCTTCTTTCATGATATAAAATGACTGTTCGTCCATTTCATAATAAGTGGGGTTGCCGCCACCCTCCAATATTACAATTTTTATAAAAGGAATAAGGAATACAAAGCCACTTAAAACGATTATTGTATCAAGCAAAAGAGGAAAATCTGCGGAAACAAAGATGCTCAAGAAAGCAACGTAAAGGGCAAGTGCTATTAATGTAAATATTGTAATGAAGACAACAATTAAAAAACGGATAATCGGAGGGGTTGGTTTAGGCTTATTATTTCCAAAAACCACCCTTGAAGAATTGTTGAACAGAAAATCGTCCAGGTCATCCAATATTTGATTCTCTTTCATATACCCAAAACTAAAAAAGCTTCCTGTAAAAATACAGGAAGCTTATGGTTTTATTTTGGCTGTAAGCCAAATGGAATCTTAAAACCTATCTGCGAATTAATTCAATTTTTTCTGACCATTCACTTTTTTCTGTGCTTGGTTCATTTCTCCGATCTTCGCAGATGCGGCGAAAGAAGTCACCATTTGGGTCAGAAGATTACTGGCATTATCAGGCGTATTGGGTAATAATATCAAATTACTATTTACATTCTCACCCATGGATTGCAATGTGTCATAATGTTGGGTCACAACAATAAGGGCTGACGCTTCCTGTGAATTGATTCCTACTGAATTCAATACTTCTACGGACTCTTCCAATCCTCTCGCAATTTCACGACGTTGGTCTGCAATACCCTGACCCTGTAAACGCTTACTTTCCGCTTCCGCTTTTGCTTTCGCAACAATACGGATTCTTTCTGCTTCACCTTCGTATTCTGCTGCTACTTTTTCACGCTCCGAAGCATTGATACGATTCATAGCTTGCTTTACTGCTGCATCAGGGTCTATGTCAGTTACTAGTGCTTTTACAATATCATATCCATAATGGTTCATGGCTACTTGCAAATCCCTTTTGATAGCGTTCGCAATATCATCCTTTCTTTCGAAAACATCATCCAGTTTCATCTTAGGCACTTCTGCACGGACGGTATCAAAGACATAAGATGTGATTTGGTCATGGGGGTTTTCCAATTTATAAAACGCATCATAAATTTGTTCCCTAAGGATGACAAACTGTACCGATACTTTCATTTTTACGAATACATCATCTTTCGTTTTCGTTTCCACGAGTACATCCAATTGCTGGATTTTAAGGCTCACCCTACCAGATACCTGGTCCACGAAAGGAATTTTGAATTGAAGTCCTGAATTACGGATACTATGAAAACGCCCGAATCGTTCCAAAACTGCGGCAGATTGCTGCTTAACGGTAAAAAAAGGCCATGCTAGTGTAAATTCCATGATGTACAAATTTAAGGTGTTAATAATTGCTTTTTTGAATTGTCATTCCAATCCGTATTTATGAGACTACAATTTACTAAAACTAAAGCCTCAATGCCATTTTTTTAGATGAATGCTTGGTTTTTACCTACAATTGAGGGCAGAACCGGAAGTTTGTATATACAGAATATACAGAGGTTCGTGTAATGGAAAGGAATATTGGAAAAATATCAACTTTCAATTTCACCATCTTCCACTTTAATCAATTGCGTAGCTAAAATGGAAATCAGACAGTAAGCTAGAAAATAATAAAACCCTTCATGTAAGAAAGCTGTGATGTCCTTATTGGATTTCGTGGCAAGGAAAGCAAGGAACACTCCAACCACAAAAACATCTGCCATAGACCATTTGCTGATGATGGAAATGAATTTTAATAATTTTCCACGGACTTCTAGTTTTTTCAAAAACAAAACAGCTAAAAGGGAAATCGCTTTGAATATCGGTATTAATACACTGAATAATAAAATCAAAAATGCAACTAGCGAATTATTATTTTCGTGTAATTCTTGTATAGTCCCTATAATACTCCTTGTAGCAGTATAAAGATTTATTTCACCAACTAGAGGCAATGTAGCACCCACTGAAATAGTAAGGATGTCTTTCGTTAATCCGGGATAAAGACAGATTAATGAAACGATAATCAGAACTAATGCAACAATGTTTCTTGTACTCATGACAGCTTGGCTTATTTATTAAACCTGCCAATTATCGCACTTATGCAATAATTGGCAGATCCTAGACATATTGATAGAAATATGTTAGGGATTTGATTTATTAGTCGGACTACAAAGGTCAATCATTCAGTTTCAAAACAGCTAAAAATGCCTTTTGTGGAACTTCCACATTACCTATCTGCCGCATTTTTTTCTTCCCCTTCTTTTGCTTTTCAAGCAATTTACGCTTACGGGTAATATCACCACCATAGCATTTTGCGGTAACATCCTTACGCAATGC
The DNA here is from genome assembly GCA_020631375.1 of Saprospiraceae bacterium. Classification (GTDB taxonomy): domain Bacteria; phylum Bacteroidota; class Bacteroidia; order Chitinophagales; family Saprospiraceae; genus JAHDCE01. The sequence continues at coordinate 25,374 of JAHDHJ010000018.1, read as the reverse complement.
AGAGATGGTTTCCCTTGCTATGATTTTGGCACCCACTGCTGCCTGTATGGCAATGACGAATTGTTGCCTTGGCAATAATTCCTTTAGTTTCTTACATAATTTCCTACCGAAATAATAAGCCTTATCCTTGTGTATCAATGCAGAAAGGGCGTCCACATTTTCGCTATTCAGTTTGATGTCCATTTTTACCAACTGAGAGGGACGATACTCTATGGGAGCATAATCAAAAGAAGCATAGCCCTTGGAAATGGATTTCAACCGATCATAAAAATCAAATACGATTTCCGCCAATGGCAATTCAAAAGTCATTTCCACCCTTTGTGGAGTAAGATAGGTTTGCTTAGTCATATATCCCCGCTTTTCTATACAGAGCGTCATGATCGAACCGATGAATTCCGGTTTTGTAATGATTTGGGATTCTATATAAGGTTCTTCCACTCTGTCCATAACCGTAGGGTCAGGTAAATCCACGGGAGTATTCACAATGATTTTTTCACCTTTCTTAGTATAAGCAGTATAGGAAACGTTAGGGATGGTGGTAATCACATCCATATCAAATTCCCTTGACAATCTTTCTTGAATGATTTCCAAGTGGAGCATTCCCAAGAATCCACAACGGAATCCGAAACCCAGAGCTATGGAGGTTTCCGGTTCGTAAACTAAGGAAGCATCATTTAATTGGAGTTTTTCCAAACTGTCCCTCAAATCTTCAAAATCATCATTGTCAATAGGGAAAATACCTGCGAAAACCATTGGTTTTACATTTTCAAAACCATCTATGGATTCTTGACTTGGATTGTCCTCCAAGGTTATGGTATCTCCTACTTTGACTTCCTTGGAATTTTTGATACCTGTTACAATATAGCCCACATCACCTGTACCCAATTTTTTCTTGGGCATCATATCCATTTGGAGAACGCCCACTTCGTCTGCATTGTAACTATTTCCCGTATTCATGAAACGGATTTTATCTCCTTTTTTCAAGGTGCCGTTCATGATTCTGAAATAGGTGATTACGCCCCGGTAGGAATTAAATACAGAGTCAAAAATCAATGCTTGCAATGGTGCTTCCGGATCTCCTTGGGGAGCGGGTATGCGTTCTACGGCGGCATTCAATATGTCCTCAATCCCGATTCCTGTCTTTCCGCTGGCATGGATTACTTCTTTAGGGTCACAGCCGATTAGATCCACGATCTGTTCGGTTACTTCCTCTATCATGGCACTTTCCATATCCACTTTGTTCAGGACAGGAATGATTTCCAAATCATTCTCAATAGCGAGGTATAGATTGGAAATGGTCTGCGCTTGGATTCCCTGGGAGGCATCCACTAATAGCAAAGCACCTTCGCATGCTGCTATGGAACGGGAAACTTCATAGGAGAAATCCACATGTCCGGGCGTATCTATGAGGTTGAAAGTATAAGTCGTTCCATTGCTATGGTTGAAGTACAATTGTACTGCATGGCTCTTAATCGTAATACCTCTTTCCCGCTCCAAATCCATGTCGTCCAGAGCTTGGTCTTTCATATCCCTTTCTGCTATGGTTTGGGTAAATTCCAACAACCTATCAGAAAGCGTACTTTTCCCATGATCGATATGGGCTATCACACAAAAATTCCTAATATTCTTCATACGCCGCAAATATACGGGATTTGTTGCCTTAAAGTAAGTTCTAGGACAATTTAATCCTGCAAATGGGATTAAAAGTCCTCGCTTATCTAAAACATGGGCTGATATTTATTTTATTAAATTCAAATGCCTAATTCCCCGGAATGAATTGGAGCAAATAAGTATCCGGATCTTTCAAGTGAAGTATTTGTCTAAAATGCTGGGGGTTTTTATTGACCGCAGGAGCGAGATATCTTCCTGTAGAAGAAAAGCCCAATTGTTCTATAACTACATATTTTACATTCTTATCCTTAAAGCTCTGTATCATTTTCTTATCATCTATTTCATATGGATACATTGATGTGAATGCATCTGAGTAAATATGGAATAGTTGTGGTTTCCGACAAACAATAATGTCTGAACTATTCAGATTCTCTTTTACATATTCTGCTATCTTATAGTAGTTGGCCCATTTGGCTTCATACTTCATCTTTGACTCTAATTTGAGCCTTGTCATTGGGTAATTTTGCCAATTCGTATCTTTGTTAAATCTATAATCTCTGGTATATCCTAGTATGCTGAATAAGAAAAATAGGGGTAAAAATTGCACAAACCTTGATTTGATATTTATCAATTCTAGGGCTTTTTCCAATATCCAGCTTAATGCATATATAATTAAGAATATCAAAAAGGGTATTAATGGTAATAAAAAACGAACCCCTCTCCATACATCTGGCCATACCATTAATATACAGAAAGTACCTCCAATATAGCCAAAGACCAATAATCGATATTTAGGTAATTTATAAATTCCCAAGAGTGCAATTAATATCAAAGCTATTCCCGGTAAATAATGTGACAATAAAACTTCTTCTTTGTAGTTCACTTCCAAAAATGGGAATATTCCGGTAGGAATTTCTTTTGTAATATACCTCTCCAGATTCTTTCCAATTCGGATGAATAAATCTGAAAAACCCATATTTCCTAATTCTGGCTGATAGCTATTGATTTTCAGTAATGCTCCTTGATAACTACTAGGAAGACCTAGCATTTTTCCTCTTAGGATCCATGGCAATGCCAATAATACAAAACTTCCGAAAGAGGCTAAGGCGACTTTCCATCTTCTTTCCATTAATAAATAAAATAATACACCTGCAAGTAAGGCAACCCCTACCGTTCTAATGTGGAAAGTAAATGACAGGCAGAGTGTGAAAAGAATGAAATTCTTATCTTTGATTAGCGATGTTAATGGTTTTGAAAAATCTATACGAGTTAATAAGAAAACACTGAGAATACTGAAAAACAAAAAGGGAATTTCGCTCATCATGGTAACTGATGACTTCATCAGATTATAATTGAACATCATTAGTATGACACTGACCAATGCTACTGACCACCGGACCTTAAATTTGAGGAATAAATTAAAAGATAGGAGGAGCGTTCCCAACATGAATAAGCCATTAAGCAATTTTATGACAATGAAATTCTTAGTAAATAGCATGACGAAAGCTATTAGAATAGGATAACCAGGGGGAAAGTGGTTGTGTGGTTTGCCATAGATGTCATTATATAAATTATAGCCTTCTCCCATACTGAGGCTCTTGCCTAAAAGATAATAACTTGCATTATCTCCATTCATGCTTACCTTTTCATCAAAACTGTATTTATAGACTCCAATGAAAATGATTGTTATAAGGATATAAAAACCTAGGTTTAGAATTTTAGGGTCGATTCCTTTTTTTTTAGTACTTGTGTCCTTTTTTTTTGTGACTCCGGTATTTTTATTTTTACTTTTAGACATTTGAAATCATTTGGTTAGTTATTTTGCCTTTCTAATTAGACATTGCTACGATTTTTTTTAAAACCAATTAGAGATTTTGAATAAGATACAAGGTATTTCTTGAAAAGCATAGCCTTAGCTACGGTTGAAAGAAGTAATGAGTAGATTTTCAAAAAAAATAATTGGGCTATAATATAATAACAATGCCTATAGTTTGCCTATTGGATAAAGGTATGAAAATTAAATAAATCCATGTTTAAGAATGGCTTATTTAATACGCAGTATGACCAATGCTAAACATATTCTATACTTAAGATTCATCTTAAAATAAGAAGTAAATGCTTAAATATATTTTAATTCTTAATCTTGCGATTCTGTTCTCTCTTTCGATAAATGCACAAAGAAAAGCAGAAATGCATGTGATTGAATTGACAGATAAGAACAATTCGATTTACAATATTTATCAACCTTGGGAATTCCTTAGCCCTCGTGCCATACAAAGGCGGATGAAATCCGGCATTGCGATACAAGAATCCGATTTGCCGGTAAATGAGACTTATGTCCAAGCAATCAAGGAAACAGGTGCCAAAATCCATTCCTCATCCAAATGGATGAATTCTGTCCTAGTTATTGCCAATAAAAAACAAATAGAGGATATAAGTAAATTGGGTTTTGTCAAGAACACCATACATGTGGGTTTCTCCAGAAAACCTAAAAAAAGAAAAGATCCGTTTGAGTTTCCTAATGAATTATATACTCCTCTAGAAGACCGTTATGGATTTGCCCAATTACAAATCAAAATGATGTTGGGGCATATTATCCATCTTTTTGGATATGAGGGAGAGGGTGTTTTGGTAGGCGTCTTGGACGGCGGTTTTACGAATGCGGATGTCATGCCATTCTTTGACAGCTTAAGAGTGGATGGAAGAATGCTTCCCTGTAAGGATATTGTACATGGGGATGATTATGCTTATGAGGATTCTACGCATGGCTCGCAAGTCTTATCTACTATGGGAGCGAATCTTCCAGGACTGATGGTCGGTACGGCACCCGGCGCCAGTTATATTTGTATCAAAACAGAAGAAATGGGTGCGGAAAATCCGGTAGAGGAAGAATATTGGATTCGGGGCTTGGAATATGCGGACAGTTTGGGTGTGGATGTGGTCAACTCTTCTTTGGGTTATACTTCCTTTGACATGAAAAAATCGAATCATGAAAAATCAAAACTGGATGGTAAGACTTATAGGGGAAGTATAGCTGCTACGATTGCTGCTTCCAAAGGCATCCTTGTTGTAAGTAGTGCCGGAAACGAAGGAGATGGTTCTTGGGAAAAAATAGGTGTGCCTGCTGATGCGGAAGACATACTGACCATAGGTGCTGTGGATGGTGCAGGAAACAAGGCTGATTTCAGTTCTATGGGACCTACTGCTGACGGAAGGATAAAACCGGAAGTTTCCGCTATGGGAGAAAGGGCGGCTGTAGCGAGTACCCGGGATTATGGGGTTTATGGAACGAACGGAACTTCTTTTTCTTCTCCCATCCTTGCGGGAATGGCGGCTACATTATGGTCTGCATTTCCTAATCGGTCTAATATGGAAATAAAGGAATCTATAATAGCCAGCGGTTCCCAGAGTATGAAACCTGATTCTTTGTTGGGCTATGGTATTCCTGATTTCACCAAAGCTTATGCTTTCCTGACAGGAGTTCCATTTTATCATAATTTTGATTTGGGTAGCCGGATTTTTAAAAGGGATGATGGATTGCAAATTATTTTCCCAAGGAGTTATGGGAGATATGCCCATTATTCGGTTTATGATTCTTCGGGAATATTGATGAAAAAGGGAAGACAGGAATTACTTTTTCCAATGGGCTATTTGGAAATAGGTGGCTATGATAAATTCCCGAATGGAGTTTATCATATTGTCATTGTTTCGGGAGATCATGTTTTACGGATACATGATGTGAGGTGAGGGAATGCTCAATACATTTCTTCAATATAAAGCAAAATGTTATCTATTTGATCGTTTGTCAAATTAGGAAAGTCATTCATTATGGTAGGTTGCCATTTTTTCCAGACTGATTTAGCCCTTGGATGCCCGTCTTGGGTCATTTTTTGGGACTGGCGAATATAATTATACAAGTCACTTTTTTCATAATTATTCCATCTTTCGGTTACTCCACCTAAGGCCGGACCGGTCATGTTTGATTTCATGTCCTTAGCATGGCATTGGGAGCAATTCATTTTAAAGAGTGTTTTTCCCTCATCTAAATTTTGATTTATAACATGGGATGAATCACCCAAACTGATCACGTCACAAAAGGGGATTGGAATGATTGTTTTTTGTTGATTCTGATGATGGAAATAAATAATAGCAGAAAGAATTGCCAAAAGACTTATGACTAGGGAATTGATAGTTGTAATATGCATAAGGAATGTATTTTACCTATGAATAAAACAGTATATCTTCCTTTTGTGTTCAATCAAATTAATTTTATTTACTAATGTTGAACATTTTTCACAATATTTCCAATTCCCTTAATGCCATAGGAATTGAAAAAGGTATTATGGAAAGTAAAATGGATGAAAACATATCGTAATTTTTTTTCTTTTTCTTATCCCTTGCTATCATGATTTTTTCATTTGTAACGATTAAATGTCTCTTGTATATTTTAATTGCCCCTAAATCCAGTAGTTTGAATAATACAAGAAAGATAAAAGGAGAGATTAACATGAGTATTGCCCCTTTTCGGGTAAATTCTAAATCAACATTGTAGTTGAAATAAAAAATTATCAGACAAATAATGGACAGTAAGAAATGAATTGTGAATATTCCGTCATGGCGTAAATAAATATACCAACGTGTTATTAAAATAGGAATATAAAGATATAAAAAAACAAGGATGGGTATGATAGAATAAATAGTCATTTTTGTAATGTTGTTTAAGTGGTTTGGATTTTTGTGGGAATGGAAATAATCCTTCCCTAAAGTTACTGATTTTTTATTTAAAATTAGTGCCGCAACAATTTTATTTGCATCTTGTGAAACGGAAATTACAGGAAATTGAATTATGGAAGAAAAATCCACAAGTCTGAATAAATTCATTAGCCAAACAGGTATCTGTTCCCGTAGGGAAGCGGATAAATGGATAGATGCCGGACGGGTGAAAGTAAATGGAACCATTTCAAAAAAAGGGAACCGTGTTTTTGATGGAGATGTGGTAACTATAGATGATAAACCTTTAATCGATAAACCCAAACCGGTTTATATCGCTTTGAACAAACCTCCCGGAATTACTTGTACCACGGATTTGAAAGACAAGGATAATATCATTGATTTTGTGAATCATCCTAAACGGATTTTTCCGATAGGGAGATTGGATAAGCCATCTTCGGGGCTGATTTTTTTAACGAATGACGGCGATATTGTCAATAAAATATTAAGGGAAGAAAACGAACATGACAAAGAATATTTTGTAACGGTAGATAAAATAGTGGATGGAGATTTTATTCGGAAAATGTCTAATGGAATTCCGATTTTAGGAACGGTTACAAAAAAATGTATTGTAAAAAGAAAATCAAAAAATCGTTTTTCCATTATACTTACCCAAGGACTCAATCGACAAATTAGACGGATGTGTGAATATTTGGGGTATCGGGTGATCCGATTAAAACGGGTTCGGATTATGAATGTGGAATTAGGCGATCTTAAAGTCGGGGAATGGCGGGACTTGACGAGTGAAGAATTAAAATTAATTCATGAGAATGTTGATAAAAATAAATGAAATTTTATTCAAAATATTCACTCCTTATCATATTCCGCAAATCCGCTTTGATAAAAATCCTCAAACATGTCCTGTATTCTTAAAAATGCAAGCATGTCATGATTCAATATCATTTCCCTGTCGGGTAATCCGAATTCTACCGCTTTTTTTAAACATTCATAACCATCTTGTGTCCGTTCCAAAATGGAATTGGCACAAGCCATATGAAAATAAATCGCAGGATCCCGAGGAGAATTAACCAAGGCATTTTTGAAATGTGCCAAAGCTTCTTCCATATCATATTCTTGCAACATTTGAATGGCAATTTTCTTGGATTTGTTTTCTTCTTTATGACCTTTGTTTTTACCTCCCATCGTTATTAGGACATTCTCTTGAATCAAATGCCCGTCCTTACTTAAATCTATAAGAATTTGAAGTCCACTGTTTACTTTAGTAGTTAGAATATATCTTGCAGTATGTCCATTTTCTATAACAGAAAAATAATGGCTCGTTCCCCATACGGAAGATTTTTCAGAAACTTTTCCGCTATTGACAATTACCGTTTCCACTCCTAACCAATTATTATGGAATTCTATGATAGTATTCCCGGAAATTAATTTTTTATAATACATGATTCATTCTTTTATGGAAGAAAGGTATTAGGATGTAAAGAGCAATTCAAATTATTTCGATAAATCCAAGGCAGAACTCGAAATAAGAAAAATGAAAGGACTTAAGTCCATTTTATCCAATTCGCATGACCATTGGTTTCTGCGATGGCATTAGACTTTTTCTTCCCATTCTTATATGTAGTTAATTCTACAACAACTCCTTGTATTCCATAATCATTCGCTAGGACAGTGTGCCATTCCGCTCCGAGATAATAGAAATCTCTCTTCTCGGAAACCCGGTCCAACATTTCCCAAAACTCTATCCTTTCTTCTTTTTTGAATTGATATAAAACATGGGTATGATAAACAACTAAGGGAATATCTAATTCCTGTTCGTTGATAATTCTTTCAAAATCATTTATCGTATTGGATTTAATTAATTCGATGTTCGATTTTTGAGCAACTTGAATCGCAGCATCCATCTTAGAAAGACGATCCAACTTATCCGCCCAAATCAATGCCTTTAACCAAAGTTCATTTTCTTTTTTTTGGAGATCCAAAACATTTTGATCCAAACCTATTTTTTTATTAATCTGAACCATTTCATTAAATTCGGGGAAAGTTCCTCCTTTGATTTCACTGTTTATTTTTACGGGACTTTTTCCTATTGTTTCTTTTTCATTATAGTGGTATTCATATAAATCAAAATTCAGATTCAATCCGGCACTTGTTCCGATATCTATGATGTTTATTTTTTCTCCTTGATGAAATAAAGAAAAAAAAATAGGCATTAGATAAGCCGAACGATTCAATGAATTCGTTTGTACGATTTTAGTTTGTAAAATCTCTATGATTTCTTCGGGATGGGAAATACAAAATTCCTTGAATAAATTAAATGGCAGATTTTTATTATTATCCTTGTTGATGGATGGGTAATATTGGGCAAGCTCATTGCTAGGATTTCCTAGCAATAAATAATGCACTGCTCCTAGGAATAAATTAGGCATCGGTTGCCGATCTCTGGTGTGGGAAGCTATTTTTATTAATTCCTTGTCTTCCGATATTTTAATGGATAAATCATAATATAAATCGGAAACTCCCTTGCATTCTGTTTCTGCAAATTTCTTAAACCATGCACTTAATTCCTCGAAACTTATTTTTGTATAATCCATTGTTTTTCGTTTAGCTTCAAACAATTTTTATAAATCCCTCTCTCTAATGGTCTCTTTCCATTCCCGATTCAACATTGCATATTGGTATTCGCTTCCCCATTTTCCTTTGAAAAAAATATTGTCAATAAAATATCCCTCTTGTCTGAAATTCATACTTTTCAATAAATGAATCGAAGCGGTATTTTCCGCATCCACCGTTTCTACTACCCGATGTAAATTTTTAGTGTCGAATAAAAATTCCAATATTCCTGTAAAGATTTCTTTGGCATATCCCTTTTGCTGTTCCAAATGCGAAATCGTAATTCCTATTTCGGCAATTCTAGGGTTGTTTTCTTGGAGTTTAATCGCAGCATCACCGATGATTTTTCCGGATGATTTATTTTCAATTCCATATTGTACCCATTCTCCCGCTTTTCCAAATAATTTATCTTTTTGTTCCTCAATGAATTTTTCCGCTTCCGCTAAATTCATAATATCAAAACCTTGATAACGGCATATTTCCGGATTGGAGCGATAAATATGGAAATTTTCTAAATCCGTAATTTTAAGATTCCGAAGAATGAGTCGATTAGTAGTGATATTTAATTTTTCCAAAGCATTTATTTTACTTCTTTCCTCTGCGGATTCTTTACAAAGATAGCTCCGATAAAAAGAATAATAAAACCAATCAGACAAATCCAAACACCCGCATCATAAGAACCGAACAAAGTAAGTGATTTGCTAAAAAGAATCGGACCCAGAGCCGAACCGAAAACAAGAATCATCATGACCTGTCCTACAATAGACCCCAAATGTTTTTTCCCGAAAAAACGAGGCCAACAAACCGCAGAAACGACTCCATACATTCCCGAAGCGATTCCCGTTCCCAATATCATCATAAGGTAAGGTATGGAACCATGTTCCAGATTAATCACTCCCATGAGTGAAAACATTGCTCCTAAACTCATGATATAAAGTAGGTATTTCAATTTGATGAAATCACTTAGCATACTAAAACAAAGGGTGAAAATTACTGCGATAATCGCAATGTATTGGAAAATGCTCACAGCATCTTCCCTTGAAGAACCAATTTCTTCAAAAATGGAAACCACATGAAAAGTAAATCCGGTAATATACAAACCTTGCAATGCCAAGAATCCCGCAAAAACCCAAAAAGCCAAAGTCCGTCTTGCTTCTGCAAGTTCATAATCCCGATGAACGGGGAATTTGCTTTTTTTATCCTTGTCTTTGCTAATCCAATCCCCATCCGCTTTCAATCCCACATCTTCAGGGTCATTTCTAAAGAAAACCAAAACCAAGATTGGAAAGACAAATAATAAGATCATAGCCATATTCACCCAAGCACCTTTCCAAGTATAAGATTGTATCAAGGATTCTATAGCTGCCGGAGCAATCGCAAAACCTCCCGAAACGAAAACACTACTGAAACCCAGGGCGAAGCCTCTTCTTTCGTCAAACCATTTCATCATCATGGTTTTGGATGCCAAAGTGATTACACCTTGCCCGAAGAAACGGATAATCATAAAACCAAGAAAAATAACAGGCATTGCCACCCATAAATGATTCCATCCGGTCTTTCTTTCCAAAGCAGAAATAATCGTATCCGATGAACTCATATACAAAAGTCCCAATCCTAAACAAATAGAAGCAGTCACCGCTAAGGGGCGAACTCCGAATCGGTCGAACAATCTGCCTGCCCGAGTCAATAACAAGGAACTCGCTATCGTACCACACATATATGCCAAACTCAGATTGTCCCTACTGATATCCAATGCTTCTATCAATGAATCCGTAAAGGTGGACAGCCCAATGGTTTGCCCAGGAATGGTCATGAATAAACCAATTGTTCCCATTGCTACGACCACCCATCCATAGAAGAAAGGACTCTTAGCAGGGTCGAAAGGAAATACAGGAAATTTGGTCTTTTTCATAAGGTTCTGAAATAATGCTGCAAAGCTAATCTAATTTAGATTCTTGTGTAGGTTATCGTCTTTTCAAAACATGATATTGTAGCCCCTGAATTGCCAGAATTGTCCAAAACAAGTTAAGGTTTTCATAAAGCGGCATTAGAATGAAATCTGAATGCAGCATTTTTAGTCTATTAACATATTATTCTAAACATAGGACAAGACTAAATTCCTTGCCGTGCGTGGTGTTTGTTCACCTCGCACACGCAATTTTGTCCTGTGCTTAACATATTGTTATTAATAACAAAGATTCCGAATGGGACTCCAGCTCCAAGTCAAGCTGCCATTCGGATAATAAACAGATTAAATTTTTTAAAACCATGCAACCCTTTTTTAAATTGATGTACTGGTAAGGTAATCAGAAGAAATTGACAAAATCACATACTTGAATCAAGAAGAACAAAATATTATAAAAGGCTGTATCAAAGGTGACAAGAAGTCGCAGTACGCCTTGTATGAAAAGTTCAAAAAGGATGTTTTCGGTCTGTGTATGCGATATGCTAAAGACAGACCGGAAGCCGAGGATATGATGCAGGAGGGATTTATCAAGGTGTATTCGGATTTATATCAATACCGACCGATAGGACCTTTGGGAGGATGGATAAGGCGAGTAGTCATTAATTCTTGTCTCCGATTCATTAGAAAACGGAAACGTTTGGTTTTTAATGATTACTCGGATGAGATGTCCACGAATCTCCAATCCCATGATAATGTGGAAAGCGATTTGTCTGCCAAGGATTTGATAAAAATCATACAGCGGTTACCGGAAGGGTACAGACTTGTTTTTAACCTATATGTAATAGAGGGCTTTTCCCATAAGGAAATAGCGGAACAATTAGGTATAAGTGTGAATACTTCAAAATCACAATTATCACGGGCAAAGGCGAACCTGAGGAAAGAACTCGAAAAAATTTTAATCTAAGTTGAAGGAATACTTTATATGAAAAATCATCGACATACCGATAATGATAATTTGGAAAACTTTTTCCTGGATCGGGTACATGACTACCAAGAAGATCCAGGGGATGGTATGTGGGATAGGCTGGAGCCTAAGATCCCTCCCAGACCCGGTTCCATTAGGCGACCTAATTTTTATTGGGCGAGTGGAGCTGTCGCCGCATGTCTGATTTTATTCCTTGGCGTTTCCGTTTTCCAAAACTCCAATACATTAAATACAGTAGCTGCAGAGTTGGAAAATAATAATAATGCAGTAAAAGAATTAAATGATAAGATTGATTTATTCCAAAATGCCGTAGCGAATAAAAATATTGATACTGAATTAGATATTAAATCAAATAATAAAAAAGATAGAGATTTAATTATTGCTCAAATTGAAAATAAAAAAGGAAATAAAATTACACTTCCGATAAATAGTAACGCAACTGAATTTGTAGAAGAGAAAAATAATATTGCCGCAAATAATTCCACAATAATAGGGAATATTAATTCTAATAATGTTGCAGCGACTAAAAACATTGAGCCTATTCCTACGGTAAATAAAATAAATGATTTACCCGTAATTGTAGAATTGGAATTAATTGAGCGTGTTGCCATAGCGGAAATAAATAGCGAGGCAATTGGAAATGTAAATAAACCATTTGAAATTCAAACTGGTTTTCCTGCTCCATCCCAAGGGAGAAAAGGTTGGTTCGTAGGCTTATCTGTACAGCCACAAATAACAGCTAGGATTACTTCTTTCCAAAATGAGGAAATGGCAAGAAAAGTAAAATCCGAGGAAACGTTTAAATGTTCCAAAAATATTGGGATGAGAGTGGGGTATGATTTTAATGATAATTGGTCGTTATATTCCGGGCTGAGATATGAGGAAAGAAATTCTGATATACATTATAATGATGTATTGGAATATTCTAGTGAACATGAAGTGGAAATGAGTTCGGGAGGTTTTGCATCGAAGTATAATAAAGATTTGGATATCATGGCGATGTCAGATGTTAAAATGGAGTTGGAAGTTACACGGGCATCAAACATAGAAATGTCTTTGGGTACTGCCATCCCATTTGAAATGGAAACAAGTTATAGGGAACGAGAATTGGAAATACCCGTAGTTGCACAATATACTTTCGGAAATGATAGTAAGTGGAATATTTCTGCGAAAATGGGAATTGTGGGGGATATAAATTTATCGGAAAATCTAGGCGAAAGAAATTTCAAAACAACATTAGAAGGCGTGAATATCAATGAAATCCACGCTTTTCAAAATTCATCTGCCAGTACATTCTCTATGGATTATTTAGTAGGGGCAGGTGTTTCGTATAATGCAAATGATAAATTAAATATTTTTATAGAACCGACATTTGAGGCGGGATTGCATAAACCCACTACTACGGAAATAGGAAAAAAATATCCTTACACTGTGGGTTTGGAAACGGGTTTGGCATATAGATTTTAAAATGAAATATAAATAGGGTGTTTATATATTAATTTAATGCCACAATCAAGCATTGTTTTTTTGTGGCATTATTTTACTTCCTTTCTAAGAATAATATCAGTAAGTGTGTAGTTTTCGAATCATACTCTCTTTGCAAAAAGTTGCGAAAGAGTCTGTAGATTAATTTTTTGATTGTACCGCCGGTTGGGAATTTCCCGTCCGGCGTTTTTTATTTATGATGTTCTGAATATTTTAATAAAAATATTTCAAGCCCATGCAACCCTTTTTATCTTTCCTGTACTATATATATGTAAGACAGAAGTTTAGTTTTTTATTGATTGTTCTAAAGTCGTTGGAATTTTATATTTACTCTTCGATTTATATATGGTATAAGAATCCAACGACTTTTTTGTTTGAAAAAAGATTTAGCAGTATAGTAGTTTTATAGTTTCATCCGAGATGGCGGCTAGGGCAGGAGTGTCCATAGCCGCCTTTTTTGTTCTATAAAGAAACGGATGGGAAGCATTTTATGCTTATATTCGTTATTAGATAGGTGTTCAGGATTAAATATGTTCTTATTTAGCTTACAATGTATTTAATCCTGTTCAAAATATTAATTCATAAAAAAGATAATAATGAAATTCAATTTTCAATTTTCAGTAATTTTAGCTTTTATGCTAGCCCTTACAGTATTTAGTTGTAAGGATGATGATGGACCTTCTATAACAGGGGCATGGATAGCAGATACTTTAGTCAATACTAATTGTACAGATGCTAATTCAAATGTAAATTTGGTTTTTGATGGGAACGGTTCCTCTTGTGGTGTGGATGCTACTACTGGTGCGGATTATTGTATTACACAAGATGCTGTCTTTACAGATACGAGATATACGCTTACTGCCAATGTTACTGCTATATTATTAGGTATTACCGTACTTGATGAAACAACTGTGGATTCAGGTACTTATACCATAGATAGCGATACAGAAATGACTTTCACCGCAGATGGAGGAAGTCCAAGATCTGCTACATATACGCTTACAGATACGAAGTTGATGGTATCCCTTGCTGCTGGTGCGGATGGTTGCGAAACAGTAATCCATGCCACTAGGCAATAATTATTTATGAGAATGAAATAATAAGGGCATGTTGGAATTTCCTGTTCCTAACTTGTTGTTTTTATTCTTTGTTTCGCAGAAGAGATAGCCTCTGGAATATGCTATAACTGGTAAAAAAGATTTATCGAATTTATTTTTCCATTAAATCCGATAAATCTTTTTTACCCAATTCGAATTCCGGATTTAACTCTATGGATTTTTTTATCGCTTCAATGGCTTCTTCTTTTCTTCCCATTTCAGCTAATAAATTTCCTAGGCTATGAAAAGGATCGTATTCATTCGGATATAATTCTGTAATGAGTTTAAAAACAAAGAAGGCGGCTTCTGTCTTTTTTAATCTTTTTAATTGGAAAGCGAATCTGCTCATTCCTTTCCATGAAACATCATATTCTGATTCTTTTGAAAAATACGTTTTACAAAAATCTAATATTTCATTTATATTTTCGCCCGTTGGAAAACGCTCGATTAATTTTTTCTTATTGATTCTTTCTAACTCTATTTTTTGTTCTGCCAAAGTTTCTACACGATGGGCACGTCTTTCTTCATCCGATATGACCGAGCTATCCAGTTTATAAAATTCCCAAGGATGTCCCTCTCCTTTTCGGATGTATTGCGTACCATAAATTTGGGGTTCATCCCGAATCATTAAATCCCGATCTATCGCTGCCGCCAAAAGCCATTTATCAACCGAAGCATCCAATGTTATCGCTTCCCTCATCATCTTCACCGCCATACCCGAAGCAAAAGGGTCTCTTTTATTTCCCTTATCCCTGCCATGCTGAAAAACGATTGCTGCATTTATATAATCAGATGAAGTTTTCATTTCTCCTGCATTTAATATCTCGACTACTCTTGATAACCTTACACGGTCTTTAGCCCAAAGTTCTACTTCTGATAAATCTCCTGTGTCATATTTTGACCGATCGACTTGGTCTTGATTGGCTATTTTTTCCAGTTCTGGGTTGTTTTTCATTTTTATGATTTTCCTTGCTTTATATTTAATACACTGTAAACTAAATAAATTTAATTTTTTATGGCTTCTTTTGAAATTTGGACATCGTTATTTTTCTCCACCATAGCTAAGGCTATGCTGTCAAAAAATGCCTCGCCAAATCCCAAAATAATCTCATCAAAATTTTAAACAACTTAGTTTACAGTGTATTTAATGTACAACAAGTTCAAAACTAAAGATAATTGAATTTGGTTTCTTTATCAACGACTTTATTTTTCCAAACAATGAATTCAAGTTGTGTTTATAATATTTCCGTACCTTTGCAAGCTAATTAATTAAAAAAGTATTTACCTATATGTCTTTCACTTCCTTAGGAATATCGCCCTCGCTTATAAAAGCATTGGCAGAGCAAAATTATACACAACCTTATCCTATCCAAGAAAAAGCCATTCCGGCTATTTTGGAAAGAAAAGATGTATTGGGCATTGCTAAGACAGGTTCGGGAAAAACGGCGAGTTATGTATTGCCTATTTTAATGAATCTGGAAGGGCATAGCAAAAATAAAAATAGGCATATTAATGTTTTGGTGATGGTGCCGACCCGTGAATTGGCAGCACAAGTAAATGAGGTTTTCCAAATATTCGGAATAGCCATGCCTTTTCCTGTGAAATCAAAAGCGGTATTCGGGGGAGTTTCCATCAATCCTCAAATGAAGTCGATGAACAATATAAATATATTGGTCGCCACACCGGGAAGACTCATTGATTTAATCGAATCAAATGCCGTGCATTTATCCGAAGTGGATACTTTGGTTTTGGATGAAGCAGATAAAATGCTTAACCTTGGTTTCAAGGAAGAAATGAATCGCATATTTTCTCTTCTACCCCAAAAAAGGCAGAATTTATTATTCTCTGCCACACTCAGTAAAAATGTAAATAATATCAATCAAATTTTATTGCGTGATCCCGTGGTCATTAAAATAGAATCCGATATTGATAATATTGATTTAATTAATCAGTCCGCATATTTTGTTCCGGATGAAAAGAAAGGACCACTGCTTCGTTATCTTATTAAAACGAAAGAATTAAAACAAGTTCTCGTTTTTACTTCTTCCGTTTACAAAGCGAATAATGTAATAGATAAACTCCGCAAAAACGGAGTGGAAAATTGTCTCGCCATTCATGGCAAAAAAAGCCAGGGAGCAAGAACGGAAACTTTGCATAAATTCAAAACGGGAAAACTACAAGTTCTGGTAGCCACCGATTTATTGTCCCGTGGAATAGATATTGAATTTTTACCTTTTGTAATAAATTATGAACTGCCCCGTTCCCCTAAGGATTATATCCATCGGATAGGGAGGACGGGAAGAGCGGAATCTCCGGGAGAAGCCGTTTCGTTTATTACTCCGGAAGATAAACACCATTTTAAGGTCATTCAGAAAAAAATGGGAAAATGGGTTACTATGATTAATTCGGATAGTATTAATTTACATGGTTATTGAAATTTGTTTTTTCTAAATATTTCGTTTATATTGATTAAAAACAACAGGGAATAAAAAATGAGAATCATTTAGAAGCTGTTTGTAAATATTGAAATGTTCGGAGAAAAATAAAACTGGAAATAGATTACAAAATAATTATGAAAAAAACACAAAGCAATAATCCTCTCCATGGAAAAACATTGGAACATATTCTGACTTATCTGGTAGCAGCTTATGGATGGGAGGGTTTATATGAAAGAATAAAGATAAATTGTTTCAATAGCAACCCTAGTATTAAATCCAGTTTGAAATTCCTACGGAAAACTCCTTGGGCTAGAACTAAGGTGGAGAATTTATATTTGGATTTGATTGATTAATTCAATCGACTAAATGTCTATTTATCTCATCGAATTCATCTATATAATTTCCTATTCCTTTTGGATTTTCTCCATATTTATTCCTACCATACTCGCTATCGATCACTAAAAGTACCAATAAAGAAATTCCTCCAACCAAAGGAATAAAATAAACCAACAACCACCATCCCGATTTCCCTATATCATGCATTCTCCTTACCGCTACTGCAAGGCTTGGAATGAGGATGGCTAAGAAATAAACGGAATTTATTAAAAAGAATGAGTGAAGGTTAAAATACTCTTCTATAATTGAACTCATGACCCCAAGGGCAATCATTATCATGATGTTAAACAGAGCAAAATACCAATATTCACTCCTTGAAGATCGCCCATGGAACTCAAAATATCTTCTAAATGCTTCTATATAATATTCCATAATTATTTATGGTTGTTTTTATAAGGGGAATAATTACTCTTTTCCTATTTCGCAAAACCTAACATTTATTATGCTTTCTAATTCTTTGGGCGAAAGCCCTAGTAAAACACCTCTAGTTCCCGCATTGATGTAAAATATTTTTAAACCTTTTGCAGCAGCGTCCACATAGACGGGGAAATTCTTTTTCATGCCTATCGGACTACATCCGCCCCGTATATATCCCGTCGTTTTTTCTAAATCCTTGACGGCTAACATTTGCATTTTCTTATTTCCACTTTCCTTGGCAATGGATTTTAAATCCAAAGTTTTATTTCCGGGAACTACAGCTACACAAACGCCATTCTTATCCCCTTTTAACATCAATGTTTTATAAACACTAGGCAATTCCAAGTTGTTTTCCTTTGCTATAATCCTTAGGTCCAAATTGTCCGGATCATAAGTATAAGGTACGGTTTCATATTGGATTTTATTTTTATCCAATATTCTGATAGCATTTGTTTTTTTCATTTCATCGAATAATATTCATTATTATAATTGCAAAATTAAGTAATTATCAGAAGAGTTGTACAAATGTTTAACTTTGCATTATAAATCAAATGTCAAATGAATAAAACAGCAATAGTAATCGGAGCAACAGGATTAATCGGTTCCCATATCCTTTCCCTACTCCTAAAAGATGATCGTTATAAAACCATAAAGGTTTTCCATAGGAGAAGTACAGGAATAAACCATCCGAAACTAGAAGAAAAAATTATTGATTTTGATGAAATGGAAGATTGGAGAAAATCAATTCAAGGAGACGAACTATTTTCCGCACTTGGAACAACTATTAAAAAAGCGGGAAGTAAAGATATCCAATATAAAATAGATTATACTTATCAATATGAGGTAGCCAAAGCTGCCAAAGAAAATGGAATAAAAAAATATTTACTTGTTTCTTCTGCCGGTGCAAATCATAAATCAGCAAATTTTTATTCTCGGATAAAAGGGGAGTTGGATAAGGATATTTTAGAATTGGATTTTTCTCAAAGTTTTATTTTCAGACCTTCGCTTCTTGTAGGGGAACGAACAGAAAGTCGCATTGGCGAAAAAATCGGTTTTATTATTTTACAACCTTTATCCAAATTGCCTTTTATAAAAAAATACAAACCCATAAAAGGAGAAACCGTAGCCAAAGCCATGATTCATATTGCCAATTCAAAAGAAAATAAAAACCAGATTTTTGAATTGGATAATATTTTCAAAATCTTGGAACATTAGACATTATTCCCTATCAAAAACCAGAGTATGCCAAGCAATTGTTATTCGAGACAAAAGCAATCAGTTTTTTGTTTGGGCAAGACAGAAAATTGGGATGTGAGAGCCAATTTATTGCTTCAATCTTCCAGCTTTTGGATTGTCATCCATTATTTAGATCATAAATCGGTTTAAATTCTTAAAATAACGTATTTTAGAACCAAGTAAACAATATTATGCGTTATACTTGAAATGCAATCTTATACATCAACATGAAACCATGGATTGTCATATTATTGAGCCTTAGTCTATCCTATGCTTTCGCCCAAGCACCGGCCTCATATTCCAATGCCCAAGAAAATATCGTACCTAATGGAAGTTTTGAAGATTTTTCTTCTTTTCCCTTAGGGTGGTTTTATAAGGGAAAGGATTATTCCCGACTTATGAAATATTGGTCTTCGCCTACACATGCCTCTCCGGATGTCTATAATCCAAAAGTGAGGATTCCCATTTATTGGACCCAAAAAGGATTCGGGATAGAACGCCCGAGAAGTGGGAAATCCATGAGTGGGATTACGGTTTACGGATGCAAGGAAGGCAAGCCCCATTGCAGGGAATACCTACAAATACAATTGATGGAACCCTTGGTGGTAGGACAACGGTATCATGCGGAATTCTATACTACGGCTTTGTCAGATTCCAAATTGGTCAATAATATAGGAATGTTTTTCACAACCGAACCGAGGGACGAAACCACAGACAAATTACTTCCTGCCACACCCCAGGTTTATTCGAAAGAAGTCATTCGTTCCAAAGGAGGCGTTTGGCAGAAAGTAAGTGGGCAGTTCACTGCCAAAGACACTTCAGAATATCTTATTATTGGCAATTTTTTCCCAGATAGCCTTACGACGGCCGAAGGGAAAACGAAGGCTTATAAATATGGATATTATTATATCGATGATGTGCGGGTCAAAAAGATAGAACCCATCCTTAATGAACCGGTCAAGAGCAATGACCTCTGTTGTATAGAATATACCGTGGGTAAATCCATTACGCTAAAAAACATTTTTTTTGAGACAGACAAATCAGAATTACTTCCACAATCCTACAAAGAATTGGATAAACTCCATCTCGTCCTATTGGATCATCCCAAGATGATTATTGAAATCCAAGGGCATACCGATAACCAAGGAGCATATAAATATAATATTCGACTTTCTAGGGACAGGGCCCAAGCTGTAGTCGATTATTTGAAGAATAAAGGCATCGGCAAAGAACGTTTATATTATAAGGGATTTGGGGATACCAGACCTGTTGCAGAAAATGAAACTAGTATTGGCAGGCAACTGAATAGAAGGGTAGAATTCCTAATTATAAAAAAATAATGTATTTAGCCGTATCAATGACATACCCGTAGTATTATATTCAAATCTAACTTTTATCTTTGGAACATGAGAATTTACATATTGATTTTATTGGGACTATTTTTATCCTTATCCCTCGTAGCACAAGACAATCTCGCCATTGGGCAATGGCGTTCCCTTTTACCTAATACCAAAGGCAAATATGTAACCCAAACCCCTGATGAAGTCTGGTTCGCATCCGATATGTCTATTGTCATTTTTGATAAGGAAGAAAATTCTTCCACTTTCTTAGACAAGACCAACGGGCTAAGCGATGTGGATGTCCGAGTACTGAAATACAGTAGGGAAAACAATGTGGTAGTAGCAGCTTACGCCAATAGTAACATTGACATTATTTCACCTGAAAACCATAGTGTATTCAACCTCAGTAATATCAAAAATGATTTGGATTTGCAAGGAGACAAATCCATTTATGATATTTTCTTTTATGAAGATGGAGCATTCCTTTCCACAGGCTTTGGTGTGGTGAAAATAAATTTGGTTCGTAATGAATTCGAATTCACTACTTTTATGAATATCAAAATCAGGACCTTTACAGAACATAATGGCAATTTTTATGCTGCCTCAGAAGAGGGTATTTTTTATATTCCTACAACAGGAGTGAATTTATTGGATTTCAATAATTGGAAAAGGTTGGATAGTGATGATGGTTTTCCGGAAATGTACACTTCCAATGTCGTACATAGCCATAACAATAATCTATATGTTGATGTAAATGATACATTATATACTTATTCGGGAAATAGTTTGGATTATGTCCTGTCCGAAGAAAATTATAGCCCGAATTTCCTACAATCCGGCAATGGGAAATTAATTATCAATATGACATGGTTCCCTGATTTAAGACAGCACTATTATTCCTTGTTGGATGATGGTACGCTTATCCAAACAGTAAATCAATTTTTTGTTGGGGGAGTAGGAACTTCTGCTGTAGAGGATGAAGAGGGAAACTTATGGATAGGAGAATACAAACCGGGTTTCAAAACTCATAACCTAAATACGGGAAGTACATTTACATTTAGTTTCAATTCCCCCTATTCCGTTTCTAATTTTGAATTGGAGTATGCAGATGCTACATTATGGGTATCGGGAGGATTGATTACCAGTGGATGGGGCTACGGAAATAATGATACAGGGTTTGCTTCTTTTAAGGATGGGGACTGGACGGTATGGAACGAGTATAATAATTCCCAATTACCTAACTTACGGGATGTAGTGGACATAGAAGTCGATGAGGGAAATGGGACCGTATATATCGCTTCTTTCGGACGGGGTCTGTATATTTATGATGGAGAAAATTTCCAGAATTTCAATAATGATAATTCACCATTAACGGCGATAGCAGAAGATGACCAGGATAATTGCAGGGTAGCGGGTCTGCTATTGGATGACAATGGGAATTTATGGATGGCAAATCATGGTACAGTGGATCCGATTGTCGTAAGGCAAGCAGACGGGAATTGGAAAACAATGCCGCTTACGGGAAATCCTAATATTTTAAAAATAATGATTGATCAAAGTGGGAACAAATGGTTTACCACTAGCACAAATGGTTTGGTCGTTTTCAACGAGGGGGATGATTTCAACAATAATGCAGACAATCAAATCAGGTATGTAACGTCCAATAATAGCGAAATTACAAGTAAGTTTGTCTATCACACAGAGATGGATTTGGATGGAGATGTTTGGGTCGGGACAGATGACGGTGTTATTATCTTCGAATGTGGTGCGAATATATTCGATCCAAGTTGTGTCGGTGTGAGAAGAAAAGTAGAAAGAGCAGATGAGAATCTTGCTTACTTATTAGAGGGAGAAACTATAAAATGCATTGCTGTAGATGGAGCCAATCGAAAATGGTGTGGAACGAACAATAATGGCGTTTATCTGATTTCTGAAGACGGATTAGAAGAAATTTATCATTTTACGGTAGATAACAGTCCGCTTTTTGACAATAAGATAAATGATATATCCATCAATAATAAAACAGGAGAAGTTTATATTGGAACAAGTTCCGGAGTCATTTCTTTTCAGGGGGATGCTACCATCGGACATAATGTACATAATTCCGAAGTCTTTGCTTTCCCAAATCCGGTAAGACCGGATTATGATGGTCCTATTGCTATCAGGGGTTTGCCCCAAGATGCACATGTGAAGATAACGGATATTAGTGGCACAATGATCTATGAAACCAATGCCAAAGGAGGACAGGCAATTTGGGATGGTAGGGACTATAACGGGAGGAAAGCCAGTTCTGGTGTTTATTTGGTTTTTAGTGCCAACGAGCAGAATTTGGAAAATCCAGATGGACAAGTGACCAAGATCCTTTTTATGAAATAATGTAACTATTTATGTTTCGGTTGAAAGCATATTTTGTCAATATTCAGTATTCATATTGGTTTGGGATTGATGATAGATAACAAGGCAAATTTACTCCCAGCCCTAGATCTGTTACACTGCCAAATAATTATTCGGACTGTTATAGTTTATGAAATAAAACTCCGATCCCAATCTTTCCAAACCACTTCATATCCGGAACGTTGGATAAGTGAAGCAATTTCGGCAGGGCTTCTTTCATCTGAAATTTCGAATTGTTCCAAAGATTGTGGTTCTACTTCATAACCTCCTGGATTGGTTTTGGAACCTGCACTTATGGAGGTGATTCCTAGCTTAATTATATTATTCCTGAATACTTCGGATTCCCTAGTGGACATGGAAAGTTCGACTTCCTCATCGAGGATTCTGTAGGCACAAATCAATTGTACAAGATCCTTGTCGGTCATTTCGACTTTGGGTTCGAGTCCTCCGGAAAAAGGTCTGAGCCTCGGAAAAGAAATGGAATATTTGGATTGCCAATACGTCCTTTCCAAATATTGCAAATGTAAGGCGGTATAAAAACTATCCGCCCTCCAATCTTCTAAGCCGAATAATGCTCCGATTCCGATTTTATGCATACCTGCTTTTCCGATTCTGTCCGGCGTATCGAGTCGATAATAAAAATTGGATTTTTTTCCTTTGGGGTGGTGTTTTTTATATTCTTCTTTGTGATAGGTTTCTTGGTAAACCAAAATAGTATTGACACCCGAATTTAATAATTCTTCATAATCCTTTTGTTCCAATGGTTGGACTTCCATGGAGATATGGGAAAAATGCGGCTGGATTATTTTAAGTGCATTTTTGAAATAATCCATGCCAACGGTTTTGTTGGCTTCTCCGGTTACGATAAGAATGTGATCGTAGCCGAGTTTTTTTATTGCAAGGATTTCTTTGAGGATTTCCGTACCGTTTAATGTTTTTCTCCTTATTTTATTATCAAGGCTAAAGCCACAATAAGTACAAATATTCTGGCATTCATTCGATAAATAAATCGGGGCATACATCTGTATGGTTTTTCCGAATCTCTTTTGGGTTATCCTTTGGCTTTTGATTGCCATTTGTTCTAAATAGGGTAGGGCTGCTGGGGAAATCAAAGCCTTGAAATCCTCAAGGTTGATTTTTTCTTTGGACAAAGCATTGAGGACATCCTTTTCTTTTTTAGAATAGATACTTTGACTTATTTCATTCCAATTATATTTATCGAATTCTTTTCTGAACATGTTTGATCCACTTAGTTTATCCTCCCCCTAGCCCCCTCCAAAGGGGGAAATTAATACGAAGTATATTATTTGAAAATTGCTAATCCTAAATATCTATTTAATTCCACGCTTCCAATCCACTTGGTAAATGAGCGGCTTTTTATCTTTGGCTTCATTAGAAACATATAATGTTCCGTCCGGAGAAAAAGCCAATCCTTCGGGTTGTAAATAAGTACCTTTATCCAATTTATTGAAACTAATAATTTCTCCTTTCCGATTAATTTCCACGATGTTTTTCCCTTGTGAAGAAGAAATAAAAATATGATCCGTTATCGGATGTACGGCAATCGCGGATGGGGCGAATAAAAATTGTTTCAACATTTTTTGTACTGCATCCGGATTATCGACGATGCAATTTTTAATAAAGGTTTCTACTGAAGAAATAGAAATGGAAATATAAGGACTTTCTATTAATTCTTTTTTTGCAATATCGTATCTGTAAATTAAACGATTTCCCTTATTTTTCTTTTTATTGCAAACCTTGCAAGAGAGTAGGAGTGAATGCGTTTTTTTGTCATAAGCTATACCTTCTGTATCATATGATTCATCAAGAAAATTACTTATCTTTTCCCTTTGCTGATCGGTTTTTCCATAATTCGTAATCTTATATAATGTACCTGTGCTTTTGATAATGAAAATACTATCGGCAACTCTTTCTATTCCTTCATAATCTCCCGCTTTATGGAAATCGGTTTCTTTGACATTCCCGTTTTTATCAATTTCATAAATAATTCCCTCTTCGTCCTGAACTGCAAAAAAGATTGAATCATTAAATAATGACAAACCGGATATTTCATTCAATGATTCGGGTAATAGAATTGTTTTGCTCGGAGATGAAAAATCATAATTTTTATTATTACAATGATGCTCAAAATCCATTGCCCATTTTTCCTTGTATTTTTTTATGTCCTTATATTTCTTGACAAAAAGATTCAAGGCAATCAGTCCTGCGAATAAAGTAACGATAACAATTGCAGGGGCATATAATTCTATTTTTTCCTTATCCATTTCCTTTTTATTTCAATGCGATAAATCCTGTGATAATTAATGCAGCCAACCATTTTTCATCTAATCTTCCGTTGACGATATTCAGTATGTAATTGAAATTGGAAAAGCTTCTGTTCGCTTTTTCAAAACGGACAACTTCCAAATCTTCTTGGTACCAACCATAGCCATTCGCTCCCTTTAGTTTTTTCCATTCAAAAGTGTCGGCTTTTGTAGGATTGAACATTCCCAAAGCAAATCTATCTTTGAATCCGATGTCGAATAATTTTCGCCCGATAACAGATTTTTCTTTTATTTCAAAAAGATAGGCCCCCCGTCCTATCCTTTTGATATTCCATTCTCCTACAGAACATTTGGACTGATGGTAATTAGAAAAAAACCAACTGCTCTGGGTAATTGTTATTATTTTCTCATTGTCGAATGTCAAATGCCAAGTCCTTTTTTTG
>JAHDHJ010000017.1 GCA_020631375.1 Saprospiraceae bacterium | reverse complement strand
AAAATTATGGAATACTACTTATCCTTAAGAATTATATAAGCCCAATATGAATGGATGAAAGAACCTTCCGAAAATTTATAAAAAAAGGCATTGCTACTATTACGAGCATTTGAAACTTGTTACATTAGCACAAATTCAATTCAATTTTTAATCTAGACACAATTCAGTAATGAGTATTTATAGCAGATATTTTAATGAGGATCACAATTTATTCCGACAGGGCTTAAAGGATTTTTTAGCCAAGGAAGTCATTCCCAATATTGACAAATGGGAAGAAGAGCGACATACACCTCGTGAAGTCTGGAAGAAAATGGGTGACATGGGATATCTAGGCTTGAATTATCCAGAGAAATACGGCGGAATGGATGCTGATTTTTTCTACTCTGTTGTTTTTATGGAGGAAGTATCCAAATGTTTTTCCGGAGGTTTTGCGGTAGCTCCTCTTGTTATGCAATATATGTCAACGCCCTATATTTTTAAATACGGTTCAGAATTTTTGAAAGAAAAATATTTGGCCAAAACCATAGCGGGAGAATGGATCAGTTCCATTGCCATAACAGAACCCGGTGCCGGATCAGATGTTGCCAATATCCAAACCAAAGCGATTAGAAACGGAGACCATTATGTTGTGAATGGCGCCAAGACCTTTATCACGAATGCTGTTTATGGTGATTATATGATAACTGTTGTCAAAACAAATCCGGAGGCAGGAGTAAACGGAGTAAGTTTATTGATTATTGATAGAAATGCGGAGGGTGTTTCTGCTAGAAAATTGAAAAAATTAGGTTGGCATGCTTCGGATACTGCGGAGTTGAGTTTTGATGATGTGAAAATTCCGGTAGAAAATTTAATAGGAGAAGAGGGACAAGGGTTTTATTATCTCATGGGAGGCTTGCAATTAGAACGGCTTTCTGCTGCGGTTTCTGCCATAGCAGGTTGCGAATCTGCTTTGGACTACGCATTGAAATATATGGGGGAACGAAAGGCATTCGGTCGTTCGATAAATAAATTCCAAGTCCTTAGACATCGGGTCGCCCAGTTGGCAACAGAAATAGAAAGTGCCAAGGCATTTACCTATCATCTTTGCGAATTGCATGACAAAGGAGAATATGCGGTAAAAGAATGTTCTAT
Source organism: Saprospiraceae bacterium (assembly GCA_020631375.1). Classification (GTDB taxonomy): domain Bacteria; phylum Bacteroidota; class Bacteroidia; order Chitinophagales; family Saprospiraceae; genus JAHDCE01. The sequence continues at coordinate 29,506 of JAHDHJ010000017.1, read as the reverse complement.
GGCGAAACTCCTTACTACTGAATTATCAGATAAGGTAATGTATCAATGTTTGCAGTTTTTCGGAGGCTACGGATACATGGAGGAATACAAAATGGCAAGAATGTTCAGGGATTCCAGAATATTAACGATAGGAGGTGGTTCTTCGGAAATCATGAGGGAAATCATTTCTAAAATGGTCATTGATGAAAAACAATACGAAGCAGCAAAAATAGCTGAAGAGTCCATGTCTAATCGTTCTTTTGAAAACCCTAAAGGAGATGATAAATTTGAAAAAATTTACCACATAGTAGAAAAGAATGCCACCAAGGCAAAAGCATTGGGCAATACCCTTAAATTTAATTTGGACGGGCAACAAATTCATGTGAATGGAAAAGGAGATGCCAATTCCGTAGCCAGAATAGATGATGATGCGGATTGTACCATTACAATTACTTCAGATGATTTCATGGCATTGCTGAAAGGACAATTAAATCCTATGACAGCAATGATGTCAGGAAAAATTAAAATAGATGGAAATATGGGAGTAGCCATAAAACTGCAATCATTAATGGGATGATAAGGAATGATGAAATAATAAACTTAAAACCTTTAACTGCTCATAAAACATTATTTTATGCTGTCTTTTAAAAGACAGCAATATTTATTTCCCTAGCTAGAGATGAATAAAATAACTAATTTTAAAATATGAGAACGGTTATATCCCTTTTAAAAAGAAAACGGATTTGGATATTCAATATTATCCTTCCACTATTATTCGGCTTTTTCCTTCTAAATATGATAGGAAAAAGCATTTCTGTGTCCATGAATGATACCGGAAATAAAATTCATTTGGGTTTGGTCAACCTTGATGCTGAGAATGATTTGTCAAAAAAAATAGAACAAAGACAGGATATAAAAATTGCAGATGGTATAACTGCGGCTAATATCGAACAAAAAATAAAGGACAAGGAAATAGAATTGGGTATCATTATTCCTAAAGGATTTGGCGATAAAATCAACCGGTTAGAAATGGCAGAAGTGAAATTGTTCCATCGAGGGAATGATTTGGACGTTGAAGATGTAATATCATCTATTTCTGATTTTGAGGAAAACATTATTGCCGAAAGGATGGATAGTATGAATCTATCCGATAGTTATGTGAATCCAATTACCATTAAAGAAAAAAATATAAGCAATATTAATATTATTGAAATCATAGATAATAATATTAGGAATTACTTACCGGTTATTTTATTTCTATTTGCGTTTTTAGGTTTGACACTGCCTGCAGGTCTAAGTCTCCATAATTTACCCAAAGACAGTTCTTTATTGAAAATTCCTATTTGGGATAAATTACTAGGTGTATCCTTTTTCGGATTATTAACAACATTAATCTTAATACTTTCATTCTGGTTATCCATTCAGTTTTTTGATGAACACCCTGCATTCCTTAAAGGGCTGATAAAAAAGTACCTATCAATCTATAATGTTTTTAATCTTTCTTGGATATTATTCCTGTCTAATATATTCTGGACTTGTATCATTTCATTCATGGATAGGAAAACCGAACGGAGATTAGGGCGGTTCGGAATTTATTTTTTCACATTGACAATGTTTTTTATTGCCTTGATTACAGTTTCCGGATTGAGTTATTTATTCAATTTAAAAATTAGTGCAGCTACTTCATTCACCCCATTATTGAATTCATTTACAGGAATAAAAGAATTCCTTTCTATAAATGGAATCTCTTTTCCCTCTATGTTGTTATTATTAACAGGATTACTTTTTTGGGCAAGCATAGGGTTTTTCATCCTTAAATTCAGCTCATCATCAAATAAAAATGATTATTGAATCCAGAACTATTCGCACCGGAAGAATTACCTGAAAAATATGCTATAGTCATTCTACCTATAGCTGTGAATAAACCATACACCTATGCCATTCCATCAGATATTTTGCACAAGGTTAAATTTGGAGTGCGGGTAGAAGTTTCTTTTGGAAAAAATAAATTATACGCCGGAATAGTAAAGGAAGTATTAGATCAAGCTCCCGAATACAAAACCAAACCCATCCTCTCCGTATTAGATGACGCCCCAATTATTTCAAGGGAACAATTAGCCCTTTGGGAATGGATTTCTAATTATTATTGCTGCACATTGGGCGAAGTGATGAATGCCTCATTGCCCTCAGGGCTAAAATTAGCGAGTGAAACGAGAATCGTACTCGGTCCGTTTTATAATGAAAATTTAGATGCCCAAAGCCTTACTGATAGCGAATACATTATAACGGAAGCCCTTACATTACAAAACGAATTAAGGATTGGGGACATTAAAAAAATATTGAACAGAAAAACCATCTATCCAATCATAAAAAGTTTATTGGACAAGAAAGTCATTTATTTATATGAAGAATTATTAGAAAAATACAAACCAAAGACCATTTCATGTGTCAGGCTCCACGAACCTTATGCTTCGGATAGCGAACGATTGGAAGAAGCATTCGATTTGTGTAAACGATCCATGAAACAACAAGAGGCACTCTTGGCTTATATCCAACTCAGCAAGAAACAGGAATTCGTCAGAAGACAAGATATTTACAGTATAGCCGATGTGGGTGCAACAGTCGTAAAGGCATTGGCAGATAAGAATATTTTAGAACTTTATAAGAGGGAAGTCAGCCGTTTGGGTGGTTATTCTGAGGATATAACAGATCAAAGTACTTTGTCTCCGCAACAAGTTTCAAGCCTTGCCGAAATTAAAAAACAGTACGAAGAAAAAGAAATCATACTCCTACACGGAGTAACGGGAAGTGGGAAGACCAGGGTTTATATGGAACTTATTAGTGAAGCTATCGAACGGGGAGAACAAGTTTTGTACCTATTGCCTGAAATTGCCTTGACGACCCAAATCGTACACCGTTTACAGAAAATATTCGGAGAAGATATTGCCGTTTATCATAGTCGGATGAATAATAATGAAAGGGTAGAACTTTGGAAAGCTGCCCAAGATGGGAAACCTATTTTACTAGGAGCGAGATCCAGTCTTTTCCTTCCTTTCTCCAATCTCAAACTCATTATTGTAGATGAGGAACACGATCCATCATTCAAGCAAAATGAACCATCACCCAGATATAATGCTAGGGACACCGCCGTTTTTATGTCGCAGCTTCATCAAGCCAAAGTCTTGCTAGGAACAGCCACGCCCTCCTTGGAAACATATAGGAATGTTTTGGCAGGAAAATATGGGTTGGTAGAAATGAAAGAGCGTTTTGGAGGCTTGGAATTACCCGAAGTCATCATCGCCGATATGAAAGAAGAATCCAAAAAACGTGTAATGCAATCCCATTTCACTTCCACACTTTTGGAAGAGTTGAGGGCGGCTTTGGCTAGGGGAGAACAAGCAATATTGTTTCAAAATAGAAGAGGATATTCTCCTACCGTAATGTGCAAAACCTGTGGTTGGAAATCCGGCTGCGTACATTGCGATGTCAGTTTGACTTACCATAAATATTCGGATCATCTGAGATGCCATTATTGTGGCTATTTGACAGATGTACCAGAAGCTTGTCCGGCTTGCGCCAATGTCCATTTGGATTTAAAAGGTTTCGGTACCGAAAAGATAGCTGACGAATTGAAAATATATCTGCCCGATGCCAAAATTGCAAGGATGGACTGGGACACTGTAAAAGGAAAAAGTGCCTTGGAGAATCTTATCAATGATTTTGAGGAAAGAAGAATAGATATTTTGGTAGGTACACAGATGGTGACCAAAGGCTTGGATTTTGACAATGTTGGAATAGTGGGCATTCTCAGTGCTGACCACTTGATTGGCTTTCCGGATTTCAGGGCGAGCGAACGGGCTTACCAACTCATGTTACAAGTAAGTGGAAGGGCAGGTAGAAAACACAAACAAGGAAAAGTAGTCATACAAACCTACAAAACAGACCACCCAATCATCCTAGATGTTATCAATGATAATTTCCGTGCTTTTCTAAAAAGGGAAATGACAGAACGGAGGGATTTCAAATACGCTCCTTTCAAACGGATGATAAAAATCACCCTGAAACATAAAAAACATAGCACCGTCCAACAAGCAGCCGAATACTTCGCCAATGAACTCAAATTGAAATTCAGGGAACAGGTTATTGGTCCAGCAGAACCCGGAATCCCCCGTGTAAGGTCATATTATTTACAAGATATTATGATGAAATTGGATAAGAATGCTTCGCAATTGCAAAAAGCAAAAAAGCTCATTATTGATACACAAAACGCACTTCACAAAACCAAAGGATTCACGACAGTGAGAATCGTTGTGGATGTGGATCCTTATTGATATAAGAAAGAGTGGCTAAAAACATCAAAGATTTTGTAGAATAAAACACATCCGATTTGTTATATAAGGAGCATCATACTTCCTATTCAATACCCTGCATAAGGGACTAGGAAAATAATAACCTACCATTCTAACGGATTCTTTTTCTACTTTTTTTGGCAAACTGTTTCAATGATACCCCATTCTTACGCCTAATAATTATCTATACTAGATTTTAGTGAATCACCTTTTTCCTCAAACGGATCGCAATCTATCAATCCTACAATCTTTGGAATGTAATGTAAGCTCGGCTTTGAACGTTTTGCTTTCCCCATTTTGGAGAGATGGCATAGTAATACGCAATTGAATAATGTATTTCGTATAAGGATAAAAAAGAAAGTCCCTTGGAATAAATTCCAAGGGACTTTCAAATCTAATCATCTCTAAATCTAGATGTCTAACAATCTAGTTTTAGTGCGTATCTTTTTCTTCGATGATATAAGCATCTCCCAAAGTCTTATCTTCTTGTTCGATGATTATCTCATTCTTGTCTGTGTCATTCATTCCATGTGATCCTTCCGCTGAATGATTACCCAAAATAGGAGCAATCGCCAAACCAATCAAACAAGTTAATTTAATAAGGATATTCATAGATGGTCCGGAAGTATCCTTGAATGGATCTCCTACGGTATCACCGGTAACTGCCGCTTTGTGGGCATCAGAACCTTTATAAGTCATTTTACCGTCGATCATAGTACCTGCTTCGAATGATTTCTTAGCATTATCCCAAGCACCACCTGCATTGTTTTGGAAAATAGCCCAAAGTACACCTGAAACAGTAACACCTGCCATGTATGCTCCCAAAGGCTCCGCTCCCATAGCAAATCCGATAATGATAGGAGTAATAATCGTTATAGCACCGGGCAACATCATTTCCTTAAGAGCAGCTTTGGTAGAAATTTCTACGCACTTGCCATATTCAGGCTTTCCTGTTCCTTCCATAATTCCGGGAATTTCACGGAATTGGCGACGGACTTCCTTTACCATTTCCATCGCAGCTTTACCTACAGAGCTCATAGCCAAAGCAGAGAATACTACGGGAATCATTGCTCCTACGAATAAGGCAGCCAATACATTTGCTTTGAAAATATTGATACCATCAATACCTGTGAAAGTAACATATGCAGCGAATAATGCTAATGCAGTCAATGCAGCAGAAGCAATCGCAAAACCTTTACCTACCGCAGCAGTTGTGTTTCCTACGGAATCCAAGATGTCCGTACGGGTACGCACTTCTTCCGGTAATTCACTCATCTCAGCAATTCCACCTGCATTATCCGCAATAGGTCCGAATGCATCAATAGCCAACTGCATTGCAGTAGTCGCCATCATGGCAGAAGCTGCAATAGCAACACCATAGAATCCTGCTAAAGAATATGTAGCCCAAATTGCTCCGGCAAAAAGGATGATTGGAATTGCTGTTGACATCATACCTGTAGAAAGACCGGCAATGATGTTTGTAGCAGCACCCGTACCAGATTTTTGTACAATGTCAATTACTGGGGGTTTGGTCATACTTGTATAGTATTCTGTAATATAGGAAATCGCAAAACCTACAAATAAACCGATTAGTACAGAAAAGAATACATTAATATTAGGAATGGATTTTATTCCTTCTCCAAAGAATGCCATGTCCATTGTTTCTGGTAACATCCACTTGATTAATCCGAAACAAGCCGCGGCTGTCAAAAGAATGGATATGATATTACCTCGGTTGAATGCAGCTTGTACTTCTGCTTCCTTTGCATCATCTTTTGCAGAAATGAAAAATGTTCCGATGATAGAGAATATAATTCCCAATGCAGCAATCACTACGGGTAAAAGGATAGGTCCGATTCCTCCGAATTGGTCTCCTGTACTACCTCCCATATCACGGATAACATAGTTACCCAATACCATTGATGCCAATACTGTCGCTACATAAGAACCGAAAAGGTCGGCTCCCATTCCCGCAACATCACCTACATTATCACCTACGTTATCTGCAATTGTTGCAGGATTACGAGGATCATCTTCAGGAATTCCTGCTTCTACTTTTCCTACAAGGTCAGCTCCCACATCGGCAGCCTTAGTATATATACCTCCTCCCACACGGGCGAAAAGTGCTATGGATTCAGCTCCCAAAGAGAAACCTGCAAGTGTTTCGAGAAGAATAGTCATCTGACCAACACCTACTCCATTTCCGGCAAAGCTACCATCCATGAACCAAGTATATAGCACCGCGAATAAAGCACTCAATCCGAATACAGCCAATCCTGCTACACCCAATCCCATTACCGTTCCTCCTTTAAAGGAAACTTGTAGTGCTTGGGATAAGCTTGTCCTAGCGGCTTGTGTCGTGCGGACATTTGCTTTCGTTGCTACTTTCATTCCAATAAATCCTGCCAAAGCAGAAAAGAATGCTCCGATTACGAATGCAATTACGATGAACCAATGCGTCGTTTCTACCATTGCAGAAAGAAGCCCCAAAGCTACACCGGCAACAATTACGAATACTGTCAGCATTCGGTATTCCGCTTTTAAGAATGACATCGCACCTTCGGCAATGTGTTTGGCTATGCCAGCCATTTTTTCATTTCCTTCATCTTGTTTGCTTACCCAAGAGTTAAGTACTGCCATATAGGCTAGTCCTAACAATCCAAAAACAGGTAAGATATAAACCAACATTTCCATAGGTTTTACTTGTTTTGACTTTTATTAAATAAAGTTTAAGTCTTTGAGAACATTGACTTTAAGGCAAAGTCCTCAAAATAGAGGGCAAAAGTACATCTTTATTTTAAATCGACAATATTAGAGGCACTTATTTTAAAGGTAAAACTAATGTTGAGAGCAATAATTTGTGATCTGATATATTTGAATCAATAAAACCCGAAGAAGCCACCTTAATTTCCGGGCTGACAAACATGTAATCTATTTTAAGAAAAGGGATGCTCCCTTTGTATGAAAAACCGAACCATCTTCCTTTTTCCACGAAGGTGTCTTTTAGTCCTTCGGACAATGTCTTATAGGTATAGGATTGGGGAGGGTCATTAAAATCTCCACATAAGACATTCGGATAAGGAGATGTTTTCATATTTTTTTTGACTTTGGCAGCTTGTTTTGATCGGATGTTTGCGGCTCTTCTTACGGAGCCAAGGATCCCTCTCGTTTTTTTCCAAGTTTCTTTGTCTTTCAAATCTTGTAAGGCTGGATTTTCCGCCATTTCTTCTACATCCCCCGAAATGCTGTTAGAATGCAAATGAACATTATATACTCTGATTATTTTGCCATTAATATTGATATCGGCATATAATGCCCCGTTGCTTGTCCTTATTTTTTCTAATTTCAAATCCTTTTCGGCAATGATTGGATATTTGGAAATGATGCTATGAGCATATCTTTTTGCAGTGTATGGATATTTTTCCCTAATAGAATGGAATGCCTTTTGGTCAATATTTAATTCTTGGAAGCAAATGATATCCGGATTGGCTTTAAGAATTTCTGCTTTGAATTTTTTCCCTTCCCCTTTTTTATTAATGCCTCCTCCTCTTGCATTGTAAGACAAGATTTTTATTGTGCTTTCTTTCTTTAGGTCTGTTCGAAAAGGATTGCCAAAAAATTTATTGATTCCTCCCCATGACATTATAAGGCAAATCAGAGGAAAAACGAAATACCATCTTTTTTTTATCAGCCAAAGTAATAGCATTCCTATGTTCATGAAAATGACAATAGGAAATCCCATTCCCAAAAAAATAAACGGCCAAAAAGTATTGGGAGGAAAATGCGGGGCAGCATAACATATTCCTGTCAGGAGGATCAGAATAAAATTAAACCATCGGAGTAAGTTGAGTAAACAACCATTGCGTCGTTCAGACATGAAAGAGGGCTAAAGTTTATTTCTATAATCATTCAAAATATCCTGCTCCTCAACAGTAAGACTGTCAATCCCGTTTTTCTTTATTTTTTCCAAGATGGCATCTACCCTTTCTTGGATTGTCCCTATATCCGAACTACGGTGCGGAGCCTTGTTTTGCTTGATTTTTTCTCTATTCTTGAATGCCATTTTGGGCTGGGGGCGTCTTGGTTCATTCCTTGGATTCAATCTGCTGAAGAAAGCCATAATGGAATCAGTCCATCTATTGAATGGTTCACTGAAGTCAAAGCCTCTTCTTAGCATATAAATAAAATACCAGCCAAAGAAAATACCACCTAAATGTGCAAAATGATCCGTGGATGATTCCGCCATTGCGGAGACACCTATGATATCAAAAAAGATAAATGCTGCTACAACAAACTTGAGTTTTGTTTCAAATAAAATAAGATTAATTCTATGTTCCGGGGCTATGACTCCTGCAGCCATTGTGACCGCCATAACCGCTCCGGAAGCTCCTAGTGAGTAACCCAAGCCATAGGTGGGATTCGCTATATGGAGTAAATTGGAGAAAATGACATAACAAACTGCTCCAAACAAACCTCCGAGAAAATATAATGGCAATATTCTTCTATCATTCAATAAATCGCCCACGATTCTCCCAAACCAATATAGTAACATCATGTTCCAGAATAAATGTCCCAATTTATACTGTAAAAACATGCAGGTAACCAATCCCCAAGGATGGAATAACAATTCTTTGGCATCTGCCTGGACCGCAAAAAAACCTACAAATGAATGGAATGCCGGACTAAGTGAGAAGCCATTGCTTGCATTAAGGAAAACTCCGACAATATTGATAAAGATGAATACAGCAATATTCGCAAGGATCAACCTGGCAATCATGTTGCCAGTCCTAAAGTAATGTACTGCATCGTCCCAAATGGATTTAAACATTGAACCTTTCTGATTTGATAAGTAACAGTCAAATAATAATACGCCAAAAATAAATATTTATTAACTGGCGATTACATTAATTAACTAATGGACATTCTTTCTATACCCAAACATCTTTTAGAGGCTATTTAAATCTAACGTTTAAGAATTGGCTTATGTTCTTTGGTTCTGTTGATAAATCCAATTTTAATTTCCCAAAAATGGCAATTTTATAAAAAATAGAATCTACTCCTCGATTTTGTCTTCGATTTCTTGAAAAACTTCTTCAAGTTCTTTCATTACATCCTCTACTTTGCCTTTGAGTTGTTCATCATTTACAATTTCTTTGATGTCCTCGATTTTACTTTTTATATCACCACGAAATTCTTCATCTTCCAAAATCTTTTTCACTTCATCCAGTTTACTTTCAACCTTACCTTTCAAGTCATCATCCCAGACTTTTTTCAAATCATTAAATGTTGCATCAAAATCGGCTTTTACATCATCATTCCAAAGGTTTGTTAATTCATCAAAAGCATTGCTCAAATCTCCATTGTTCGTTGCTTCTCTCAAAGCACTTGTTCCCCTTGCGGAAGCGTAGGCAATAGCATTTTTGGCTATTTTGGCTTGTTCTATCAAACCCATTTTTTCTGAAAATTCCGAATATAAATCTACACTGAATTTTTGGAATTCCTCATCTTTCTTTTTCCAATCTGCTTCGGTAAATTCATTTTTATTTTCATGAATATCTTTCATGAATTTTGCATAATCTTCTATATATTGCTCTTTCGAATTCGGAGCTGTATCACAACTCATAAGCAAAAAAGCGAAAGCGAATGCTGTAATGGCAATGAAAACGAAATTCTTATTCATAATTGTATATTATTTAATTAGGTGCTTAATCTAGAGGAAAATGTTGAATTCCTTTCGCAAATTCGATAAAAAAGCGGAATAATTCGATGAATCAACCAGATATTTTTAAATATGTTTTTCAGGTATTAGACTTGATTACGAATTGTTTTTTTATGTAAGCCGAATTAGAGATTTTGAAAATGTACTGCCACGCTAAAGACGAGGTAGTATATTTTCAAAAGATCAATTTGGATATAATCAATGATTGCTAATAAAGTCTATTATTCATCAATAATATCATCCCAGCTCTTCGATACAAACCCATCATCCAGTAAATCGGGATCAGCATTGGAATTCATTATATTTTCCTTTTCCGGTGGAGGCATTAGATCATTTCCATCTGCAAAAGGAGAATTTTCGTGATGTAGTTTTATTAAATTTCTGGTATAAAAAATACAGAGAACCAAGACTACCATTGCCAAAAGGGAAAGTTCGGGTATGTTTTGTTGTAACAAAAAGAAATCGTATGCACCATGAAATAGGGTAGCAGTTGCAAGCCCTAGGAATAATTGAAAATAAACATTCCCTAATTTGAATTTCGCCCGTCCGACATGATAACCCATAACGATGCCAAAAGCGGCATGTGCCGGTACAGCCGTAAATGCCCGAAGCACCACTGTTTCCATACCATATAAATTCGAGTACAATATATTTTCCAAGGTAGCGAACCCCATTCCAACCATGACACTGTAAACAATGCCATCCATCGGTTCATTGAATGCTTTCCAAGGATATGCACATGCCATCAGGCAAATAAATTTCACCAATTCTTCCGAGAATCCCACTGCTGCGAATGCCAAAACAAAGGTTTGGAAAATATTATCCGATTCTACTATTCCCATATCGAACCAAAATTCTTCCATGAGAATGGCAGGGAAAGTACTGCATATTCCTGCCACAAAACAAAGCAATAATAAAAGAATGGGTTCCCGTTCGTGCCTATCTCGATAGAATATCCATATACAAATGGCAATTCCGGGCAATATGGCTAATATGGTTTGAAGTACACTCATTCAATTTGGTCTGTTTATGAAAACAAAGCTACAAGAAAAAATCGTGCAAAATGGTTTATCCACTTTGCACGATTAAATTATTTTAATTCAAATTGCGTTTTACGCAACTTAGATTAATTATACAACCCTTGGAAAATCATTCCTTGTAGAACAACCATTTCCCCAATTCCTTAAAGGTTACTTTTTTCCCATACATCAGAATCCCAACTCTATATATCCTTGCGGATAGCCAAATGAAAAAGATAACCGATGCTACTAGAATGAATACTGACAATACAATTTCCCACCAAGGTGGTCCGAATGCCAGTCGGGCAGGCATAATAATGGGGGAGAAAAAGGGAACCATAGACGACCATGTCGCCAAGGAACTATTAGGGTTTTGTACAACTGCAAACATGATATAGAATGCAATGATTACCGGTAATGTGATTGGTAAAGTCAAGGATTGGTTTTCACTTACATCATCACCCATTGCCGAACCTACCGCTGCGAATAATGATGAATACATCATATATCCTCCTAAGAAGTAAACTAAAAACAGAGGAATAATCAATAACCAGTTCTGGCTTTTAATCTCTCCGATTATTTCTGTTACTTGGTTTTCTATTCCTTTGGCATCCACTTCCATTCCTGCCATTTGGTTTTGGGATTCTTGGATTTCTTGGGCATTCATGCCAAATATCCACATGGCTAGTGCCATCATTACCGGAATCAGAATCCCCCAAATCGCTACTTGTGTCAAACCTACCAAACCGACACCTAGAATCTTACCCATCATTAGATAAAAAGGTTTGACAGAGGAAACCATGATTTCTACAATCCTATTGGTTTTTTCTTCCGTAACACTTTTCATCACCATCATTCCATAAAGAAAAACAGCGAAATACATGATGAAACCCATTGTTCCTCCTATTCCCGTAGCAATAACACTCGCCGTTGTACTGACCTCTTCATCATCTTCATTCAATTTTTTCCGTTCTAGTTTCACGTTCGTGCTTAGGCTGCTCAAACTATCCGGATTGAACCCAAAGGCATTTGCCTTGTAGTCGTAGATATTATCCTCAATATCATTTTGGATTCTCGTGATTACGCCACTTCCCATAATCCCCTCGGATGAATAATAATTCACTTGATATTTTTTATCCATCAATTCTCCCATTGGAGGCAACTCCAATATGGCATCGTATTTTTCATTTTGTTTATAACTCTCTACATTTCCGGTAACTTTCTCGAATGTCAAGCCTTTTTCGTTTTTCAATCCCAAAGAATCCGTTCCTAGTATTCCTGTAGGGTCAATGACTGCTACATTCCTTTCTTCCGCACCTTGGTAATTCATTATGAATCCCGCTACCACCATGAATAAGGCTAATGCCAATGGTGTCAATAATGTCGTTAGGATAAATGATTTTTTCACTACCCTAGACAAATATTCCCTTTTTATTATGAGCCACAATTTTTCCATTATACTGCTGCTTTTTCTTTAGTTTCCCCTACGACCTTAATAAAAATCTCATTTACGGAAGGTAGGATTTCTTCAAATGATTGGATATATAATCCTGAACGAATAAGGCTCTCCAAATAATCATTGGAATCCTTATCATTTTGGACTTGTATTGTAATTTCGCCCTCTTTCTGAGATGTTACTGTGATGGATGGAGGTAGTGTCTCAGGCATTTCTCCCTTGTAGCGAATCCTAAACAAATGCTCCTTGAAACTTTCCTTGACATCAGTTACAGAACCATCGAGAACACTTTCGCCCTGATTAATCAGAACCATATATTCACAAATTTCCTCTACTTGTTCCATGCGGTGCGTAGAAAGGATGATGCTTGTTCCATTTGATTTTAATTCAAAGATCTCATCTTTCATCAAATTGGAATTAATGGGATCCAAACCTGAAAAGGGTTCGTCCAATATCAAAACCCTAGGCTTGTGGATTACTGTGGAAATGAACTGGACTTTTTGTTGCATTCCTTTGGATAGTTCCTCCACTTTCTTCTTTCTCCAAGAATTGATATCGAATTTATTCAACCAATGGTCAATGGCATTGGCAGCTTCTATTTTGGTCATTCCCTTAAGCCTTGCCAAATACATCAAATGGTCGCCGACTTTCATCTTTTTATACAATCCCCTTTCTTCGGGCATGTATCCGATATTCGCAGGGTCCCTTGCATCCAGTTTCCCTCCATCTAGGATTACTTCGCCCTCGTCGGCTTTGGTAATGCCTGTTATGATTCGAATAAGAGAAGTCTTACCTGCTCCATTCGGACCCAACAAACCGAATATGCAACCTTTGGGAACAGAAAAGCTTACGCCGTTTACTGCTTTGTGGTTAGCATATTGTTTATGGACATTTTTTATTTCTAGTACATTCATTTATTTAGGTAGTAAGATTTTGAGATAAAATACAGATTCGTATTGTGGAACATTGTTTTTTAAATTAAACGGCTACAGAATGATCCCTTAATGCATCATTCAAAGAAACTTTCTTGTCCGTGCTTTCTTTTCTTTTTCCAATGATCAAAGCACAAGATACTTGATATTCCCCTGCTGGGAATTTTTTTGTATACGTACCGGGAATCACTACGGATCTGCTTGGAACCCGCCCTCTGTAAGTTATTGGTTCATCTCCGGTCACATCTATAATATGTGTGGATTTTGTAATCACAACATTCGCACCAAGAACGGATTCTTTTTCAATAATCGCTCCCTCCACTATAATACATCTTGAACCGATGAAACAATCATCTTCAATTATAGTAGGTGTGGCTTGCAATGGTTCGAGTACGCCCCCTATTCCTACTCCTCCACTCAAATGCACATTCTTTCCAATTTGGGCACAAGATCCAACCGTCGCCCAAGTATCAACCATTGTCCCTGAGCCCACATGTGCACCTATGTTCACATAACTTGGCATCATGATAACGCCGGGCTCTAGAAAAGAACCATGTCTGGCAATGGCATGGGGAACAACCCTTACTCCCATTTCCTTATAATTCTTTTTTAGTGGAATTTTATCATGGAATTCAAAAGGACCGACTTCTATCGTTTCCATTGCCTGAATGGGAAAATACAATACGACTGCTTTCTTTACCCATTCATTTGCTTTCCAGCCATCGTTTGTTGGTTCGGCGACTCTGAGTTCTCCCTTGTCCAATAAATCTATGACCTTGCGTATAGATGTTTTATACCTTTCTTCCTTGAGAAGTGTCCTGTCTTCCCAAGCAGTTTCTATTCTTTTTCTTAAATTTTCCATTTTGGAAATAATAGTATTTTTGAATTAGTTTAATTAAGTAGATATTTATTAGTTACCTAAAGACGTAACAGATTTTATATTTTATATGATTCATATTAACCGGATGGTTTTTTTCGTAGAAAACCAATATAAATCCAGATGCTAGAGTCTATATACTAATATCTATTATGTTTTTACACAACTTGAATTACTTATCATATCTTGCACAAAAATAAACGAATTATTTACTGTTTAAAATCTCATTCCAAAATGAAACCTACAAAATATATTTTATTCATTTTTCTTGTCCTAATTTTGCAAAGTTGCAGAAGTAAAACCGAATTACACCAAGTATTTGACGAAAGTGGCAATTTAGTAGAGGAATATACCCGGAATATTGAGGATTTTTCCAAAGAAGGGCTTTATACCCGTTTTTATGAGGACGGAAAAACACCTGCCGAACAGGCTACTTATGTCCGGGACACTTTGGATGGGTGGAAAATATTTTTTAATGAAAATGGTGATACGAGTAGTGTTTCCAAAATTGAAAAAGGAATTTTGCATGGCCCGCATAGGGAGTTCCATCCGAATGGGAAAGTTTCCCAAGCTTATCATCATGTAAATGGGGAAATTATCGGAATTTTTAAGGAATATCATGAATCGGGAGCATTGAAAGGTGAAATTACTTTCTCGGGCAATAATGAGAATGGTCATTTTGTGGAATTCCATGAAAATGGCAAGAAAGCATGGGAGGGGACAAATAAAGATGGAAAAGAACATGGAGAAGTCCTAAAATATGACGAAAATGGGGAATTGATCCGAAAATTGAATTGTGTTGTAGGGAGGTGTGAGACCATTTGGAAAAAAGAGGGGATTAAAGATTGATTAAAAAATAGGTATTAGTATTCAGATTTCAATCCCGACTTACTAGACATACAAAAATTATGAAATATTCTTTTACAATATTATTCGTAAGCGTTTCATTTTGTTTATCTGCCCAAATTGGTGGAAATAATGTTTATGAATTTTTGAATCTTTCACAATCTCCTAGAGTTACGGCTTTGGGTGGTAGTTTTATTACTGTGAAGGATAGTGACGTATCTCTTGCCTATTCTAATCCCGCTGCAACAAATATCCTCATGGATCAACAATTGACTTTTGGGACGGAATTTTATTTTATTGGTACAGGGATTACTCATGGTTATGCCGGGTATGGTTATCATTTGGATAAGGCGGATATTTCCTTACATGGAGGCATACAATATATGTCTTATGGGAGTTTCGATGCTAGGGATATTTATGCTAATGATGTGGGATCTTTCAAAGCTTCGGAGTTTGCCATTACAGTGGGTGCAGGGAAACAATTTTCAGAAAAACTTTCTGCCGGGGCGAATGTAAAAATCATTACTTCCCATTTAGAAAGTTATAATTCTTTTGGAATGTCCATGGATCTAGCCGGAATGTATGTTGATACAGCAAAGAATGTTACCGCTTCTATCGTATTTAAAAATGTGGGTTTACAATTCGTTACTTATGATGGAACCAGAGAATCTTTGCCCTTTGAAATACAGGCAGGTTTTTCTAAAAAATTAAAATATCTGCCTCTCAGGCTTTCTGTTTTGGGAACAAATTTACAGCGTTGGAATATTACATATGATGATCCGAATCAAGTGGATGACACTTTGCTTTTTGGAGAAGAACCCAAAGGCACATCCAAAGCCCAATTGTTCTTTGATAATTTTTTCAGACACATTGTTTTCAGTGCAGAATTTTTGTTTGGAAAAAGAGAAAATTTCTCTGTAAGAGCGGGTTATAACCACTTGAGGAGAGCGGAATTAAAACTGGATAATCTCAGAGGTTTGTCGGGCTTTTCCGGAGGTCTTGGTTTTAAGATTAAGAAATTCGGTTTTGATTATGGAATAGCTTTTTACCATACAGGCGGAACGGTGCATCATTTGGGTATTTCTACAAATTTGAACCAATTCAAAAAGTAGCTTTCAAAATTATATTTATTCTTCATGCAACTATTTTTATAAATGTTCCGTCTTGTTAGCGGGAACATTTATACTGTTAATATTTAGGAAGGAGAAAACCATGTACGCTTTAATATTTACAAATACAATCTTAGGAGCATATCTCTCATACATTATTGCAGAGAAAAGGAAAAATAGCTTTAAGAATCGAGCCTTTTGGGTGACCCTTATCTTACTGTTATTTTCTTTTATGATTTCGATTTATTCGATACTTCCACAAGGCGGATTCGAATCAGTAAAGGATTCTATTTTATTGCCTTAATTCATATTGTACTTACAGAAAAAAGGCATTAAATTCATGTTATAAAAAGGATGATTTCCATAGGAAATCATCCTTTTTTAATATTCGTGTTTATTACATTCCCTAAACCTATACTACTTTACTTTTCGTCAGTTTTTCTTTCAGAATGACTGACTTTCCCATTTTCAATCGTAATGATTATTTTTGGGTTCAATGTTTTTTCTCCTAACTCTTCCATTGTCATATCTTCAATAACAACTTCTTTTCTTTCGGGATAATCTTCTTCCTTATACTTATAAAGTATCCATTTTCCCGAAGTGTATTCCAAGGAAGTCAAATTCTCCAACCAATCTCCGGAATTCAGATAAGTTGTACTTCCCTTTTCATTGGAATGTTTTTTTATTGTAGGTTTGTGAACATGTCCACAAATTACATAATCATAGCCCTTTTCTATTCCTATATCAATTCCCTTTTGCTCAAAATCATTCATTTTCTTCACACTGCTCTTTACGGCGTCCTTTAGTTTTTTGGAAATAAAAACAGGTTTCAAACCTAATCTCCGCAGTAATTTATTTAATTGCCGATTTAAGAAAATGGAATAATCATACAATCTGCCTGCGAATTGTGCTATTGATTTCGCAAAACCGCCTACGGAATGATCGAAAGCATCTCCATGAAAAACCCAAGCAGTCTTACCATCAATATTAATTAATAAACTATCAACCAAATGGATATTAGCAAAAGAAAAGTCAGTATATCTTCTTAGTAAATCATCATGGTTCCCTGTAGTATGGTAAGTGGGTACTCCGCTATTGGCGAAGTGCATGATTTCTTGTAAAATCGCAGTGTGCTCATCTGGAAAATAATATTTGTTGAATTGCCAAATATCAATAATGTCTCCATTCAGAATGAGTAATTTGGGTTGTATGGAACGAAGATAATTCAATAGTTCTCTGGCACTGGTACCGAATGTTCCCAAGTGCGTATCAGAAATAATGGCAATATCTACGTCTCTTCTCTTCATTTCTTTTTGCGTAAAACGCAAATAAAATCGTGGGTGAATCTAAGTATAGAAAATAAAGGGTTTCCTAATTTTTTTCAAGATACAAAAAATCTCCCTTTGGGCTTTATAGACCAAAGGGAGATTGTAGAATTAATCTAAGTTGTGATAGACACAATCGGTATTAGCATTTGGATTCTGTTGCGTTTTATGCAGATTGAATTAATATACCTTATCAATTTTCCACCCTAAGCCCTTTTAGAAATTCTTCTAGGATGGCGTTAAATTCTTTTGAATGTTCCATCATCGGAGCATGGCCACATTTGTCAATCCAAAACAATTTGGAATTATCTATCAATTCATGGAATCGTTCGCCTACTATCGGAGGAGTGACTTTGTCCTGTTTACCCCAGATAAGTAATGTAGGTGCTGTAATCTGGTGCAATTTATCACCCAAATTATGACGCACTGCCGATTTTGCCGTTTTAACAACCCGAATTGCTTTGTTCCTATCACTTATCGTGTCGAAGACTTCATCAACGAGTTCTTTTGTTGCCGTTTCGGGGCTATAAAAAGTGTCTTCTGTTTTTTTCTTTATGAATTCGTAATTCCCACGTTGTGGAAAACCCGTTCCGAAAGCACTTTCAAACAGACCGGAGCTTCCAGTGAGGATAACAGAATTAATTTTTTCAGGATTGTCCAAGACATACAATAAGCCTACATGTCCTCCTAGTGAATTACCCAAAATATTGACTTTTTCGTAGTTTTTGAACTCTACGAATTTTTCCACATGATCGACCAATGCACTTACCGAAACCTCCTTTATAGGCAAATCAAACATGGGAAGTATGGGTATGACCACCTTGTAGTCTTTTTGAAAATAGTTGGTTATACCATCAAAATTGCTCAAGGCTCCAAACAAACCATGAAGCAAAATCAGTACTTCATTTCCATCCTCTCCCACTTCCAAATACTTGAATTGACCCTCTTCTATTAAATCATTCTTCATTATCTACTAAATAATTTTGATACAAAGGTACGATTTTTACCATAGGAGAAACTAGCAAAAGCTTGTCTTTGTTCGTAGTTTTGTCAATATTTAAAGATTTATTTTATGGATTTGTACGAAAAGGCCGCATCAGCAAGCAATTTTTTGCAAAAAATCATTCATTCTGAAATTTCCTATGGAATTGTTGCGGGAACTGGCTTGAGTGGTTTGGCTGATGATATTGAGAACCCTATCGAAATTCCATATGATGATATTCCCCATTTTCCGAAACCGACAGTTGAAGGTCATGTAGGAAAAATGGTTTATGGAAAAATCGGAAATCATTATGTTTTGGTCTTGAGAGGAAGGTTCCATTATTATGAGGGATATTCCATGCAAGAAGTTACTTTCCCTATAAGAGTTCTAAAGGCATTGGCGGTCAAACGCCTTATTATTACAAATGCTACCGGTTTATTGAACCCTGATTTTGATGCGGGGCATTTGGTTTTTGTAGAAGACCATATTAATCTTTTTCCAGAAAACCCGCTAAGAGGTTTGAATGATGAACGTTTGGGTTTGCGTTTTCCTGCCTTGTCCGATGTTTATAATCAGAAAATGCTTCGGGATGCCCATGCTATCGCATTGGGTTTGAAAATAAAATCCCATAGGGGAACATATGTGGGCCTGCAAGGTCCAAGCCTGGAAACCCCTGCTGAATATAAATATTTGCGAAGCATTGGTGGGGATGTTGTCGGGATGTCAACGGTTCCCGAAGTTATCGTGGCGGCACAGTGTGAATTGCCCGTTTTATGTATCTCGGTTTGCACCAACAATCCCTATAAGGATGGTGCTAAGACTACCATTGAGGAAGTATTGGAAGTGGCGAATATTGCCGGGGAAAAAATTCGGAAAATCATTGGAAAATTATTACTCCAATAATATTTCAAATTTGTCTTGGTCATTCAAGAAGGGAAGGGATTTTCTTAATGTCTCGATTTCCTGATGTTCCAAATCCATATTTATAATCGCTTCCTTTTCGGTAACTTCTTTTTGCAATTGCCCCATAGGGCTGATAACAGAAGTGTCTCCGGAATATTCAAATCCATTCCCATCCTTACCTATAATATTGACACCAAGGACATAGCACTGGTTTTCAATCGCCCTCGCCCTCAGTAAATGCCGCCAAGCATATCTTCTTTTGGCAGGGAAATTAGCTACATAAATCAGCACATCATAATTTTCCACATTCCTTGCCCAGACAGGAAAACGTAAATCATAACAAATCAAGGGACATATTTTCCAACCTTTTAATTCCACAATCAATTTGTCTGTCCCAGCAGTGAATGTCTCATGCTCTTTCGCCAATGTAAAAAGATGCCTTTTATCATATTTTTGAAATTCTCCATTTGGATTCATCCAAATAAAGCGGTTGTAATATTTTCCATTTTCTTTGATAATCAGACTTCCTGCAATGACCGCATTTAATTCCCTAGCCTTGTTTCCCATCCATTGGATAGCGTTCCCGTCCATGTTTTCCGCTATTTTAGCAACCCGATTTGAATCCATAGAAAAACCGGTCGTAAACATTTCCGGTAAAATGATTAAGTCGGTTTTATTTTTTAACGGAACCAATTTTTGATCCAATATTTCCAAGTTTGCCTTTGGATTTTCCCAGTGCAAGGCTGTTTGCAGAAGACTTACTTTTAAATTTTCCATTTGCTCATTTATTTTCAAAACCGTAATCTCGTTCTATTTTTGCAATCCTGACCCTATAAGATGCATACCATTTCTCTTTTCCGATTCTTTGTGCTTCGAAGTGTTCCATATTTTGTTTCCAATTAGAAATATTCTCCATTGTTTTCCAATAAGAAATTGTCACACCACTCCCATCTTGATTACGATAACTTTCATGTCCTAAAAATCCCTCTTGTTGAGCAACAAGTTTAAGCATTTTTTCAGACATTTCATTATAAGCATTCATTTCATGCTCATTTTTCAATGAGGTGAAAATTACTGCATAGTATGGAGGATTTGTTTTTATCATTATTTCGACTCTCTAAGCAAAACGTTTGTTTAAAATTAACAATTCCTTTAAAATATCATTAATTATTCATAGTTATTAAACCAAAAGGTTTATTTTTAGTCAAAGGAGCAAAACATTTTTTTATGGGAGATTGGAAGAAAATAAAACACCTATATGTTCGTGCAGGATTTGGATTGGATTTAAACCAATCCAAAAATAAGATGAACTCCAACCTCTCATCTGAAATTAATACGTTATTTAATATTGAGGAATACGAAGATATAAAAATCCCTCCTAGCTTCACTAAATTACTGAATAAGACGACCTCCATGTCTGACGTAATGGTTAATCTCCGAAAAAGAGAGATAGAAAAAAAGAACAAAGATTTCATGACTGATGTTACTTTGGGTTGGTTGGATAAAATGGCTGGAAATAAAAATCCTTTATTAGAAAGAATGACTTTATTTTGGCATGGGCATTTTGCATGCCATTCTAAGTTGCCTAATCTTGCAGTAAATCAAATTAATACGATAAGAAAAAATGCCTTAGGTAATTTCAAGGATTTGGTGCATGCAATAGCAAAGGATCCAGCCATGATCTTATATTTGAACAACCAACAAAACAACAAAAGAAAACCCAATGAAAATTTCGCCCGTGAACTGATGGAATTATTTACCATCGGCATTGGAAATTATACAGAAAAAGACATCAAGGAAGCAGGACGTGCATTCACAGGATGGAAAGCTGATAAGTTTAAGGGGGAATTTGATTTTGTAGAAAAACAACATGACTTCGGAGAGAAAACCTTTATGGGAAAAACCGGAAATTTTAATGGTGGTGATATCGTTGATATTATTTTAGAAAAAAAAGAAGTCGCCGATTTTATTTCCAAAAAAATATATAAATACTTCGTTAATGATAATGTTGATAAAAATAATGTAGCAGAAATATCCGATGTTTTTTATAGCTCAAATTATGACATAAAAAAAACGATGCATTTTATTTTTTCCAGTAAATGGTTTTATGATAATAAAAACATTGGGTCAATCACCCGTTGAATTATATATAGGGATAAAGAGAATATTAGACCTTGAAATAGTAGAATCTAAGAAGAAAATATTATTTTTTATTGAGAGGAAATTAGGGCAAAAATTATTTCGACCACCTAATGTGGCAGGATGGCCCGGAGGAAAATCATGGATAGATAATTCCACATTAATTTCCCGAATGAATATTTCTTACCTATTCATTATGGCAAAAGATGTTGAAACAAAAGGCTTAATCCAAACAAACAATAATAAACTAAAAACAAAATCAATAAATCTTCATCCTTTCATAAAAGAATTCAAAGAAATGAATGAAAAAGAGATTGCTGATGAATTGGTTGAATATTTCATCCATCCTAAATTAAATATAAATACTGATTTATTAAATAGCGGACCAACATCTTTAAAAAAAGAAGAAGCCATTCGGAAAATCGTATATAAAACATTCAGCATTCCTGAATTTCAATTGTGCTAAAAATCGGAAATTATGAAAAGGAGAGATTTTATTAAAAATGCAACATTGGCATCTAGTGCAATGATGGTTCCTAATTTTTTGAGGGCTTCGGGGATAGGGAATGTTTATAGTGACAACATAGGGAAAAAATTAGTGGTCATTCAATTGTCCGGAGGAAATGACGGACTAAATACCATCGTCCCTTTTGAGGATGACCTATATTATAATGCCCGGCCAAAATTAGGAATTGCTAAAAACAAAGTCATTAAATTAAATAATTACTTAGGTTTTAATCCTAGCATGAAACCTTTGGAATCCATTTTTAAAAATGGCGAAATGAGCGTTATTAATAGTGTCGGTTACCCTAACCCGAACCGCTCCCATTTTCGTTCTATGGATATTTGGGAGACAGGAAGTGAAAGCCATGAATATTTGAATACAGGATGGCTCGGTCGTTTTTTGGATCATGAATGTAATGGCTGCGCTCCTTATTATGCATTGGACGTAAACGATGATTTGAATATTGCATTAAAAGGGCAAAATAAAAATGGTTTTGTAATGGGCGATACCAGACAATTACAAAACATTATTAATAATAATTTTTTAAAACAACTGACTCAGGGTCACCATGAAGAACACGAACATGAAAATGTGGAATATTTATACAAAACCATGATTGACACCCAATCTTCCGCTAATTATCTTTTTGAAAAATCCAAGGTTCATCAATCCAAAATAAATTATCCTCGAAATAAATTCGGAAAAGATTTAAAACAGATTTCAGAATTAATGACTGCAAAAGCAGATATTAAAATCTATTATGCTTCCTTAGGCGGTTTCGATACACATGTAGGACAAAAAGGAAGGCAAGATAATTTATTAAAAATCTATGCCGAGAGTATGGATGTTTTTATCAGGGATTTAAAAAACAATAAATTATTTGACGATACACTAATCATGACGTTTTCCGAATTCGGAAGAAGAGTAAAACAAAATGCAAGCAATGGAACGGACCACGGCACGGCGAACAACCTTTTCCTAGTGGGAGGAAAATTAAAGAAATCCGGTTTTTATAACAAAGCTCCGAATCTATCCGATTTGGACAATGGAGATTTAAAATATAAAATAGATTTCAGACAGATTTATTCCGAGGTGATTAATCAATGGTTGGACGGAAATGCAGAATCCATCTTAGGTCAGAAATTCGGCAAACTTGGAATCGTTTAAATTCCAAAAAGCGCATGTTTTTTTCTTTTCTACAATAGAGTTCCGTACATTTATTGTTTACTAAGATAGACATGAAAGGGAAAATAGTTGTAATAACAGGAGCAAACTCAGGTATTGGAAAAGCAACGGCATTGGCATTGGCCAAAAAGGGGGCGACCATCTATATGATTTGTAGGAACAGGAGGCGGGGAGAAATGGCTAGGCAGGATATCATGGCAGAATCCAAGAACCCAAATATAGAATTAATGCTTTGCGATTTATCTTCTATGGGTTCAATCAAAGAATTTGGTTTTACTATTCGGGATCGTTTGGATCACATAGACGTTCTCATCAATAATGCCGGAGCAATGTTTGGTTCCCGTTTGCTTTCTTTGGATGGAATCGAACTTACCTTGGCACTAAACCATATAGGATATTTTCTAAATACACATTATTTGCTTGACCTTGTAAGAAAAGGAACGGACAAACGCATCATCAACGTTGCTTCAGTCGGACACAAGTCCGTGAAAAATGTAAACTTCAACGATTTACAAAACAAAATAAATTACAAGCAGTTAAAGGTTTATTGTGAAACAAAACTTTACAATATATATTTTACCCAGTTACTTGCTGAAAAATTAAAACCCGAGGGAATTACTGTTAATTGTCTCCATCCCGGAGTAGTGAGTACTAATTTTGGAAATAGCGGAACATGGTATTTCAAAATCATGCTGCCCATAGGCCGTGCTTTTATGATTGCTCCGGAAAAAGGGGCGGAAACATCCATTTTCCTAGCCTCTTCACCTAAAGTAAAAGGAATTACTGGAAAATATTTCGACAAAAAAGTAGAAACCAAACCAAGCCGTTTGGCCCAAAATGAAAAATACGCCAAAAAAATCTGGGATATTACTATGAATTTAACCGGAGTGCAGGAATTTGGACAGGTTGTTGAATCATGATTTTTGATGCTGGATAAAGCAAATGCAACTTTTAATCCTTTAAAAGCATTTTATAATTGCTACAATATGCAAAATCAAAAATTTCTTAGCACCTAAATTATAACATGAACCAATATCTATCCATATTATTCTTTTGTCTGATTTTCCTTGCTTCTTGCCAAGGGCAAACCATTCAGGATAGACCAACTTGTTCTGATGAGGCTTTTGACAAATCTGTAAATAATTGGCTCAATTTTACAGTTCCCCTCAAGGGGGTCAAGGATTTGTCGAAAGAGAATTTGAAAAATTACCTCATTTTGGATGCTAGGGAAGAAAATGAATTCAAGGTAAGCCATATCGAGGGAGCCAAACATATCGGCTATGACAAATTCAGTATCAAAGCATTGGATGAGGTCGATAAGGAACGTGCCATTGTCGTTTACTGTTCCATAGGTTATCGAAGCGAAAAAATAGGAGAGAAATTACAGGAAGCAGGTTTTAAGAATGTCTATAATCTCTACGGCAGCATATTTGAATGGGCAAACCAAGGATTGCCACTCGTCGATGATAAAGGAGAAAAAACAAATAAGGTACATACCTATAATAGAAAATGGAGCAAATGGGTACTGAACAAGGACTACGAAAAGATTTGGTAAAGGATGGCACAACTATTCTTCTCTTTGATGGCGTTTGTAATTTTTGTGACAATCTGGTACTATTCGTTCACAAATGGAATAAAAACCAAGAAATACGCTTCGCGTCCCTACAGTCTGATTTCGGTCAGAATATTCTAAGCAATGTAGGACTTTCTACGCAAGAATTAAAAACCCTTATTTTCATAGAAAACGGTAAAATCCATACCCATTCGACAGGAGCCTTAAAATTGCTGAAGCATTTGGGTTTTTGGAAAATTTTTTATGTTTTCATTTTCGTCCCTACTCCCATTAGAAATTGGGCATATAATTTCATTGCAAAAAACCGCTACAAATGGTTTGGAAAAAAAGAGAGCTGTTCCTTACCAACTCCGGAATTAAGAAATAGATTTTTAGATTTATGAACTTAAGTTCCTTAACCCATTAATATGTCCGAAACGAACTCCAAAATAATACAATATTACAAATCTTGTTATCAAGCAGACGCGAGGGATTTACAACTTATGAATTTCTTTGGAGCCAAAATCGAAGAAGAGCGGCTTTTGGATGATTCGGATTTAATTTCAGGAAAAAACATCTTATATCCCATCTCTACGGAATGGGGAAAGTCGATAGATACCAACCTATCAATATATGGTCAGGAAAAAGGTTTGTATGCCTTTAGTTTATTTTTAATAGGAAAATACAATGTAGCAGGAAGAAACAGAAAAGTGATGGCTCCCTTAATTATCCATCCCTTGGAATTACAAGAAATAGACGAAGTCTATTATTTGAGTATAAAAGAGGGACATCATATTTTCAACCCTTTCTTTTTCCAATTAGCAAATACAGAAGGTAGTTCTGTAGAAGCCAAAGAAGAATTCCATGAAAAAATAAATCATGATTTTATTCATTTTGATGATTGTGTTTTCATTTCTGATATAGTAAAAAAACATTTCAATAATATTGATGCCGAAGCATTATTAAAATATCCCGATTTATTATCTACTGAAGAATTAAATGAAATAAAAAACAAACACAAAGGAAATAATTATCTTTTACTCCCAGCCTGTGGAGTGGGCTTAATGGCAAAATCGTTTGGAAACAGAGGTATCCATGAAGAAATGGATAAGCTAACAAAATCGCCATCCTATTCTTCTCCCATTCAGCATCTTTTTCAAACGAATAAAATAAAAAAGGAAGAAAAAGGGAAAAAAGAAAAGAGGTTGGTTTATTCTCCTGTTTTACTAAGTCATGCACAAGCAGAAATTTGTAGGAATGCTACTTCCGAAAACCTGTCAGTAATTATCGGACCTCCGGGAACAGGAAAATCATTTACTATTGCAGCCATAGCTTGTGATGCACTCGCTCATGGAAAAACTGTTTTGCTTGCTTCTAAAAACAACCAAGCGGTAGATGTCGTAGCAGACAAATTAGAAAATGAAATGAGAATATCGCAATTAGCGATTCGGGCAGGAAGAAAAGATTATTTAAAAAAATTAAAAGGAGAGGTCGAAGCAGTTTTGTATAAAATGGGAGGCACTCATCTTGTCGCAACAACAGCATTGGAAAATAAACTATTAAAATTAAATTTAGAAATATCCGCTTTAGAAGAAAAAATAAAAAAGAGGGAAATAAATGAATTAAATAAAGGTCAATTTCTAGTGGATAAAAACAAAAGGCTTCACTATTGGAGAAAAAAAATATTGAAATATAAAGAAAAAAATAAACTTTTAATTAATGATTTGTTTGTAGAGTATTATGATTTACTCAAGGGAAGGAACCACCTCTTAAATAATTTATTAAATCGCTGGATTCTCAACGCAAAAAGAGATGTACTAAAAAATGATAAAAATGGTTTACGGATTTTCCATAAAGCACTTAAATCGAGGAACGGAACAAAAAGAGAAGAATTATTCGATCAAATAAACCTACATAATTTACTTGTAGCTTTTCCAGTTTGGTTAGTTAATTTCCAAGACATACACAATGTACTTCCTTTGCAAAAAGAATTATTTGATTTGGTCATCATTGATGAAGCTTCGCAGTGTGATACTGCAAGTGCATTACCTATTTTGCAAAGAGGAAAACATGCCGTTATTGTAGGTGACCCCAAACAACTCAGACACATTTCTTTTCTGTCTAACTTTGAACAAAAAAATATACGGAAAAAATATGAATTAGAATCTTTTCCAAAAGAATTATTGGATTATAGGAATACATCCGTTTTGGATTTGGCATTGGAATCCATACAGGATAATTCACAAGTACAGGCACTCAGCGAACATTATAGAAGCCAACCGGATATTATATCATTCAGTAATGAAAAATTCTATAATAATAATTTAAAAATAATGACAGCTTGTCCAGCCAAGGAAAAACAGAAAAATGTTTTCCTCCATCATGTCAATGGAAAAAAATTAAAAGACGGATCCAATAAAGAAGAAGCAGATGCCATCCTAGAACAAGTCTTATCTATCATTGAGCAAGACAAGGACATCAATAATAAATTATGCCATAGCATAGGAATTCTTTCTCCTTTTCGAGGACAAGTGGATTACATTCAAAAACAAGTTCAGGAAAAATTGAATTTATTCGATATCGAAAAACATAAAATATTAATAGGAACACCGCATTCATTCCAAGGAGAAGAAAAAGATGTTATGTTTATTTCCTTTACGATTGACAAAAACACTTCTGGGAATGTGTTGCGTTATATTGAAAAATCTGATGTTTTTAATGTAAGCATTACCCGTGCTAAAAACCAACAGAATATTTTTATTTCCTGTCAGAAAAAAGAAATTAAACATATCGGTTTATTATATCAATATATAGATTCGATTAGTCAAGATTTGATAGAAACAAAAACTCCCGAATTTAAAATCAAGGAAGAATTCATGAAGGAAGTCGTTTTTGAATTGAAAAAAATGAAACTTGAAAAAATCCTGACACATCATCAGGTAGCTTCCCTAGATTTGGATATTGTTGTTGTCAATAAAGGGAAAACAAAAACAATAGATCTCGTTGGTTTTCCTGGAGCATACCAAGACATTTATCATTTGGAATATTACCGCTTATTGAGCAGGATGAACATTAAGGTTTATCCATTATCATACAGTCAATGGGTTTTCCAAAAGGAAATTGTATTATCATCTTTGAGAGATTTCCTAAAAGTACAATAACCCAAGAGTTCCTAATGAAATCAAAAATGCTCGCTTGTAGCTATTCATTATTTGATTGCTCCAGACTTTATACATTTATCCGCAACACGAATTATCTACTTATATCCTAAATTCCCTAAATTGGGCTTTGATTGAATCATCAAACGAAACAAGATGGGAAAAATAGCTAATCTTTTGAAAATGTTGGGTCCGGGATTATTGTTTGCCGGAGCCGCAGTAGGAACTTCACACTTATATTGGTCCACTAGGGCAGGAGCCGAATACGGTTTCGCTTTTTTTTGGGCAATCCTCCTTATACTTTTATTTAAATATCCTTTCTTCGAATTCGGAACACGATATACTGCCGCCAAAGGAGAAACCATCCTTTCCGGTTATAAAAGAATGGGGAAATGGGTGCTTTGGGCATACCTTATCATTACGCCCATCACCATGTTCACTATCCAAGCAGCCGTAACTTCGCTTACCGCCAATTTACTCATGTTTATGTTCGGAATCCCTTTGAATGAAGCGATTGTTTCCGGGCTTTTACTTGCAGTATGTTTGGGTATTTTATATGTAGGGAAATATTCGATTCTCGATAATGTTATTAAATACATTATTATCCTCTTGACCATTTCCACCTTCATCGCCGTAATATTGGCAATGGGAAAAGTGGAACACAGCATAAATTTCTCACAAGTTATTCCCAAAGATGCCATAACCCTAGCTTTCGTCATTTCCCTTATGGGATGGATGCCCGCCCCAGTTGATATGTCCGTTTGGAATTCCATTTGGGCGGAATCCAAGCAAAAATCCACTAAAGAAGATTTCGATTATAAAGCCTCCTTATTCGATTTCAACGTCGGTTATTGGTCAACTTTGGTATTAGCCATTTTCTTTTTGTCCTTAGGAGCATTGGTTATGCATGGAACAGGAGTGGGTATTGAGAAAAGCGGCATCGGTTTTTCCAAACAATTATTCGGCATGTATGCCAGTGCATTCGGCGAAAGCCAATGGGCTTTCTGGCTAGTGGGAATTGCTGCTATCACGACGATGTTCAGTACCACATTGACATGTTTGGATGCCTTGCCCAGAGTTATGGGAAGAGCTTCCGTCCTCGTCAAAACCAAGTTGCCAGACATTAACCACATGGGAACACGGACAACATTGGACGACCTAAAAAGTGCCGACTTCGATGAGAAGGATTTTGAAAAAAGAGATACGAATGCCTATTGGATATGGATGGCAATACTTGTATTCGGCAGTATGCTTATCCTTGTTTTCCTTGCAGGAGAAATGAGTACCCTACTCAAAATTGCGACAGTACTCTCTTTCCTTACGACACCGTTTTATGCACTGCTGAATTATCTTTTAATCACAAGCGAACATACGCCTGAGTTCGCTCGTCCGGGAATGAAAATGAGGCTTTTGAGTTGGGCGGGTATGATATTCCTAAGCGGATGTGGTTTATTATATATTTTCAAAGTGC
>JAHDHJ010000268.1 GCA_020631375.1 Saprospiraceae bacterium | reverse complement strand
TTGCTTATACTTTGGATAGAGTCATTTAATTTTACGCAACTTGAATTAATTAATAAAAAAAGAATCAGCCCGAAAAGATTGCGGGCAAGAGGATTTGGAGAACGTGTTCCCAGAGCAGAAAATACGCATATAGATGGAACGGACAATCCTGAAGGAAGAAGAAAAAACAGAAGAGTCGAATTTTCAGTTGTCGGAGAATTATAGAATTTAAATAATTTAATACCGGATTATTCGTATTTTTATCCGCTGAAGATAATGTAGGGCAAATGGATGATAAAAATAAATCTATAGAACTGGAAGAACGCCTAAAGAAATGGCGGCTCGTATTGGGAAAAGGTGCCGATCCCGAAGGAGATATGAAAATGGAAGGCGAAGCCAAAGGCATGGATGACACACTGGAATCATTATATGATAATGACCGTCAGGGCGGCTTGGGAAATTCATCACCGAATGTAAATCGCTGGCTTGGCGATATCCGAAAATATTTCCCAACCTCTATGGTTCAGGTGATGCAAAAAGATGCGATGGATCGCTTGGGTCTTAAGGAAATGCTCCTCGAACCGGAAATGTTGGAATCTGTAGAACCCGATGTGGATTTAGTGGGAACATTAATGTCCCTAAATAAAATCATGCCCAGCAAAACGAGGGAAACGGCTAGGCGCGTGGTCAGAAAAGTCGTGAATGAATTAGAAAAAAAACTCGCAAATAAAATGCGGGAAGCGGTGGAGGGCGCATTGAATAGAAGCGTAAGGAATCGCAGACCAAAATTAAATGAAATGGATTGGCACAGAACCATTCGTGCCAATATGAAACATTACCAAAAAGAATATAAAACCATTATTCCCGAACAATTATGGGGTTATGGAAGAAAGGGGCAATCCCTAAAACATGTCGTCTTGCTTTTGGACCAATCGGGCTCTATGGCATCATCCATTGTTTATGCCTCTGTCTTTGGGGCAGTGATGGCTTCCTTGCGATCCGTAAAAACGCACATGGTTGTTTTCGATACTTCGGTTGTGGATTTGACGGAAGAACTTTCCGATCCAGTAGAAATTCTTTTCGGTACGCAACTCGGCGGAGGAACGGATATTAATAAAGCCCTCACCTATGCCGAACAAATTATTTCCAAACCGGAAGACACCATCCTTGTCATGATTTCGGATTTATTCGAAGGTGGCAATGAAAAAGAAATGCTCCGAAGAGCTGCAAGTATAAAAGCGAAAGGAATTACTTTTATTAGTCTATTGGCTTTGAGCGATGAAGGTTCTCCCGGTTATGATAATAATATTGCACAAAAATTTTATCATTTGGATATTCCCACATTTACTTGTACTCCGGACAAATTTCCCGACCTCATGTCTGCCGCAATGAAAAAAGAAAATATTTCTTCTTGGATGGCTCGGAATGGATTAGTGAGAAAGTAAAATATCGGGAAATAAATTTATTCCCCGATATGATACTCCACATTTTGAGCTTCCACTAAGGATGGTATTTCTAATTTACGCATCATTTTATTCATTACATTCAATGGAACCACATCTTCCCGATTTCTATTTTGGGACAACAATTCTTTATAAGGAATTTCCAAATAAATAATTTTAGTCTTTGCTTTATAAGTCGTAAATGTTTTAATATTTTTAGCCCGTAAATCGGAAGAAATATTCGTGGCATTTAAAATAAATGAATTTCCTTTTCTTAAAAACTCTTTCATCCTTTCTTTAGCAACTTGTGCAACCTTTCCTTGAGCCTTAGAATCTTTAGGAGAAATATTCAATTCCTTTCTTATTTCATCCAAGGAAACAATTGGCAGGTCGGGGTAATTATTTTTAATAAAAGTATCTTTTCCCACACCTGGCAAACCGCACATCATAATTACTTTGCATTTCGTATCATCAAAAGGAATATAATCTGCATAAACATCTTCCTTATAAAAATAATTAAATCTCGCTAAATCGGTTTTGAATCCTTTGGCTTCCGCCCAACAATTTTGTTCTATGCAATATTCCTTAAATAATTCCACCCGTTCCAAAAAATCATTTTGTCCTTCAGAAATACGACCTAGAATATCTGCTTTGGATAATAAATACAAATGAAAAGTATTCACTTCCAAGCTACATTGAAACAATGCTTTCTGAGGATTACTTTTATTAAAAATCCAAATCGGCAATCCATGATAACGAACAAGCTTGGCTATTTCTTCCCTGATTCCAAACGGTGTTTTAATATCCTTATATAAAATGTTACGAGCTGTAAATTCTCCTTTAAGTGCATGGCGGGGAGAACGAATTTCACCCCGTTCATTTATTTCCGTAGTACTCCTTTTTTCCACATCATGTAATAAGGCAGCAGCAAATAATATTTCTTTTTCCTGCACATCCAGTTCCTGAAATTCTTCCAATTTATATAATTCCTCAATCACCATTCGGGTATGTACATCCACATTCCCCTCAGCATGAAAAATAGGATCCTGTGGCACATCAGACATATCTGCTACCCAATCGAATTCTTTCTCTAAATCTTCCCAATTTTTATTTGAAGTTATTTTCCACATTTTCAATTCTATTTTGAATAGTGAACAAATAATAAATACCATTATTAATTGTTCACTATTAATTCTTAATTAAACTAAAGCGGTTTTTCCCAATTCAATTTAGCTCTTTTCCAATTACGTCTCCAATGTTCATCCGTATTCACATGATCCTTTCTCACATATTTAAAAACATTTTCCTTGAACTCTTCTACTAGGAATTCATTTTTATTTTTAGTGACAATAC
This sequence comes from Saprospiraceae bacterium, assembly GCA_020631375.1. Taxonomy (GTDB): domain Bacteria; phylum Bacteroidota; class Bacteroidia; order Chitinophagales; family Saprospiraceae; genus JAHDCE01. The sequence goes on along the minus strand of JAHDHJ010000268.1, from coordinate 2,546 downwards.
CCTCCATTGTACAAACTTCTTTTGTTACGGAATCAATCGAATCATAAATACTCGGTTCTTTAATAATTTCCAAGACATTCATTTCAAAAGAAATTTCATCATCAGGCTTTTCTTCTGAAAGTATAGGTACGGTAGGAAAATCAAAATAAGCAGCATAAAATTCCACTTCTTCCCAACACAACCAAACATCCTTATATCGAATTCCGAAGACAAAAAAATGTTCATCCAAATCCGTATATTCAATGGAATGGATGGCATAAAGATTTTCTCCGAATATTTCCAATTCTCCTAAATCCTTGTGCATCCAGGACCATTTTTCTTTCAGGAAATTCGCCCAAGGATGGGAAGTAGGTGCAGCATGCGATCGTGCAAAAACACCGTATTGGTTCAAGCAGGTATTTTCACCATCCAATTTTTCCGTATGGATAACAGATTCGATTTTCGACAAGTTTTCCCACCAGTCATAATTGATTCGATCATCACTTGTCGTACCAGGCGAAAAAGGATAATGATATGTTCGTCCGTATTTTTTTGACCAACTCATTATTGCTATGGTTTTAAAATCTAGCTTACTCATTTCCTTATTGGAAAATACGATCATTCCAATAAAACATGGTATTCTATAGACTAGAATATTTAATACACTGCAAACTAAGTTGTTTAAAATTTTGATGAGATTATTTAAATTTATTTAGTTTACAGTGTATTAAATTAACAAAATAAAAAGATTACTGATTTTAGCGGAACCGCTAAAATATAGATTGCTCGGATGAGCCAAAATAATATGTAGTGGAGAATTACACTATAATAAATTGAAAATGGTTTATAATTTATTTACTACTAGGGAAATGTAATTTAGTCCTAAATAGTTCCATTGATTTTATTTATTGAAAAATCAATTTCGAATAAACTCAATACCGGCAATTATTTCCGTGGCTGTAGTCGTAGCAGTAGCAGTACAATTATTATTTGTATCTGTTACTGTTATGGTATAAGTTCCTACTTGATTTATTGTAGGTGAATCTGTATTTCCTCCACTTACTATTCCCGGTCCAGCCCAAGTATATGTAATACTACCTCCGGAACTAGAACCGCTGCCATCCAACGTAGCCGTCGGATCATTTCCGGAACATGTTCCGGAGGCATTGCTATCGGTAATGGCATTATTACAGGACAGATTTGTTCCACCTCCAGCACAACCTCCACCTCCGCCTCCACCGCCACCGCCTTGGGAAAAAGCAGTAGTTACACCCAGGATTAGGATAGCTAGAAATAGAAACATTCTCATTATAAAAGCAAACTTCTGTTTCATCTATTGCCTGGTTTTATGAGACAAGTCCTTCAAATTTATTAATGATAAATTGAACCTGAATCGATTAAACTTATTTCAACCAAACCAATATAATCATTAAAATGGACTTGACCTAATTTCACCTGTAGATAAAACTGATATATCAATAAAACATAAATTAGAGTTTGTAAGAAAAAAAATGCCCCTTTAGTTCTACTTTGACACTTTAGAATAATATAGTGGAATTTTCCTCCCTCGACCTACGGTCGGTCCCTCCAAAGGGACAAATTTTATTGGAAAAACCTTATTCTTTTGGTTCATTTGTTTAAAGTGTCAAAGTAGAATTAGGTGTAAAAAAGAAATGAGGATACCGGAGCAAATTATTTTCAATTCTGATTATCTTGAAAACGGCATTTTTTCTGAAAGTAATTCCTGAACCATATCCTTATCCAATTGCCCGATAGGTAAATTATTTTTTATTTGATAATTAATGATTGCTTCCTTGGTTTCATTATTGAAATTTCCGTAAAAATTCCCATCATAAAATTTCAGGTAGTAAAGTTGTTTTTGGATTTTGGAAATGAGGGATTGATTTGGATTGCAAATTATTGGTTTTGAAATTATTTTTGCTTTTTCTTGTAAAATTAATTTTGTAATTGTTTGATATTCTCCTGGTATATTTATGGTATCAATTCCAGCAAATTCTAATTTTCTAAAAACATAATGATTGCTACAAAGCAAATCTAAATTTTTCTTTTGATAGGGTTCTAAATCTTTCTTTGGAATTATCCCCAACATGGAAACACTTTTTGCTGGAGTTATTATAGATTTCCAACGACAGCAACGTGTCACTAAAACTCTTTTGGGTCGCATTTTAAGAATTATTGATTTTCGTTTCCTTTTTTCCCACGAAGTGCTATTTCCAACATTTGATTTTAAAATCCAATTATAATGTTCGGGCTTGTATTCATATTGCTCATATACGGTTTCGTATAAATCCCAATTATCGGGGCAATCAGGAACTGTACTTTTTCCTTCCTTACTGATAAATAATTGATACGTCGATGTGTCGACTAGCAATATAATGTTATTTAAATTACTTTCGTCTTTTAACAATAAAAAAGAATCTAATAAAATGCTATCTTTTTTATAAATGTATTTTGCTTTACCAGAAGTAGTAGCAGCTTTAGTTTCCATCCTTTCAGATATTGTATCAAAAACATAAGAATTCTTCGTTCCCTGAGCTTGCCGAAGG
>JAHDHJ010000267.1 GCA_020631375.1 Saprospiraceae bacterium | reverse complement strand
ATTAAAGGGAATTTTGTAAAGGAATCAGATGTATCAAAAAAATACAAAATAAAAAAGACTTTTAAATATTCCATTAATAATTCATTACACATATCTGATGCCAATTCGAAAAGAGGCTACGTAGCTATGGTGTACACCTTGTTTGATTATGAATTCCTGAATTATTTGATAGAAAAAATGAATTTATCTTTTTCTGGTTTTACCCAAAAATCATCTAAAGTTGAAGAGAAATTAATAGAACACTTGTATATGTCAAATGATTCAAAAATAAAATTAAGCATAATGGAAGGAAAAAATTCAATGAATGCACAATTCGATATGGTATTTTTATCCTTGAAGAATAAATCCTCACTTCAAAACTCTTCTTCTTCTCCCAAGAAAATTAAAAATAATAAAGTCAATGAAATCGTAAATACAGCCAATTGGCAAATGGGGAATATGAATAATTTAACCCGATTCATTAATGCGAGATTGAAGGAAGTAAGAGAAAAGAATATGACCTCCTTAAGGAACATCCAAGTATATATCAGACCCATTATGGATAAATTAAATGCTAAAATGGTAGGATTGGATGCTGCAAGAGAAGAATTAAAAAAGGCCGAAAGAGAAGCAGAAAAATCCGGTTGTACAACCACAAAAAATATTATCATACAATCAGATAAAGTTTTGGGTAATCTAAGGGATAATTTATTGAGGACTTGGAATAAATACCAAATTGTTTATACAACAAAATCTACTTCTATTTTTGCAAAAGAAGGCAAAGCTGCTTCGAATTATTATCAAGCCGCCTTGGATGATTACAAAGCATATCAAAATAAATTGAAGGAATTGTTAGAAAATGGTTGTTATGTCGATACTGATAAATCTTCATCAAATACTTCTAGTACCAGCAACAGTTCAACGAGTAGTTCATCATCATATGATAATTCTTATAAAGAAAAATCCAAAATTGTTACCACAGATAAATTAGGAAAACATTCAGAAGTAGGAATCGGAATGTACGTCGATCGAGTATCCCAATACAATAAAGGGCTGGATATTAATAAAACGGAAGTGGGTTGGTCTGCTTATAAAGCAGGCATTCGAAAAGGTGATCGGTTGTTGGAAATTAATGGAACGAAATGTGAGGGAATGAGTGTGAATTATTATCGAAAATATTTAATTGGAAATGAAGGCACATCTGTTAAAGTAAAAGTTTTGAAAAAAAATGGAGATGTTATTACTTATAAATTATATAGGGGAAATAACGCCAAATTTGAAATTTTGGATCAGGTTATAAAAGAAAAGGAAAAACATCCAGTAAGAACCGAAAACCTAATAGGGACGAAAGAAACAGATTTGGTTCATGAATACATTACCTATTCCCATCGGTTTTATAAAGAAAAACGATATATTAATCTGACACCCTTAATTGCTCCTTCGTTTTTAAGGAAACATGGATTAACCAACGTCGGAAATAAGATTTGGTTTTACATGGATTATAAGTATGAGAGATTTAAAATAGAAGATTTGCCAGGCAATGAATGTAAGGTGTTTTTATATTTTAAAGGTAAATCCTATCACCATGAGTTTATTTTTAAAACCGTAGTAGAAAATGGAAAGCATTACGTTCTTCCTTCAAAAAAAATTGATAACGCAACCATTATTCCTTATCAAGAAAAAAAGGAATGGGTGAAGAAATAATTATTAATACTTAGCATAGAACGCTTAAGCAAATGCTATACATTTTTCGGAAACCGAAACACGTTTTTGGGAAATCCACCCACGATACCACTACCGCTGATATCTATATTTGTAGGGTAATTGAAATTAAGAGTTGTTTTAAAACTTCATCTCTAAAACCAAAATGTCCTTTCTTATGAAAAACGCCATTATTACCTTAATCCTTATTTTATCATATCTCCAATCTCAGGCACAAATAGTCAATATTCCCGATCCAAATTTCAAGGCCTATCTCCTTGGAGATTTGAATATCAATACCAATGCTGATGGAGAAATACAAGTTAGTGAAGCCGCCGCCGCCACTTATGTCACCTGTCAAGGATTGAATATTTCAGACCTTACCGGCATAGAAGCCTTTACCAATATAAATACCCTGTATTGCTTCAATAACCAAATTGCAAATTTAGATCTCAGTCAAAATGCTGGTTTGATTTGGCTATATTGTGATAATAATTTATTAACGGATTTGGATATTAGTGCCAATCCATTAATTACGAGAGTGCGATGTTTCAGCAACATGCTGACCCAACTCGATTTAAATAATGGGAATAACACAAATTTTGATTTAATTGATACAAGGAACAATCCGAATTTATCCTGCATAAATGTAGACGAACCGACGTATAGTACATTGAATTGGTTGCCGTATCCTGGAGCATTCGATTTTGATGCAACACATTTCTTTGCTTTTGATTGCAATGCAATCACCTGTCCGGTTTATATTCCGGATGCTGCTTTTAAAAATAAATTACTCAGTATTGCCAATCTGAATATCAACGGAGATTCTGAAATCCAGTGCCACGAAGCGGCAAGATATACCGATCAATTATCTATGAATCCGGTAAATAATATTACAGACATGACCGGAATCGAAGCATTTATTGGTTTGTCTGTTTTAGGTTGTGATGACAATCAAATAACAGAATTGGATTTAAGTAAAAATAAAGCACTGGAAGTTCTTTATTGTGAAAATAACCCATTAACCAGTTTGAACCTAGCTAATGGGAATAATCATTTAATGACAGATTTGCATGTATATAATAATCCCAACCTAACGTGTATTAGAGTTGATGATCCGACGTATTGCAATGCCAACTGGACAGGACCTTTATTTTTATTGGATCCTCATCATTTGTATTGCCCTCCTCTTCCTAGCATACATTATGTTGATGCTTCGGCAACCGGCGCCAACGATGGAACGTCATGGGCAAATGCCTTTACGGATTTACAAAGTGCTTTAGCGGTTTCGGCAGGAGAATTCGTGCATATTGCTGAAGGAACTTACTACCCAACGTCTGGCACATCACGTGGAGTCTCTTTTTCTTTTCCGGATGCTGTGACCATTCTTGGTGGTTTTCCTACCGGTGGCGGAGATCGGGATCCAACTTTATACGAAACCATTCTTTCCGGCGATATAGATGGAGATGGAACATTTAATGGAAATTCTTTTCATGTCGTTAAAGTACAAAATGCAAATAATGTAGTTGTCGATGGTATTACAGTAACTCGGGGAAGTGCAGACAATCAAAATTCATTTGGTCGTGCAAGGGGTGGGGGATTGTATGTGATTGAGTCAACGGTTAATTTTATAAATGTTACTACGAAATGGAATAAAGCAATTTATGGAGGTGGTTTTTTCGGAACCCTTTCTCCCAATGTTACTTTTGAAAAATCCGAATTAAAAAATAATATTGCTGATTTTGGAAGTGCTATGTATCACAGTAATGAAACGAATCTTTACATTTACCGAACTAGAATTTTTAATAATAATTCTTTGGTACGTTGTGCCATCGAAATTAATAATTCGAATTATACATTAATAGAACATTCGGTTATAGCCAATAATGCTTCGACCAATGCCAATGCCATTGCATTTATTGCAACGAATAGAGATCAATCTTGTGATATAAATCATTGTACGATATTGGGCGAAACAAAAAATAAAAATTTAATTACTTTTCAGATAGGATATGGAGATCAATTGGATGTTAATATGAACAATACGATTGTTGCACACCAAGATCTTTCCTTTACCAGAAATGTAAAAGCATTCAATAATAATATCCTCAATTTTATTCATAAGAATTGTTACTTCCAAGGCTCCTCTGTTATCGGAACAGGCATTTTGACTTTATTCTCAGATACAGCAGGCGATTTATTGCTCAATCCCGATTATTCTGTGATGCCCTGTTCCCCGGTAGTGAATGCCGGAAATAATTCCTTGGTGACCAGCAGTGTTGATATTGATGAAAATCCTAGAATCGTAAATTCGACAGTAGATATTGGAGCGTATGAAACTCAAATTTCATGTAAAAAAGCTTCGGATAAACCATCAAATAAAATGAATAATTCTGATTTAGTAGTATTTCCAAATCCAACAAATGGTTTATTTTTTATCCGTACAAAAATGGAATTGGAGTACACAGAAATATTTGATATGAAAGGTCAATTATTGCTCACCACAACAGAAAAAGAAATTCAATTGGAGAATCACCCATTTGGAATTTATTTGGCGAGAATATTTACCAAAGATGGTTCGATAATTCAAAAGAAAATCATCATTCAAAATTAAAATCGATTAAAATAGTAGGACTTAAAAAATAAAAACACCCTTTTTTATAAGCCATTTCATATAAAATGAAGTGGCTTATTTTTTATATAAAATATTTTTGAGAAGGTGCATCTTCCTCCTTACGTAAAAATACCTAGTACAAATAAAGAAAACACTTGACTGAAAATTTGTTTATAATTTCATACATTGTAGAATCAATCAATCTCAATGTAAAATGAAACATCATATTTTTGTTCTAATACTCCTTTTTTCATATCAATTTATGATGGGGAATGCTGCCCAACCCGGACTTTGGCATGCTGGAGGAGCCAACAGTTATACCTTGCTTTTTGAGGAAGATTCTTCCGCTTACAAGAAAATACAAATGAAAGAAGAAAAAATTTCTGTTCAATTGTATAAAGGCTATGCTGTGATAAAAGGAGAATATTGGATGTTTAATCATAGTGATGAAGATATCACTATGAAGGCGGGCTATCCCATCAATGCCACTTTTGCCTCGCATAAAAACAATTCTGATTTGACAGAAATTTCCTTCGATAAATTATATGCCATGCAAGTATTTACGAATGGTGAAAAAATCGAATTGAAGCAAAAGAACCAAGAAAATCCAAATCCTAAATTGGATATTAATGAATATGGATACGAAGAATCCAAATGGTATGTTTGGAGAAATACTTTTCCGTCCCAAGCCATCACGAAAATAGATGTGTATTTTATTATGAATACCAATCAAGCGACCGTTCGTGAAGGCTACGACGGCAAAAATTATAATGGTTTCATTTATGTTTTCGAAACGGGTAATACTTGGAAAAACCCAATAGAAAAAGGAACCATCAAAATACAACTCATGGAAAGCATGAATCAAAATTATATACAAGGCATTTCATCGACATTAAATTTGGGTTACATCTATGAAGAAAATATCCTTCATGGAACATTCAAAAATTTAATTCCGACCAACGAAGATAATTTTGTAATGACCTATTCCGAACGGATCCCTGATTTTAATTTTGAAGATATAATAAAA
>JAHDHJ010000266.1 GCA_020631375.1 Saprospiraceae bacterium | reverse complement strand
AATGAAAATATTCATATCTTGAATCAGAATATTACTAAAAAATAGACAAATGTTAGTTCGTTTTTATCCCTTAGTCATAGTGTTGCAGGTATATTGCTTCTATCATATGTATAAGAACCATAATGACCAGAGATGGTTTTGGTTGATTTTCTTCTTGCCATTTTTCGGTAGCCTGATTTATTTGTATATCCATTTTTATTCCTCAGGAGAAATTGAGAATGTGGGCGAAGGCTTGAAGCAAGCCGTAAATTCCAATTACCATACACAAAAATTAGAACGGGAATTGGAAGTGTCCGATACATTTAGGAATCGGATGAATTTGGCGGATGCTTATTTGATAGATGGGCGGTATGAGGAAGCTTTGGAATTATACGAATCCTGTTCATCCGGAATTAATGAGGATGATCCTATTGTATTAATGAAAATGCTTAGGGCGAATTATTTTTTATCTGACCATTATGCGGTTATTGAATTAGGGGAGAAATTAAAAGGCGAAAAGGTTTTCCAACGTTCCGAAGAAAAAACAGGCTTGGCGGTTTCATATTTCCAAACAGGAAATTTGGAAAAAGCCGAAGAAACTTTCAAGGAAATGGATACCCGTTTTTCCAATTACAACCATAGGATAGAATATGCCCAATTCTTGATGAATACCGGAAGAATAAAAGCAAGTAAAGGCTTGCTTTATTCTTTGAAGGAAGAATTCAAATTAATGGACAATGATTCTAAAAGACAGAATAAAAGATATATCCGCCGAGTGGAATTATTAAGCAAGACATTAAGTAATATGGATGAAGTTTAATTTGTTGTTCCAACCGGACGATGTGAATAATTATGTGAAATTAAATCCACTACGATTTTTAAAATAATTAAAATAATAAGCAGGATTATCGGAGCATTAAATATGGAAACGAACATTGCTCCGATAATAACTACGAATTGTTGGATGAAAATCCGCACATAAGGTTTGAACATTTGGATGCTCGCATTCGTGCTTAGGTATTCTCCCCTCCAATAAAAATTGACCAACAAGGAATGGGCATGACTAATCACAAGCCCTAATATTCCCAAAAATAAATAATCCGTATTTTCTTGGATGAACCGTATCATGTCCAAAGGATTGAATGCGTTCAGATGGCTAGGGGCAAGTGCAGCCATTACAAAAATAAATTGAACGAAAATGAAAAAATTATAATGGAAAAGAAAAAATATACTTATGAATCCTTTTCCTTGATTATTTAAGTCAGTCGCACTTTTTCCACCTATGGATGTTTCGTTTTTATTTCCGTTTTTCTTTCCCTGTTCGTTTGCCCATTCAAAAAAAGGCCCCATTGCCTTAGCGGCTTCGTCATTATTTTTGGGAGCATCGCCCTGGCACAAATAAATTTTTATTACATTAAATAAACCGATGATAATTGTTTCCAACCAATAAAAAATAACAACGTCAAAAACTTTCCAACCCAAAAATAATACACCATAAATTGGAATCAGATTCGCAATGATTAAACTGAGGTTGGATTGTTTGGCGGCTGGAGTATTTGATAGTAATCCCATCTTTATTTTTTATTGTTGATAGCTAACAAGCATCGTCACTTCCATCTGCCAATTCCCAAAAAGTATCTGATTTGTCTTCGTCTTCCCTGTCCTTGCAAGGAAAGTCCTTTTCTATTAAAATATGTAACTCCTCAGAATTATCCAAAGGTTTGAAATGTTCCATTCCGACTTGGTCGGAACCTATCCAAGCCATAGCTTTTACTTCGGGGAGAAAAACATTTATTTTCCTCTCTTCAAAAACAGCATTTATTTTTGGGACATCACTTATGGAAAGGGAAAAAGAAAAAATAGTATTTCCAAAATCAATAGATTCTGATATGATATTTTTTTTGGATAATTCTTCCAATTCAGATTTTCGAATCCTTATGCGAATACTGTTTTTAGTACAACGTAATTTCATAATTAATTATTTAGCCTAAGTTGCGTAAAACGCAACTTGTCAATAGACCATAGTTTTAAATTAAAAAGAGTTTTCTATGGACTTTGTGGACTTGTCCGCAACTTGAATTATTTAGATAAGGAATGTAATTCCTTTAGCGATACCTTAATGACAAATTTAAGAATAACTCTAAATATAAAACTAATATTCATATCTTTAAATATGAAAGCAAAAATAGGGATAATAAATGTTTCCGATAGGGCAAGTAAAGGAATATATGAAGACTTACCGGGCAAAGCGGTAATTTCTACATTGAAAGAATATTTAGTTTCCGAATGGGAATATGAATATGCCGTCATTCCGGATGAACAGAATTTATTAGAACAAAAAATGATTGAGATGGCAGATGAGAAAAAATGCTGCCTGATTATTACTACAGGAGGGACGGGACCGGCACGAAGGGATGTTACTCCCGAAGCTACGGAAGCCGTTTGTCAAAAAATGATGCCCGGCTTTGGCGAATTAATGAGGATGGAAAGTTTGAAATTCGTCCCGACAGCAATTTTGTCCCGACAAACGGCAGGGGTTAGGAACCAATCCTTAATTATTAATTTACCTGGTAAACCCAAGGCGATTAGGGAATGTTTGGATGCTGTTTTTCCGGCAGTTCCTTATTGTATTGATTTGATAGAAGGACCTTTTTTAATCACTGACGAAAATGTAATAAAAGCATTCCGTCCAAAGAATAAATAAAATGGAAAAAGGAAAAATAGAATGGATCAGCATTCGTCCGAAACCAAATGAAATTACCATTTTAAATGAAGTGGAAGTTTCTGTTGATAATGGTTTGGATGGAGACCATTACACAAAGAGAAATGGAAAAAGACAAGTGACCATAATCCAACAAGAACATTTGAAAACCATCAGCGGATTTTTAAATGGAAAAGAAATTCTTCCACAAAATACAAGGAGGAATATTGTTGCTTCGGGAGTGAATTTGATTTCATTTATTAATAAGGAAATTAGAATTGGGAATGATGTGGTTTTAGAAGTGACAGGAGATTGCCCTCCTTGTAATAATATGGATGCCGCTTTTGGAGAAGGGGGATGTGCAGCGATGGAAGGAATGGGAGGAATTACTGCAAGAGTAAAACAAGGCGGTAAAATTAATATTGGTGATGATATCGTTTTAAATGATTAGGGCATGATAAGTGTAGAAGAAGCTACGGAAATTATTTTAAATAACTGTTTGGAATTAAAAACAGAAGATGTAAAATTAGAAAATTCCGAGGGGAGGATTTTGGCGGAAGATATTTTTGCGGACAGAGACTTTCCGCCTTTCAATCGGGTGGGAATGGACGGCGTAGCGATTTCATCTTCTGATTTTAATCCCGATCATTTATTTCCGATAGAGGGAATCCAAGCAGCGGGAGCAAAGCCTCTTGTTTTGGAAAATAAAAATAATGCGATAGAAATTATGACTGGTGCTGTATTGCCAAAAAATACGGATGCGGTTGTTCGATATGAAGATTTTGATAAAATAAATAATAAAATAAAAATTAATTTACACCAAATCAATAAATGGCAAAATGTCCATTTGAAAGGAAACGACAGGAAGCAAGGAGAAATTATTTTACAAAGAGGCATGAAAATTTCTGCTGCGGAAATAGGTATTGCAGCGACAGAGGGGAAATTGGTTTTAAAAGTTTTGGCATTGCCTAAGCTGGCCATTTTTAGTACAGGAGATGAATTGGTAAATGTAGAAGAAACTCCCTTGCCTTATCAAATCAGGAAATCAAATGTGCATGTTTTATCTGCTGCTTTGAAAAAAGAAAAAATTAATTCCACACTTATTCATATTAATGATGAAAAAGAAGTCATTAAATCCGAATTAAAAAAAGCATTGGAAGAAAATGATTTTCTAATTTTAAGTGGAGGTGTTTCCAAAGGGAAATTCGATTATATTCCGGAAATATTAAATGAATTGGGTGTCGAAAAATTATTCCATAAAGTAAGGCAACGACCGGGAAAACCTTTTTGGTTCGGAAAAAATAAAAATGGCAAAATTGTTTTTGCCTTACCCGGAAATCCGGTATCTACTTTTATGTGTTTGCACAGATATGTTCTGCCTTGGCTGAGGAAAACATTAACTTTGCCGGCATTGGATTTTCCTTATGCAGTTTTAAAAGAAGATTTTATTTTCAATAATGATTTGCAATATTTTCTTCAAGTTAAAATAGAATATTCTGAAGACGGAAAAATATTAGCTCGGCCGGTCATTGGAAAAGGTTCCGGAGATTTGGCGAATTTGATAAATGCGGATGGATTCATGGAATTGCCAAAAGGGAAAAATGAATTCAAAGCGGGAGAGGCTTATCCTTTTATTGCTTACAGATAAAAAATATGAAAGAAAATAAATTCACACACATAGACGAAAAAGGAAATCCCAGCATGGTGAATGTGGGGGCAAAAAAGATAACACACAGGGTAGCTAAAGCCAGAGCAATTGTTGTTTTAGGAGAATCATTAATGGATCATTTAACCAATGGAGAAATAAAAACACATAAGGGACCCGTTTTTCAAACGGCAATTATTGCAGGCGTGATGGCTGCCAAAAAAACCGGAGAATTAATTCCCTTATGCCATCCCATAGGCATGGAAAATTGTCAGGTAGAAATTCGTGTGGAAAATTATGATGTGATAATAGATTGCACGGCAAGTGTAACTGCCAAAACCGGAATAGAAATGGAAGCCATGACCGGAGCCTCTATTGCAGCACTGACGATTTATGATATGTGCAAAGCATTCTCCCATGATATTATCATCAAGGAAATAAAATTAATGGAAAAGAGTGGAGGAAAAAAAGATTTTAAAAGAGACAAGTGATTTGTATGCTTTGGTTTTGGCGGGAGGATTCAGTCGCAGAATGCAAAAAGATAAAAGCCTTATTGTGTATCATGGTATTCCTCATGCAGAATATATTTGTGAATTAATATCTCCGTTTTGTTCTGATGTGTTTATTTCTTGCCGAGAAGAACAAAAAAATAATTTCAATAAAAAAATCAATTTAATTTTTGATAGCTATAAGGAAATAGGTCCGATAGGAGGAATTTTGTCGGCATTGGAGAAATTTCCGAATACTTCTTTTTTTGTAGTCGCTTGTGATATGCCATATTTAAATGAAGGCATTATCCAAGAATTAATTTCCAAACGGAACAAGGAAAAATTAGGGACAATTATTTGGAATGAAAAAATAAAAAAACACGAACCCTTATGTGCTATTTATGAAAATAAAATCTATCCAAAACTAAAAGAACAAGTAGAAAATAAAAATTATTCACTACAAAAAGTAATAAACAAAAATGATTTTAATGTCATAAAAATTAAAAAAAACGAAACCCTAGAAAATATAA
>JAHDHJ010000265.1 GCA_020631375.1 Saprospiraceae bacterium | reverse complement strand
ATTTCTGCCCATGTATAGCGATTCTTCTTCTTATTGCCATATAGTTAGAAACTCGAAACATCCTAGTTATTTTAATTTGTAAAATAGTAATCCACTAACAAACCAGGTTTCCCGGTTGCCGGTTCTTTCATTGTCCCGTAAAAATCTCCTCCATTTACAACAATTTGCCCTACTGTCCCTATCTCATTTAGAGAACCACTATTATTAAATGCTATGACCCCAAAAGAATACAGGCCCTCTTTTAAAGGTAATCTAGGAATAACACAAGTATACTCCTCTTTTCTTTTCCCAATTAAAATCTGGTAATCAATCACATCAGATCTACAAGCAAAAAGAAAAGTATCATTTATTGTTTTAAAAAAAACAGAAAGGACCAAGGAGCATCCTATTTTCAGAGATGTTTCATATTTTATTTGAATATATAAATTTTTACCCGAACAGATCATATCCGCTTCATCCCGATTTGAAAATATAATTTCAGAAAATTTAAATATTGTCGAATTCCTTTTATCATTCTTCGGTTTAAAGATATTTGAATGGTTCATCATAGTACCTTGATCAAGATAAAAATTTATCACTTCATTCGATGAATCGTCCATTTCCACTTTATGATCTTGGATAAGTAATGTTCTTTTACAAAGCTGTTTCACCGCCCTCAAATCATGGCTTACAAAAATAACTGTTCTCCCACTCTTGCTCACCTCGTCCATTTTGCCAATACATTTTTTTTGAAATTCCGTATCTCCCACAGCTAAGACTTCATCAATTAATAGAATTTCAGGATTGAGATGTGCTGCCACAGCAAAAGCAAGGCGAAGTTGCATGCCACTAGAAAAATGTTTTAACGGAGTATCCAAAAACTGCTCAACACCGCTGAAATCTACAATTTGATCAAACTGATCATTGATTTCACTTCTCTTCATCCCTAAAATCGAGCCATTCAGATAAACATTTTCCCTACCTGTAAGTTCTGGGTGGAAGCCTGTACCTACTTCAAGCAAACTAGCCACTCTACCCCTCATTGTAATCCTGCCTTTTGTTGGTGGAGTAATCCGAGATAGAATTTTTAACATCGTAGATTTTCCTGCACCATTCCGTCCTATTATTCCGACACATTCACCCGGCATCACATCAAAACTCACATTTTCCAATGCCCAAATTTTTTTTTGCTTTTGCCCAAAAAGATTTTTGCCTATTCCTGCTATAGAATCCCTTAAACTTAAGTAACGTTCTTGCCTACTTCCTATTTTGTAACTTTTCCAGACATTCTTAACCTCTATGATTGGTCTCATTGTACCTTGATTATGCTAAATCAGCAAAATATGCTTCTGTTTTCCTAAAATATACAAGCCCTACTATAAATATAAGCATAGCTGAAATAAAACTAATAATTACCAAAATCCAATCAACAGAACCAGGCAGTAGCCCTGCCCTGCTTAAATTCAATGCTCCTGTAAGAGGGTTCAGCGCAAAAATATATTTAGCAATTGCTAAATCGTTCAATATGGAAACTGGATAAATAACCGGACTTATAAACATCATAACTTGTATCATAAACGGGATTATATAACGGAAATCCCGGTATTTCACATTAAGTGATGCAATTAATGTCCCCAAGCCCAAAGATGTAAGTAAAGTTAAGACTAATGCAATCATCACATAAAACAAATATGCAAAACTCATAAAAAAATGGGCTTCAGTCATCCAATAATAACATAAAATGCCAACAAAGACAACAGATGCCATTAGGAAATCAAAAAATGAAACCAATACTGAAGATATTGGTATTATCAATCGGGGGAAATATACTTTCTTTATAATATTCGCATTTTCGACCATGCTATTAGCAGCACCCGAAACCCCGCTACTAAACATATTCCAATACAATAATCCGCTGAAATAAAAAACAGGGGCGGGAATATTATCCGTAGGGATTTTAAGGACTTTACTAAAGAAAACCACAAAAACCATCATCATCAGAAATGGCTGCAAAATCGCCCAAAAAAAACCTAATATTGTTTGTTTATATTTTATTTTGATGTCTCGCCAGGTAAAAAAGAAAAACAATTCCTTATAATGGATCATTTCATTAAGTCCTAATTTGAATTTCTTAGGAGGCACAATGTGGTATTCTATATTTGTTTTGGCTTTCTCCATTTAGTCAAAGAAGTAGTATATTTATAGTTTTAAGTAACAATTCATCTATGAAAACTCCCTAAAACAGGGAAACATTATAGTAAACCATAATAAATGGAATGGTTTTGGGTAGGATAAAGTACCACTTTATGTCTTTACACAACTTATTCTGAATAAATACAAAGATATAACAAACCTTAAAATGAATGTTTTTTGCAACGATTATCTATAATCACCGTTAAATTACCAAAGAAAAAATCTTAAAGCATTACAAAATGAATACAAAAATAAATGTTTTAGTAATCTCCCTAATATTGCTTCCATTATATTCAGTATTTTCCCAAATGAATATTGGAGGAGATATCCTTTATGGAAATGAATGGATTGATTATGATCAATCCTATTATAAGATAGCATTGGATGAAGATGGCATATATAGAATTACTTACAACGAACTATCCAACGCCGGAATGTTTTCTGGGGCTGACATACCACTAGGAAGTGAACTTCACTTATATCACAATGGTATAGAAGTTCCTATTTACGTTACCAATCCTGGGACATTGACTAATGGAGATTATATTGAGTTCTATGGAGAAGCAAATAAAGGAGAGATAGACCAACACCTTTATCAACAAGCCTCTGATCAGCTAAATCCAAAATATAGCTTATTTACTGATGAATCCAATTATTTCCTTACATGGAATAATGATGCGGGGCTTCGAATCCAAAATATAGCAAATGATTTAACTAACCTACCTAATGCAGAATCCCATTGTATTTCTACTATTGAACAAATCCATCATTCTTCACACCTACAGGGAAAAGTTTATAGCTCTATAAAGTGTAAGTATGATATAGGGGAAGGTTATGGGAAGAACTATAATTCCTCACATAGTTTCACTTTGCCAATTACCAATATTGCTTCAAATCAAGGAAATACCAATATTAATATCAGACTTTTCACTAACGAAACTTCGCAAAACATAATAACAAAACTTAATGGAAGCGAAATCCATAACGAAACTGTTGCCAGTTGGACTGTTAAGCCATTAAATATAACCATACCTACTTCAAATCTTAATCAAGGAAATAATACGGTCTCATTAGAAAGCCCTACCGAAGACGACAAGACAGCTGTATCTATTATATCTGTAGAATATCCAAAACTATTCTCATTTGACGGAAGTGACTTCGCTAAATTCACCTTACCCACAGGAACAGGGAAAAGGTATTTGGAAATAAATGATTTTAATATTGCTACCCAAAATCCTATAGTGATCGATTTAAGTAACAATAAAAGATTAGAAGCTACTATTAATGGGACCACAATTAAAGTAGCCTTGCCATCAGACCCAATGGATGAAAGGGAAATTATAATTTACAATGAAAACCAAATCAAATCTCCGAATAACATAGTCAAAAGGGATTTCATTCAATATGATTTCACTAATGCTTCTTATGATTATATCATGATAACCCATCCAACTTTTTATAATGATGGGAATGGCAATAATTATATACAAGAATATGCAGATTATAGGGCAACTCCAATTGGTGGCGACTATTCGCCCATAATTGTTGATGTCACCCAATTGTACGACCAGTTCGGCTATGGTATAGATAGGCATGAAATGGCTATTAAGAATTTCTTGAAAAAAGCAGAATTAAGTTGGCAACCAAAATTATTATATTTAATAGGTAAAGGAGTTACTTACCAACAAATGAGGGCAGATGCTGAAAGTTGGGAACAGTTTTCATTCGTCCCATCATTTGGCTATCCTTCATCAGATCACCTTTTCGTTACTCCGGCAGATTCTCCAAACCCTTCCATGGGAGTAGGGCGCCTTGCTGTTAAAAATGCAGACCAATTAAGATTATATTTAAAAAAAGTAAAAGATCATGAATTAAATCAAATAACAAGTTCTCAAACCATAGAGGATAAAGCATGGATGAAACGGGTACTCCATTTTGGTGGAGGTGATGCAAACATTCAGAATTTCATCAAAAGCGAACTGAATAGCCTTGGAGATAGTTTGGCTGTCAGTACTTTTGGAGCTGACATGGTTTCTTTCTTTAAAAATTCTACAGGAACCGTTGTAGATGTCCCTTTAGACCAGGTCATACCTATGATCAACAATGGAGCTAGTATGCTAACCTTTTTCGGGCATTCTGCCCCTAGCACCTTGGATTTTGATTTAGGCAATCCCAATCAATACCAAAATTATGCGAAATATCCCCTGTTCTATGCCATAGGTTGTAATACCAATAGAATATTTGAGGTTGAAACAACTCTTAGTGAAGAATTTGTATTTGTAGAAGACAAAGGATGCATTGGTTTTTTTGGAGCATCATGGGTAACGAGTCTAGGAAACCTGAGCCAGTATGCCAAGTATTTTTATGATAATGCCGGAAACGATAATTATGGAGAATCCATTGGTGAAATAATAAAGGCAACCATTGAGGACTATGGATTTAATAATTCCTATACAGCTGAATTAATTAGAAATGCCTTAACCTTACATGGAGATCCTGCCATAAGATTAAATCCTCACCAAACTCCAGATTATATTGTTGATGAAATAGAAAGTACTATCAGCCCTAATGTAGTTAATGTAGAGGAAGATAGTATCGACTTATTCCTTTCCATTAAGAATATTGGCAGAGGTATCAAAGATTCAATTAATATCCGCCTAGAGAATGAATTACCAAATGGTTCTCTTGCTGATTTAGGAACATACAGAATTGACGCACCTCTTTTTGAAAGTACTTTTTCTATCAAGCTTCCTCTCCAAGAAGGGAATCCTATTGGTACAAATCACATCCAAGTTTCCTTAGACATAGACGATGAAGTACTTGAAATGCCCTCATCCGCCGAAGCTAACAACACTGCCAGAATAGCATATTTCGTCGTAGCCAACGACATCTTCCCTATTTATCCATACGAATTCAGCATTGTTAATAACAATTCATTGACACTCAAAGCATCTACTGCCAACGCCTTTTCAGAAACTTTGAATTATTATTTTGAAATAGATACAACAGAACTATTTAATAGCCCACTCAAAGAATCCACAATAATAACATCTTTGGGAGGCGTTTTGGATTGGACTCCAGACATGAACATGATAGATAGTACTGTCTATTATTGGAGAACAAGTATAGATAGCACAGTCATTAGTGGAAATGGCTTTAATTGGCATAATAGTTCTTTCATTTACATACAAGACAATCCAGAAGG
>JAHDHJ010000264.1 GCA_020631375.1 Saprospiraceae bacterium | reverse complement strand
TTATTTTTCCAAGAAGCCCAAATCTATTCATGTTGATTTGGGCTTCTCATTTTTATTCATAAATCCAATTTCATAATTATGAAAAATTTATTCCCGATTATTTTTCTTGCTATTTTTTTAATGGGCTGTGGCAGTTCCAAAGATATTGTTTTCAAGGAAGTGAGCAATTTAAAATTTCAATCCATTGATAGGACGGGAACTGTAAAAATAACTGCGGATGCGATTATGAATAACCCAAGGAGAATTGGTGCAAAAGTTATCCATATAGATTGTGATGTCATGATTAACGGAACAAAAATGGCGGAAGTATCACAAATTAAGGAAACAAAAGTTCCTAAAAGATCTGACTTTTCCGTTCCGATAGAAACTTCTATCTCTCTGAAAAAAGTGCTTGGAAGTATGGGTTCATTAGCTAAGAGTATTCTAGGGGATAGAAAGATAGATATAAAAATGAAAGGAACCGTAAAAGCTAAGGTCCTCGGAAAAAAAATCAAAATCCCTTTTGACTATGATGAAACAACAAAAATAAAATTGTAACTTTTTTAGTTTCCCTCATTATGGATAAAACAATAGATTCAAATGAGGCATATAATCCTTAACATACTATTTTATTTGTCAATTCAATCTTTCGCAATTGCTCAAAATAAGGCAAATAGTAGTTCCTTAATTCATCATAATTCCATAGAATTTGATTTCGGGAAATCTGAAATCAAAGCAAGTGAATTTGGAAAATTAGAAGAATTTAGAAAACTTTTACAAACTGATTTTTCTGGCTATATCCAAATGATAGGACACACAGACGCCATTGGGAACCAAGAAGATAATATTGCATTATCTCAAAAAAGAAACCAATCCATTATCCGATATTTACAAAAAGATATTAAATCGGAAATATACTTTATCACGGATGCCGTAGGGGAAAACCATCCTGTTTCTGATAATGATAGCCAATCTGGCAGGCAAAAAAACAGAAGAGTAGAATTAAGTTTATACAAAAAAACAAAAAAGGAAAAAATAAATCCAATAGTTTTTGCTGAACGGGAAAAAGCTATTGAAAATGGAACTTTACTTGAATTCATTATCAAGGACAATATGACGGACTCTCTTATTTATGCTAAAATATTATCTCCTCTTGACGATAAGGAATATGCTACATATGAGCCTGGAAAATGTGATATTTGGTATGAAATGGAAGAAACCAAAAAAATGAATTTTGAATTTTCTGCCAAAGGGTATTTCAATGAAAGCAGGTCTTTCACCATTCAAGCAAATGAAGAGAATAAAATAATAGTCGAACTCACGCCCATTCGGGAAGGAGCAGTTTTGAATCTTAAAAAAGTTTTATTTGCAGGTGGAAAAACTGTCTTATTAAAAAGTTCCGTACCGGAATTAAAAAGACTATTGAAAACTTTGCAAGACAATACGGATTTTACTTTTGAGATTGGAGGTCATGTAAATATTCGTTATATCAAAGCAACAAAAGATCGACCTGCTATCAAAAAATTTGCAGGGGCCGACCTTTCAGAAGCTAGGGCAAAAAAAATATTCAAATATTTATCCCGAAATGGAATAGCTGAAGAAAGGATGACTTTCAAAGGTTATGGAAATTCCAAAATGCCATTCCCTTATGCCAAAACGGATCAAGAACAAGCAGCCAATAGAAGAGTTGAAATAAAAGTGGTTTCGGTCAGCCCTAATTCTGCTTTTACTCAAAATATCAGCAAAAATTAAATCGATTTCACCGTATCCACGAAACACTTCACACCATCCAAAGGAGTATCGGGATAAACGCCATGACCTAAATTCACGATCTGTTTCCCTCCAAAACGATTGACCATATCCAAGGTTTTTTCCTTGATATTTTCAAGAGGAGAATAAAGGATACAGGGGTCAAGATTCCCTTGCACTACCCTATCCTTTCCTAATCTTTCCCTAGCGAATTCCGGCGTAGTATTCCAATCCAAACCAAGCACATTACAAGGTAAATCATTCAATTCTTCCAATACAAACCAAGCTCCTTTTGCAAAAACGGTAATCGGTGCCTCATCTATTGCAGCACAAATTTTACGGATATATGGCAATGAAAATTCCTTGTATTGTTCAGGAGAAAGTATTCCCGCCCAAGAATCGAAAATCTGAATCAGATCAGCTCCGGCATTTATCTTATTTTTCAAATAGACGATTATCGTATCCGATAATTTATCCAATAAAGCATGGGCTGCTTCGGGTTGTGTATAAAGGAATTTCTTTGCTTTGGAAAAGGTTTTCGAACCACTTCCCTCAACCATATAGGACAACAATGTCCAAGGTGCGCCGGAAAAACCAATCAATGGCACACGCCCAGCCAATTCCCTTTTCGTTATCCTCAATGCCTCATAAACATATTCCAATTGGACGGCAGCTTCCGCACCTGAAACCAGTTTATCAATATCTTTCATGGAATGAATCGTCTCCGGAAACCAAGGACCTTTTTTCTCTATCAATTGGTATTCCAAGCCCATTGCCTCCGGAATAACCAAGATGTCAGAAAAAATAATGGCTGCATCCACATCCAACTCATCTATGGGTTGAATCGTGACTTCTGCCGCAAGGTGCGGTGTTTCCACCAATTCCTTAAAACCAGATAATTTACCTCTTAATGCTCTGTATTGTGGCAAAATCCTGCCTGCTTGCCTCATGAGCCAAACTGGTGGTCTTTCCGTAATCTCGCCTTTTGCTGTCCTTAGTAATAAATCATTTTTCAATTCCATGCCGCAATATTAGTAAAAATAGCAAATACAAAATTCATATTTTCGTCAGAATTTCCTATGTTTATACAAAACATAGTCTTACTTGAAAAACACACTTCGACCCATACCTTTTATAAGAATGATTATTCCATTGATGCTAGGGATAATCATAGGCGAATTTTATCCCATCCCTTTCCTTGAATTTGGAATTGCCATTCTCTTGATTCCTTTTATATTTTCCTTTTTCAAAGAAATAAAAAGAGGCGGATGGTTTTTTGGTATCACAGTCTATTTATTATTATTTATCCTAGGACATAGTCTTGTCCAGTTAAAGGACGAAAGAAATAAAAAGGATTATTTTGAGCAATTTCTCACCCAAGACAAGAATGAAATCATTGGTCTTGTCAATAGTATGCCAACTCCGGGAAACCCTCTGCGGGTCAATCTGAAAATAGAAAGTATAAAAACCGAAAACCAATGGGAAAAAGCATCCGGCAATTTATCCCTTAATATCAAATTGGATACTTTGGCAACCCAACTGGAATATGGCGACAGAATTATCCTTTCTTCTTGGATCAATTCCATTCCCCAGCCCAATAACCCAGAAGCATTTGATTATTCCCGATACCAGCATTTCCAAAACATACATTATAACTCATACCTCAAAGAGGGCAGTTGGAAAATTTTAGAAAAAAATAAGGGAAGTCCTTTTTATTATTATAGTTATAAACTTAGGAAAAAAGCCATCAAGGTTTTAAAAAAACATTTGATTACCTCTAATGAATTTGCAGTCGGTTCTGCATTGCTTTTAGGTTATAAGGATGAAATTACGGATGAAGTCAAACTGGCATATTCCGGAACGGGAGCCATGCACGTACTTGCAGTTTCGGGTTTGCATGTCGGAATTCTATTTGCCATTATCCAATTCATTTTTGCTTTGTTCAAAAGACAGGATAAAAAATTCAAAACAATAGAATTGACATTGTCCCTTTTATTGATTTGGGGATTTGCATTTATAACCGGAGCATCACCCTCTGTCCTTAGAGCAGCCACCATGTTTTCTTTTTTGGCTATCGGAAATTTTCTTTCCAGAAATAACAACACTTATAATACACTGGCATCTTCCGCATTTTTCATTCTATTATTAAATCCCTATTTATTATTTAATCCGGGATTCCAATTATCCTATTTGGCTGTAATCGGAATTGTGTTTTTCCACCCTTTGATTCATAAGAGTTGGTATGTAGAAAACAGGTTTGGAAAATATATATGGGAAATGACTTCCGTTTCCATAGCAGCACAAATTACTACCTTACCTATTAGTTTATATTATTTTGACCAATTCCCATCTTATTTTATTTTCTCCGGACTCATTGTTATTCCTGCTGCGGGTCTAATCATGAAACTTGGAATGATATTGTTATTACTCCAAACATTCATTCCTTTTCTTGCTTCATTTATCGGCTTTATTTTGAATAAAATAATATGGATAATGAATGCCTTAATTTTTATTCTGGAAAAAGCCCCCTATAGTTTGGTTGAACATATTCATTTCTCTTTCGGACAAATGGTTTTCTCCTATATAGCAATCGCATTTTTAGCCATTTGGTTAAAAAAAGATATTAAAAAATTCCTTTGGGTTTTCTTAGCTATACTGGGTTTTATTTTGAGTATTCAATCCATCAGAAAATTAGTGCATCAAGACAGGGAGGAAATCGTTTTTTATGATACAAAAGGACACTTGATAGATTATTTTGAAAATGGAAAAAGAATAACCATTAAAAATGAAGAACTAACTGAAAAATCAGAGGACTTCGCAGCAAAGGGCTATCGTACATTCTCCAATCATTCAGAAGAATTGGAATCCGAAAAATATTTTATCAATGGTTCATTTTTACAAATTGCGGATAAGAAATTCTATCTCTTAGATGAGAATTATTATGATTTGCGAAGCATGAATAAAATCCAAGTGAATGGCATCATCATACAAAATAATGTTTTCGTAAATTTAGCGGCATTATCCGAAGAGTTTGATTTCGATTTCATCCTTGTCGATGGTTCAAATAAAAAAAGTAAGGTTGAATTCATAAGAAAGAAATGTTTGGAAAATAATATTGAATTCCGAACGACGGCGCATATTATAAAATTAAAATAATACGATGCTTTTAGAAATTGATTTTCTCAAATATTCCGATGACTTAAAAATCAAACAAGGGGATGACAAAAAGTTTGTTTGGGATGAAATCCGAAAAAAATGGTATGTTCTATTACCTGAAGAAATGGTTCGCCAACTTGTAGTTAAATATTTAATCAAAGAATTAGCTTATAATAAGAACAGAATCAAATTAGAAAAGTACTTAAAAGTCAATAACTTAGAAAGAAGATGCGATATACTTATTTACGATAAAAACTTAGAACCATTTTTATTGGTAGAATGTAAACGCCCTAATATTGAAATCAACCAAAAGGTATTCGATCAGATTGCCTTGTACAATATAGAATTACAAGTCCCTTTTTTAATGGTCACGAATGGCATACAAACTTATTGCTGTGAAATAGATATTGACAAAAAGAAATATACTTTCTTAAATGAATTACCGGATTCTCAATAAATATTTTTAGAATCATAAAATGAAGATAAAAGAACTACAAGAAAGAAATAGAGAATTAAATATATTAAATTCC
>JAHDHJ010000263.1 GCA_020631375.1 Saprospiraceae bacterium | reverse complement strand
GAAGATATGACGAACTCTCTAAACAAAACAGTACTTAGTCTGAATTATTTACTTTTATATACAGCATCAGCACTTTCCCCAAAACCTTTCATGGATAATTTGCAAATGATACTGAATATTATTGCTTATTATTTTGAATATTTTGGCCATTATAAGACGGCGATAGAACTTTATTCTCTTAAGAAAAACCTATTAAAAAAACACAATCACCCAGAAGTCTTTGTTGAAAAATTAAATTTAGGATATTTATATTATTATACCAATAATTTTAGAGAAGCTGAAAAAATTGCTCAAACATTGATCAATGATTGTAAAAGATGGAGAAGTTTTGATAAAAACATTCTGGCTGACTGCCATGGATTAATTGGTGATTTAAGAATGGATTTAAAGGATTATGATATGGCCGAAAAATATTATGTTATTGCAAAAGATATCGCAGAAAAAACATTGGGAAAAGATCACTCGGACCTCCAATATTATCATGAAGGGATTGCTTTAATTTCTGAGAAAACGAATAGGCATAAAAAAGCTATAAAATCATATAAGAAATGTATATCGCACTCCAATAACAAAATAGGTAAAAATGTTGCAAAGTATCTAACCCAAATAGGATACAATTTTATTTCTATAGACAAAGATTCTAGCCTTTTCTATCTCAATAAGGCCTTAAGCATTATTGAAGGAAATCCTAAATTTTCAAATATTCTGACACATGCAGATCTTCATTATACTTTCGGAAATTTATATCTTTCGAAAGAAAAAAAAGAATTAGCATTACATCACTTGAAAGCAGCTGAAAAAATTTACAACAATATACAAACTAATACCGAAAGCTCCATTGATAATTTATTGCTCATTGCTGAGGAAAATAAAAATGATAGCACAATATTCCTTAATTATCTAGAAAAGGTCATTCTGAAATGCACACAAAAAGACAAAGATATTAGTATAAACAATAAAAGGAATAACCTAGTATCTTTTCCTCTTTTATTAATAAAAGCTCATAATCTAAAAGGGGACTATTTTTACGAAAAAGACTCTTTGGTTCTTGCTTCTAAGGAATATGAGTTAGCGTACAATGTTGTTGAAAATATAAAACCTTTATATAAATATCAAAACTCTAAAAACGAATTATTAGAAACATCTTTAATAACGAACGACAAATTAATTCATGTTTCAACAAAATTATATGCAAAACACAAATCAAATAAATATTTTAACTTGGCTATCAATGCATCAGCAAATTCTAAAAACGTCCTTCTCAGGGATGCACTTAATCGAAACACAGCCATTAATCAATTTGAAATTCCTGATTCTCTTAAGGATAAAGAATCTCTTCTCAAACAGGAAATTGCTTACTCAAACCAATTAGCCCAGGGAGAAGAAAACATCAACGAACTAAAAAAAATTAACGAACAAATAGTACAGCTTAATAATGAATATTATGATCTCACAATGAGAATAGAATCAGAACATCCTAAATATTACAACTTAAGGTATGCAAATTCAGAATTAGATATCAATGGAATATCAAATCAAATTGAAGATGATGAACTTATCATCGATTACTATATCTCTGATTACATAACTTATATTTTTTCTTTTTCTAAAGAAGACTACAATATTTTTTCCATCCCTATTGCCAAAGATACTTTATCTGAACGTATCAACAATTACAGAACAGCAGTTACAAAAAGAAATGTCTCTGAATTCAAAAAAAATGCGTACAATATATACTTAACTTTACTTGCCCCTGCCCTCAACAAACATCCCGACAAAAAAAGTATTAAGATCATACCTTTCGAAAGTATGAATTTTATTTCTTTCGAATCTTTAATTACATCCTTGCCAGAAGATGTCGACGATTTCTACTCATTACCCTATCTTATAAAAGATAAAATCATTTCTTACGATTATTCTATTTTGAATAAACAAAACCCCAGCCTTAAAAAAGCTAAATTTGTTGGTTTTGCACCATCCTACGATGGTAAAAAATTAGCCAAACTACCCTATGCCAACAAAGAAATTAAAGAGCTAAAAAAATTATTAAATGGTAAAGCCTATTTTGAAAATGATGCCACTCTACCTTCCTTTAAACAAATGGCTAACTCTAACGATGTCCTCCATCTTGCAGGGCATACATTATTAGATCAACAGAACTCATTGAAATCTTCTTTAGAATTCACTAATCTAAATTCCGACACCCTCAACAAACTATATGCATACGAACTATATAATTTAAAAACGAATGCACAAATGATAACTCTTAGTGCATGTAATTCCGGTATTGGAGATGTAAAAACAGGAGAAGGAAACATGAGTATTGCTAGAGGGTTATCTTATGCAGGCTGCCCTTCTATTGTTCCAACCCTTTGGTCTGTCTCCGACAAACCAACAAAAGATATTATCCTGTTATTTTATAAAAACTTGCTAAAAAATCAAAAAAAATCTATTGCTCTAAGAAATGCTAAATTAGAATACCTCTCAAATACCTATCCGAAATATCATGCCCCGTTTTATTGGTCAAGTATAGTTACAATTGGAATCGACGATCCAATTATTTTTGATTTATCTTCTCAATTTAATTGGATTTGGACAACGACAATACTTTTATTGTTATTTTCAATTATATTCTATATTTTTAAAATGAAGAAAATTGAAAAACAAAAGGCTTAGAATATTATCCATCATAATTATGATGTACATACTCCTAGCTCTAGGCTGGTGGTCTTATTTATTGCATGTAAAAAACAGTGATGCTTTTACTGCAAAATCAGAATTATTAATTATCACAAAAAAAATACAAAACGCTTCTTTTGAACTTAATGATTTTAAAACCGATCCTGACTTCATTCAACTACAAAAAAAATACGACCGACAAGAAAAGATGATCTTAGGAGAAGCCTTCGTTTTGGCCATTACTCTTTTAATTGGAATTTGGTTCATTAATCGAGGATATCAAAAACAAACCGAATCGGCTCGACAAAGTAGAAATTTTTTATTATCGATTACACATGAACTAAAATCACCAATAGCATCTATCAAACTAATATTACAAACATTTAAAAAAAGAAATTTAGAAAGAAAACAAATAGAACAATTTTCTAATAATGCCTTGACCGAAACCGAACGATTAGAAAATTTAGTTAATAATTTATTACTCGCTGCAAAGCTGGAAAATGTATTCGATATTAAATCAGAAGAAATCGAATTGCATTCTTTTGTACAAAATATTATTGAAAACATACTCAATCATAATTTAGGAATTTCTATTATTAATCAGATTGAAAAAAATACATTTATCTTCGCTGATAAATTCGGGCTCGAACTATCCATCCAAAACCTAATTGAGAATTCAATTAAATACAACAAGGAAAACCCTGTTATTCAGTTAGATTACAACAAGGATAATTATTTTGATACCATATCTATTTCAGATAATGGTATCGGAATTCCTAATTCAGAAAAAAAACAAGTCTTCCAGAAATTTTATAGAATTGGAGATGAAAACACCCGTGAAACCAAAGGAACCGGTTTGGGGTTATATATCGTAAAGAAAATCATAGACAAACACGGAGGAAAAATAAAATTAAAAGATAATTCGCCGAAAGGATCTATTTTTACCATTTATTTGCCACAACAGAAAATTTCATCATGAGGATTTTATTAGTAGAAGATGAAGAAAATATAAGAAGCATCATAAAATTAAATCTTGAATTAGAAAATTACGAAGTGGTCGAAACCGGCAACGGTTTGGAAGCCATCAAATTTTCGCAAGAACAACATTTCGATTTAATTATCCTTGATGTTATGCTCCCAGAAGTAGATGGCTTTAGTATTTGCGAACAAGTCCGATTAAAAAACTCGGAAGTGGGAATTATTATGCTCACCGCCAAAGACACTCCCGCAGATCGAGTCCAAGGATTGAAAAGAGGAGCAGATGATTATCTCACCAAACCCTTCAATCTAGAAGAACTCCTTTTACGTGTCAATAATCTAATTCGACGAAGCCAAAAACAAACCCGTAAAATTGAAGAAACATATTCCTTTGGAAAAAACCAAGTCAATTTTACGACCTATGATGCCATCGGACAACAAGGAGAATTCCGCCTCACCAAAAAAGAAGCGATGCTTTTAAAACTTTTGATAGAAAGAAAAGATGAAGTAGTGAGCCGGCAGCAAATTTTACAATCGGTTTGGGGCTACGATGTCTACCCCTCCACCCGAACCATCGACAATTTTATACTGGCTTTCCGGAAATATTTCGAAGAAGACCCCAAGGAACCCCAATTTTTCAAATCCGTGAGAGGAGTCGGTTATCGGTTTGTTGTGGATTAAACCTTATTCCCCTTCTGGTGCCAATTTAACCACCAAGCCATCCAATGCTTCCGAAACATGGAGCTGGCAGCCCAGACGGCTCGAATCCTCTACAAAAAAAGCTTGGTCCAACATGTCTTCCTCATCCTCACTCATTTCGGGGAGTTCATGCTCCGACATCACATAACAATGGCAAGTAGAACAAAGAGCCATCCCACCACAAGTCCCCTTCACAGGTAATTCATAGGATTTACAAACCTCCATGAGATTCATATTCATATCTGTCGGAGCCTCCAAAATATGCTTCTCTCCTTCCCTATCAATAACCGTCAGTTTTACAATATCCTTAGACATTTTTCCTTTTTAATGATTCAACATGATAAACTCCGAAGTGGTTCAACTTTCGAAACCCTGCACCCCATTAACGGTCGTATATTTGAAACTCAACTTCTTATCCGGATAAATTCGTTTAAATGCGGATTGAACCATCAAAGTCGCTTCATGGAAACCACAAAGAATCAATTTCAATTTACCCGGATATGTATTGATATCACCAATCGCATAAATGCCATCGACATTGGTTGAATAATCAAACGTATCGACCTCTATTGCATTTTTATTGATGTTCAAACCCCATTCAGCGATGGGTCCCAATTTGGGAGCCAAACCGAATAAAGGAATAAAATGATCCGTTTCTTTCTGGGCTTCGCCCGATTTTTTATGTTTGATGATCACCTCGGATAAACTTCCATTCCCCCCCAGACCCACCACCTGTGCATCTGTGATCAAATTTACCTTACCCGATTCACTGAGTTCCATCACTTTCTCTACAGAATCCAACGCCCCTCTAAAACTCGTTCTTCTATGCACCAAGGTCACCTCGCTGGCAACATCAGTCAGAAAGATCGTCCAATCTAGGGCAGAATCACCTCCCCCGGCAATCACCACCCTCTTATCCCGATAAACTTCAGGATCCTTGATGATATATTCTACACCTCTATCCTCAAAATCAGCAATATTACTGATGGGCGGTTTACGAGGTTCGAAACACCCAAGCCCCCCCGCAATGGCGATGACAGGAGCTGCATGGACGGTTCCTCG
>JAHDHJ010000262.1 GCA_020631375.1 Saprospiraceae bacterium | reverse complement strand
TTACAACAAATAATAGTTTTTTAATGTAAATCAAAATTCGGGATGACTCATGTTTCTATAAAACCCTACCGCCCAAAACTATCATAATATCTTTCCGCATGTTGCTCATAACGTTTCATTAAATCGATATTCTTTTTTTCAATATCCGTTAATTTATCACGGATATCGGTAGAGTGGGGGACATACCAATCCACAAAATTAAAAACGTATCTCATTTTACGGTTTTTGAAAGAATACCCATGCCGGGCATAAATGGCATTCCTCATCACTTCCAAATCTCCCTTGTGCATATTTTCCACATCTGCTTTAGTCAACTCTTCTGTAGAAGGATTTTTATTCGCTACATTTCCGGTAACCATTTCCGATTCTCCGGTATGGTCATTATACGTCCCATATAGTTCTACATAATTCATGTCGTCAAGGCTTAATTCCGGATCATATTTGAATTCCTTTTTTTCCAATTTGTATTTTCTTCGGGTGACTGCAAGTTTATTATCATTGGCATCCCAAAATCCTTCCGCTTGGTTCTTTTTAGGCGAAACATTAAAATTAAATTCACCGTCATACTTATCATCTCCAGGCTCCTTTACACTGATTTCAAAAACTCCTTCATCGGAATCATATTCGGAAATCAATCCCGAAAACGGACGGTCATTTCCTGCAACAACACTATGTCCCTCAACTTTGTCCCCGTCTATTTTATCAATCGACAAGCTGATTTTATTTGCCCAGGAAGGTTTTTTGGCTTCATCGAATATGTCAGCCCTGAACATTCCTACATAATTTCCAATGATGTCTTTTGGCTCGTATGTTTTTGTAGCTGGGGCAATATTTGTTTCAGTCGGAGTCTCCTCTGTTTCCGGTTCAACGACATCAAAAGTGGTAGCATCAATTGCTTCATCAGTTTTTTTATTTCCACAGGAAATAAAAAATAACAAGGATAAAATAAATAATAGATTTTTCATTTTGAAATGGTTTTAAACGTTTACGATTTTTAATGCTTCAATTTATTGGATTACCACTACCTCATTAGAACATTGTCTCATATCATCAATAATAGATTATCGCATTCTTTTATTAAAATACTTAAAGATAATAATTTCGGCAATAACCAGATTCAAAACCCAAGCCAACCAAGCAACAATTCTATAAGCATCCATAGGAGGAGGGAGGAATAATCTGACGATGATATATTTCCAAGCCCTTAAAGTTATGGCAGACAATGCCAAAGCAAAACTCCTGACCATATATTTTTTGTGGGCAAGAATGTCCTTTTTCCTAATTTTAATAAATGCTATTACAGTAAAATAAACCCAAAGTATTGCCAATAGGCAAAATGCCAATTGTGAATAAAAACCGCCATTGGCATGAAAGCCCATAATCAAACCTGTCGGACCGGATAATAGACAAACTGTAAGGAAATAAATCCAACCATTGGTCCTGTGTATTTTTGGGAATTTTCTAAGTATGCTAGAAGAAAATTGGGTGAAACCCGCCAATAAGACCAACATGGAAGTATAGACATGTATGAAAAAGGCAACTTTGTAGTAATCCAAGGCTATTTCATCCTGTTTGATACGTAGGAATGCCACATCGGTGTGGTAAGGAATGTATTGTAGGGTGATTTCCAGCATCAGATAACAGAAAAATAGATAAATGATAAGGAGAGGTATGGAAAAATATGATTTCATTCCTACAAAATTAACAGTAAATAACAAATGGGCTTTTAAAAATACCGTAAATTTAGGCTAAGAATAAATCGAAACACGTGAAATCACTTCTCAAAATTTTCCCAATACTCTTATTGGGCTTTATAAACAATACAACGAATCTTGATCCTATTAACTATTCCGATGAGCATAGTCCTTGGAAATTGACTGTTGAGGAGGGAAATCTCAAGGTTTATAAAAGAACCCGTGCCGGAACCAGTCTTAAGGAACTTAGGATCGACCACGTTTTCAATGTTTCTGGACAAAGGGTAGTCGATGTACTGAACGATGCGGATAGTTATACAAAATGGATTTTCAAATGTAGTGAAGCCAAGACTTTGGCTAGACCCTCTGGTGCTGAAATCATATATTATACAAGAGCAAATGTTCCCAGTCCTGTTTGGGATCGGGATGTTGTCGCACATTCTGTATATCATTTTGATGAAAATACGAGGACCCACCATTTTAAATCTTCTGTTCCCGAAAACCATGAAGAATATGTTCCCGATAGGTATGGTGAGAAGGTCATCAGGATAATGGATTATGGAGCTTCTTGGGAAGTAAGGGAGGTCGGGGAGAATAAGGTAGAAACCAGGAATACCGTCTATGCGGATCCTGCTGGTTCGATTCCTAATTGGCTAGTGAATATGACATTGACCAAAGGACCCTTGAAAACAGCCAGAGCTTTGGAAAAGTACTTGGATGAAAATTAATTGTAGAATGTAAGTTTTATTTCACCATCCCTTAGGGGGCAATTCATCGAAGGAATAAAAAATAACAAAGGCTAGATCTTATTGTTTTTCCATTCCCGAAAAGAACTATCTTTGTAGTATGAATGAATTACGACCGATAACGGATTGGCTTCCGATTACTTTGAAAGAGGTAGAGAAAAGGGGATGGGAAGAATTGGATGTCATCATCATCTCAGGTGATGCTTATGTGGATCATCCTGCATTCGGTAGTGCGGTCATTGGTCGGATTATAGAAAGCAAAGGTTATAAGGTCGGAATTATTCCACAACCCAATTGGAGGGATGATTTCCGGGATTTCAAGAAATTCGGCGCGCCGAGATTATTTTTTGGAGTGACTTCCGGTTGTATGGATCCGATGGTGAATCATTATACGGCAAGTAAGCGGAGGCGTTCTACAGATGCCTATTCACCTGGGGGCGAAGCGGGATTCAGACCGGATTATGCCACTACGGTTTACACCAAAATCCTAAAGGATATTTATCCGGATGTGCCTGTGATTATCGGAGGAATAGAAGCTTCATTAAGGCGGGTTACCCATTATGATTATTGGAAAGATGAACTCATGCCTAGCGTATTGGTGGATTCGGGAGCGGACTTGTTGGTGTATGGGATGGGGGAGCAGCCTTTGTTTGAAATATTGAGATTATTGGATAAGGGAGTGCCATTGTCCAGTATGAAAAATATTCCCCAGGTTTCTTATCTGCAATCCGAGGATGATAAATTATTGAAAAATAAACATTGGGAAGATGTGAAAATCTTCTCCCATGAAAAATGTCAAAAGGACAAAAAGAGTTTTGCCGCGAATTTCAAAACGATAGAGCAAGAATCCAACAAGGTAAATGCCAGAAGAATATTACAAAATGTAAAGGGTAAATTATTGGTGGTCAACCCGCCTTATCCGCCGATGTTGGAAGAAGAGATAGATGCTTCTTTCGATTTGCCATATACCCGTGAACCACATCCAAAATATAAGAAGAGAGGTTCGATTCCCGCATTTGAAATGATTAAGTTTTCCATCAATATGCACCGAGGGTGTTTTGGCGGATGTAGTTTCTGTACCATTTCTGCCCATCAGGGCAAATTCATTGCTTCCCGTTCGGAAGAATCCATTATGAAAGAAGTGGATAAGGTCACGAATATGCCCGATTTCAAAGGCTATATTTCCGACATTGGCGGTCCATCCGCCAATATGTATAAAATGAAAGGGAAAGTACAATCCATTTGTGATAGGTGCGTAGCTCCCTCTTGTATTCACCCTGTAGTTTGTAGCAATTTGGATACGAGCCATAAGCCCTTGACCAAAATATACAAAAAAGTGGACGATCACCCCAAGGTGAAAAAAGCGTTTGTAGGAAGTGGTATCCGCTATGATTTATTGGTGGATGATTACAATAAGAATAATGATGGCAGCTTGGATGAATATATGGACCAGTTGGTCAGCCGCCATGTTTGCGGAAGACTCAAGGTTGCACCGGAACATACATCGGATGATACGTTGAAATTGATGCGTAAGCCATCTTTCAAACATTTCCATAAGTTCAAGGAAAAATATGAAGCTGCTAATAAGAAACATAATTTGAACCAACCTCTGATTCCGTATTTTATTTCCAGCCATCCGGGAAGCAAGGAAGAAGATATGGCGAATTTGGCAGCAGAAACTAAGGACATGGGCTTCAGATTGGAACAGGTTCAGGATTTTACGCCTACTCCGATGACTGTTGCCACAGTGATTTATTATACGGGTTTGCACCCTTATACATTGCGTCCTGTCTTTACGGCAAAAACTAAAAAAGACAAACAGAACCAGCACAAATTTTTCTTTTGGCACAAAAAAGAAAATCGGAGACAGATTCGGGAATCATTGGAAAAAATGGAACGACCGGATTTGGTAGAAAAACTCCTTGGTGATGCCAATCGTCAAATTAAGCATGAAATCATTAAGCAAAGAAGTAAAAAGAAAAGAAAAAATACGAATCCTAAATTCTTCAAAAGAAGAAAAAAGTAGGAAGCGTTTATTCGGGTTTGCCTTTTCTCTTAATCTTAGTAGTTAGCCAAGTTAATCATGTCGTGTTCTTTCAGCATCTTTTTAGCCTGTACTTCGTTGAAGAACCACTCCTTTAGCTATGGCTAAAGTCATGAACCTTCGCCTTGTTCAGACTAAAAATTCACTAAAATTCATCCGACACTATTAACTTGACTAACTACTAAGCTGCTTTCGCTTTGCAGGCTCGGATTCCAATGACCCCCATTACTTGGATTTCTTTCTCTTTTTTATCTTTAGGAATTCATCAAAGTCTAAGGTGATTCCTAATAATGTCGTACTTTCTCTAGAGTGTATTCTATTGTTGTCATCTTGACCAATAAAATTTAAACTGAAAGAATCTAAAAAGGTTGTATTAGTAAAATAAATAGTGCCATATTTATAACCAATATCTAAGCGTGGGATGAATTCTATATTAAGAAAAGGGTCATTCTCAAGGATTCTATCATAATAATAATTAAATGGAGAAGGGATGTCATTATAAATGTGGGCTTTGATATAATTCGTGTGGTTCACTCTGAAAGCAACTGCGAACTTTACGACTTTCCATAATTTCAAATGTATGCCTGTCTGCACATATAGTTTGATGTAATTAAGATCCATTTTGGCAAAGCCACTGTTCTCACTAAGGAAGTCATGATTGACTTTCCCATAAGCCATTCCCAAATAAGTATCTAATAAGCGTTCTCTGGTTCTTGTTTTTTCATTCCCCTTTGTTCTCTCGAATTTCTTATTGTAAAATCCCCCGATAGCAATGGAACCTGTAGATAGCTTTGAATTGGCATCGAATGTATTTTGTGTAACATGAAAAAAACTACCTTGTATAGCTAAATAATCCAGAATGCCGAATCCCGCTTGGAAACTGAGATTGCGTTTTTTTTCCTCAACATTCATGGGGGTATTATTCGCATAATATAAATAGGAATTATTAACAGT
>JAHDHJ010000261.1 GCA_020631375.1 Saprospiraceae bacterium | reverse complement strand
TTTATAAAATTCTTTTTGAAAATTATAGAAATAATAATAATAAAGTTTCTTCTTCAGAAATTTCTTATTTAGAAACCAATCGGGAAAAGAATTTTCCAAGTAAAATTTTAAAATACAATGAAGAAGACGAACGCTTAGTTGGAAAAATGATGGTGGATACTTACCATTCTATCATGGAACAGGATTTTTATAATGGTTGCGGAAAGGACACTTGCAAATGGTGTAGTTTTGTAAAAAAGAATATCATGGTTGATTCTTTTGCGGATGAAGATGCAGGAGACTTGGATGACTGATTATCTAATTTAAAATACTAAATCATAATTAATGTACACAAAGAGAAAGTTCCCCTTATGGGGCATGATGAAATGGACAAGGAGAGATGTTTATAAGTTTATACTGATTGGTGCCGTACCTGTTTTTATGTATAAGGGATTGGGCTTTTATTGGCTTCATTTACCTTGGTTGCCAATTGGGGTCGTGGGTACTGCCGTTGCCTTTATCGTAAGTTTTAAAAACAATGCTTCTTATGATAGATTATGGGAAGCAAGGAAAATTTATGGAGGTATTGTTAACGCTTCCAGATCCTTTACTTTAATGATAAATGATTTTATTTCTAATAGAAATGCCAAAAATCCTTTGGCGGAAGAGGAATTATTTAAAATCAGGAAAGAAATGGTAATGAGGCATGTAGCTTGGATGACAAGCCTCAGACATGCACTTAGGCAACACAAACCTTGGGAAGTTAGCAAAATGGATAAATCAGATAGGGAATACATGGCGAAAGTGGAGGTGAAAGAATGGAAATATTCTCTGGAAGATGAACTCGATGGTTATATTTCCGAAGATGAAAAAAAGGAAATCCTAAGCAAAAAAAATAAACAGGGAGCTTGCTTGAATTTACAATCCCGCCATTTGAACAAACTGATGGATGAGGGCTTGATTGAAGATTTCCGACACATGGAAATGCAGAATATGCTTACCGAATTCTTTACTTTGCAAGGCAAGGTCGAGCGGATTAAGAATTTTCCATATCCACGACAATTCGCAACTTTAAACTATTTATTCGTGTGGATATTCATCATACTATTACCGCTAGGGATGATGCACGAATTTGAGGAAATAGGTGTGGTTGTAGTAGATGCTATCCATGAACATATGAAAGTGCATACAAGTCCGATACATGATGTGGTAGAATTTGTAGGAAATTATTTTATTTGGTTTACAGTACCTTTTACAGTTATTGTTTCTTGGATTTTCCATACGATGGAGCGTATTGGAGAAACGACGGAAAACCCCTTTGAGGGTAATGCCAATGATATTCCAATAAGCACAATGTCCAGAGGCATAGAAATTGATATTAGACAAATGATTAATGATGATCCGAACCTAATTCCGGGACCAATAGAATCCCAGTTTGATCTTCAGATGTAAGTAAGTGAAAGATAATTAATTTAAGTTGCGGATTTATCCGCAACTTAAATCAGTTAATTGTTTTCAATATTCCCTTACTATTTTTTCCAAGAATCTGATGTCCGATTTTACAATTGAGGCATCTTTTTTTATTGCAATATTCATTTTTCAATTGCAATAATGCTTGGGACTCACTGGCATTCCCTGCTTTGATACCCAGTTCGTCCCAAACATTAATAATATGGTTTTTCTCTGATTTTACATTCCTAAGCAAATTCATTGCCTTCGTTTTAAAAGCAGGTTCTTGTTTTTCCATTCCATAATGAAAAAGAAAAGGTACGATAGTATTTATGATGATTAATCTGATGGTGCTTTTTCCTAGGTGCTTTTCCTTCTCTTCCGATTCCTTGTCGAAAACATAGTGTTTTGTCCAATATTCAGAAACCCCAACATCGAAAAGGTTTTCTATATCCGAAATAGTCTGCGCCCAAAGAATCCTACTGAACAAACGTTGCGATTGATGAACCAATGCCGCAAACTGTGCAATTCGAATAGTAGGAAAATTCGCGGGGCGAAGCCTGAGCATTTTCCATTCTGATAGGTGGATTGGAAGTAATTCATATTTCTTTTTTAAGAATTCATATTCCTTTTTTAATTGCTTGGGATATTCATCTTTGAAATCAATATCCAGCATCCCCGCTTGTCCGAAAAGGAGCGCTTCTATTGCGAATAAATTATTCTTATGCTTCGCCAATACTTTCAAAGGAAGGGATCTCGCCAAATGTTCAAAAGGATAGGCATTTACTTTTACCCCGAAATTGCGGGCAAGAAAACGATAGAAAACCTCTTCCCTATCATTCTTCGTTAATTTCATTTCCCGTTCTATCGGTAGGATTTTATTTTCCAATCTTTCTACCAATAAACCATCCAACCACATTTTCCAAGTAAAATCGGAAACGGAGTCATGCAATCCCTCACAAGGAATTCGTTTTTCATTATGCAAGAGTCTCAGGTATTGGCTTCGCAATCTTTCCGAAATTCTCCCTTTCAGCTCCAAGCATGGAATTTTCTCGCCAGAGGATCTGAATATAGGAACATCCTCTTCATACACCACATGGAGAATTACATTATTATAAGCATCATCATCGCTGTGTTTATGCTTTACCCAGTCAGAGGATTTGAGGTGCATTTCCACATTTCCTCCCCAAACGGTTTCACCGATACTGATACGGGCATTCAGGAAATCCGCACCAGCGTGGCTATTATGATTTCCAAACTGTATAATCGTGATTTCCTCCCCATCCGTCGTTTGCAAATTATTCAATTCAAATTTCTTCAAACGCCATACATAATGCAATAAATCTTCCTTCATTAATTTGAGTCCTTTATATATAGATGCTATCTTGAAGAAAATTCCATAAATTTTTTCTAATATTTTTTAAATTATGTTCAATCCAAGACCAATCATATCAAAATCACACTATTGGATGGTTTTGTCCTATGGGCTAAATTAATTTTTTTCAACCACCTGTAACTTTTAAAATAGCTTAGCCGTCTTACGACCGAATGACAAGCGAAGAATACAATAGAACCGTAGAATTATTTGCAGATCGACTTTTCAGATTTGCAATAAAAAGTTGTCGCAATGAAGCGGATGCTAGGGATATTGTACAACAGGCCTTCGAGAAATTTTGGCTAAAACATCAAGATGTGGAATTCAGCAAAGCGAAGTCATATTTATTCACGACGGTTCACCGAACACATATTGATATGATAAGGAAGAACAAAAGGGTAAGTGTGATGGAGGAAGTTCCCGAACAAATGGATTTGAATCGGAACAGCCATGTCAATTATGAATTAAGGGATTCATTGAGTATTGCCCTAGATAAATTGAGTGATATACAGCGGAGAGTTGTTTTGCTCAGGGATTATGAAGGATATTCCTATAAGGAAATTGCGGAGATTACCGAAATTAGCGAATCCCAAGTGAAAGTGTATATTTTCAGAGCGAGGAAAAAATTACAACAGATTCTAATCCAGATAGAAAAAACAGCTTAGCGAAACGCATTAATACAATGGTGATGAAAATAAATAGAATCAATTACGAACAATTTGCCATAGATTATCTGGAGGGTAATCTTCTTGGTGAAGACTTGAGGGAAATGGAAGTTTTCCTTAGCAAAAACCCCGATGTCAAAAAGGAATTGGAGGAAATGGAATTGTTCTATTTAGAACCAGAGGTAGGTGTCGTCTTTGAGGGGAAAGAAGCGCTGAAGAAAGAAGTTGTTCTAGAAAAACCTAAAGTAATTCCTTTTTGGAACAAGTTCTGGATGGCAGGTGTCGCAGCAATATTATTGCTTTCTTTTTTTACATTTATCTTGATGAATAATATTAATGAAAAGCCGGAAAATGAAATCGCTGTAGAAACACCAAATCTTATTGAAAAGGAAAAAGAGAAAGTAGTTGTTGAAGATAAAAAGGAAGCTGTCATTGATAAGATAAAAGAGGAACAAAAGGCATTTGAAAATGTAATTGAAAAGCAAAAGCCTATTCAAAAGAAAGAAGCAGAAAAAATCATTTACGCAAAAACAACTCCAAAGGAACAGGAAAACAAACGTGAAAATGAAACTAATATTCACGATCAAAATATGAACATTAATCATTTTCCAAATACGAACAACACTATCAAACCAGTTGTACAAACAATAGCAGAAAATGATCCATCTCAAAAAAACGAGACACAGCCCGAATCTATCAATGTTCCAACAAAAGAGAAAGAGCCCGTTCTTTTGGCAGTGCTGGATAAAATGGAATCAATAGCTTCTGAACCATTGGAATTTAAAAAAGAAAAAATATTGAAACATACGGTACAAATAGCAGAAGTTTCTTCAGTAGAAAAGGAAAGTAAACTTGAAAAATGGGGATTTCTTCCCGAGGGTTCCCGAGGGCGAGTCAAATTTTCAAACATTAAAAAATCATTAATACCAGAAGAGTTCGCATCTAAATAAGATCCGACACCCATACATTCTCAAAACATTTTATCACAAGGGAATCCGGAACTGAGTGGCTTAGACGTAAGCCGACTCCAAGCCATTCCCATACCATTAAAAATCTAATTACGATGAAAAAAATAATCTTTTTAACCGCTATTATGATGTTCGGAATATTTTCATATTGCCAAGGGCAGAGAGATACCATTCCGAAGCAAGAGACGACAAAAACTGATACCCTCAACTCCGAAAAAGATAGGAGTTTTACCATCCGTTTTGGGAGGGATACTATTCGGGATTCTGATCGAATCCATACCCGATGGGTGATGTTGGATTATGGAATAAGTACTTATCTCCACAAAGGGAAAATGAATCTGCCCGCAGAACTTAATGTTATGGAACAAAGTCTTTTTGGCTCAAGTAATTGGAATCTTCATATTGTTCAACAAAGATTACGCCTGGACAAAAAGAGTAAGGTAAATCTGATGTACGGTTTAACGCTCGAATTTAATAAGTATAAATTCAGTAATGACCATGTACTTCAAGAAAAACAAAACCAAGTTACTTTTATGGAAAGTGCGGAACCCTTGAAAAAGAATATGCTAAGTACCACTTATTTGGAAATTCCTCTTATGATGAATTTTAGGACAAAAAGAAATAAGTATAATAAAAGATTCAACTTTACAGCAGGTGCTTATGCGGGGGTACTTCTTGCCAGTAAAACGAAGATAAGAATACAAGATGGTGAAAAAATCAAAATCAGGGATGATTTTAATTTGAACAGAGTGAAATACGGCATAGTCGCCAGAGTGGGATATGGACCTGTTAATTTTTATGCGACTTATAGCCCAAGTTCATTATTTAAAAAATCTCAGCGGGGTATTTATGATTTGCAGGCAATGAGTTTTGGAGTAACATTATTGCCATTCTAATCGGAATAAATAAAAAGGTGCTACTCATTAAGAGTAGCACCTTTTTATCTCAGTAGTTAGTCAAGTTAATAGTGTCGGATGAATTTTAGTGAATTTTTAGTCTGAA
>JAHDHJ010000016.1 GCA_020631375.1 Saprospiraceae bacterium | reverse complement strand
TGTACTGGTATAAGAAATGTGATTTATTTATGTTTGGAATTAAAAGCATTCCATGAACACCCAAAATTCGACAAGGACATAGATAAGAAATCAGTGGGCTTGTTTCTACAACAAGGTTATATCCATTCCCCACATTGCATTTATAAGTATGCACATAAACTTAACCCCGGACATTTCTTAGAGGTTAACAATGAAGGGGATATTCAATTGGAAAAATATTGGGATGTACAGGACTATTATGGTAAAAAAGAAGAAAACAGCAGGACGGGAGGGGAAATTTTAGAAGAACTAGAATCCATACTAAAAGAAAGTTTTGAATATAGGATGGTTTCGGATGTTCCTGTAGGAATGTTTCTTAGTGGCGGAATAGATTCATCCTTAGTTACGGCAATGCTACAGAAAAATTCAAATACGCAGCTAAAGACTTTTACTATTGGATTTGAGGATGAAAAAAGGAACGAAGCTCCATTCGGCAAAGAAATTGCCAAGCACATAGGAACAGATCATACAGAGTTTATTTGTACGGAAAATGACTTTAAATCAATTCTCCCAAATTTACCGGATATTCACGATGAACCTTTTGGGGATAGTTCTTCCATCCCGACCTTTTTAGTTTCTAAATTAGCCAAAGAAAGTGTTACCGTAAGTCTTTCTGCTGATGGAGGAGATGAATTATTTGGAGGATACTCCAAATACGATATCGTGAAAAAATATTATTCTAAAATTAATAACTTGCCAAAACCACTCAAGAGAATTGCATATGGAATCATAAATAATACCAATCCTGCCTTTATTGAAAAATACCAAAAATATATTCCGATAATAAACGGTTATACTGATGTGGGCAATAAGTTTGATAAATTCCAGAATGCTTTCAAAGCAGAAAATTTATCCGACTTTTTTAATATTTCTTCCACTTTTCTTAATGAAGGAGAATTAAGAAAATATACAAATAATTTACACGCTAGATTTGATGGACCGTCCTATGATGGAAATGATGATGCCATAATTTCTTATTTGGGATTGATAGATATAAAAACTTACTTGGAAGGAGATATTATGACCAAAGTCGATAGGGCAACCATGCAGGTAGCGCTAGAAGGAAGAGAACCGTTTTTGGATCAGAACATTATTGAATATGCACTCAATATACCGGACCGTTATAAGATACAAAAAAAGAGTACTAAGGACATTTTACGGAAAATATTATTTAAATATGTCCCCAAAAAATTAATAGAAAGACCTAAGCAGGGGTTTGCTATTCCTTTGAAAGAGTGGTTGGGGAGTTATTTGAAAGATGATTTGATGGAAATAAAAAACGATAAGGAATTCTTTGAAAAATTGGAGTTGAATGAAATAAAAATAAATGGAGATATAGATTCTTTTATGATAAATATTAGATACGTGAATCCAAATTTTATTTGGTTTGTATATGTATTGCATCAATGGTATAAGAGATGGGGCTAATTTCCTTTAAGATATAATTTTCTTAAGTGTTAAACAAAAACATAGCAATCATACTAAATACTGCGTGGAATGTTTATAATTTCCGCCTTGGACTGATTAAGGAATTAATCAATGGTTCAGCTGAAATTTACATTATAGCTCCCAAGGATGACTTTGTCGGGAAAATTATTTCAGAGGTAGATTGTACGTTCATTCCCCTGAATAAATTATCAAGGGATGGAACAAACCCTATTAATGATTATAGATTAATATTAGAGCTTAGAAAAATTTTTACAGAGAATAAAATTGATTTGGTGCTTAGTTACACCATTAAACCGGTGATATACGGAACCATAGCTGCCAGAACACTTAATATTCCGGTAATTAATACAGTTACCGGCTTGGGTTACTCTTTTTTGTCTTCGGGCTTGGTAAATAAATTGGTTAAAAGCTTATATAAATTTTCATTGCAATACGCAAATGTCAACCTTTTCCAAAATATAGATGATAAGGAATTATTCATTAGGGAAAAATTGGTAAGTGAGCATAAGGCTGATATTGTCAATGGTTCCGGAATTAATACAACTTATTTTTTTCCTGTCGAAAAGAAACGTACAAATGATAATGTCACAATTGTTTTTATAGGAAGGCTTTTATACGATAAGGGGATTAGGGAATTAATTGAGGCCGCTACAATCGTAGTGGAAAAGGATAAACGTATTTATTTTGAAATAATAGGAGGTTTGGATAAAAATAACCCTTCCGGAATTACTAAAGAAGAATTAGAAAGACTTGTACGGAACAATAGGATATCGTACAGGGGGAAAGTGAAAGACACTAGACGATACATAGCGAATTCGGATATGGTTGTATTACCATCTTATAGGGAGGGCTTGCCAAGAGTAATGTTAGAAGCGATGTCAATGGCAAGACCAATAATAACAACCGATGTGCCAGGGTGTAGAGAAACGGTGATTAATGAATATAATGGATTGTTGGTTAAGGCAAAAGATGCCGAAAATTTGGCCAACGCAATATTGAAATTATCTAATTTGTCTGAAGAGGAAAGAAAAGCTATGGGCAAGAACGGAAGAAAGATGACTTTAGAAAAATTTGATGAAAAAATTATTATCCAAAAATATTTAGAAGTTATTGATCGGGTGTTAATTTAGGGGGAACTATTCCAAGGGTTTATGAAAAGAGTACCTGATTCAAAGTGAAAATTTCAATTAGGGAAATAAACAAATCCTTTTTATGATACTAGGGGTTCAAATATAAAAAGGTATTTTTCCAAAGCACAAATATCTTTAAATCGGTTAAATTAAGCCTTATGTTCTTAATTTTGCAGAGCCAAGCAGTTGCTGTACAAAACTTAATCTTTATTATCCAATGAAACTTTATCTCTCCATTCTGATTTTATGTACAACTGCAATGATGTTTGCTCAAGAAGCGTACATCCCCCTCAATAAATCCTTTCTCCAAAAAATAGAAACAGAACTATTAAAGGAACATAACCACGAAATCCATACAGCAATAAAACCCTATAACCATTTTGAAGTAGGAGATATTATGGATTCTATCCAGGTATCAATGCGTTTCAAAAAAGAAATCAATAAAAAATTTTCCCGTTGGTTCTTCAATGCGGTATTTAATGATAATTTCTTAGAATATAAGGACAAAAACAATAAGTATTCCATTGTATTAAATCCTTTAATGGATATTCGGCTAGGATCTTCTTCGGACTTGGACGGACTACCTTATGTAAACACACGGGGCTTGCAATTAATGGGACATATAGGAGAGAAATTGACCTATTATACGGATTTGTACGAAAATCAAGCAAGGTTCCCTAAATATGTCAATGACTTCATAAAGGAAAACCAAGTCGTTCCGGGGCAAGGTTATCCAAAAGATTTTGATTCTCAATTATCGGATGAGACAGCACTGGATTTTGCTTTTACAAACGGGAATATCAGCTACCAGGCCAATGAATATTTTAACATCCAACTAGGAACGGGTAAAAACTTTATAGGGGACGGGCATAGATCCATGCTCCTTTCGGACAATGCTTTCAATTATCCCTACCTGAAAATAAAAACATCTTTCTGGAAACTGAATTATGTCAACCTCTTCACAATGATGAGGGATATAAAAGGCACGACCTACGGAAATTCCAAATTTGATAGAAAATATCTGGCATCTCATTACTTGTCAATGAATATTACTAAAAAATTCAATGTAGGTCTATTTGAAGCAGTAGTTTACCAAGATAGCACAGGAACATTAGATCCCGGTTTTTTTAATCCGTTGATTTTATATAGACCCATAGAGTTCGCAGTTGGTTCACAAAACGGAAACGTTCTCATGGGGCTAACAATGTCTTA
Source organism: Saprospiraceae bacterium (assembly GCA_020631375.1). GTDB lineage: Bacteria > Bacteroidota > Bacteroidia > Chitinophagales > Saprospiraceae > JAHDCE01. The sequence continues at coordinate 27,462 of JAHDHJ010000016.1, read as the reverse complement.
TAAGATCAAACAGAAAATGCTCCTTTACGGACAATTCATGTTTGATGAATTCAAGTTCGATGAAATATTGAAAAGAAGTGGTTGGTGGGCAAATAAGTACGCTTTCCAGCTAGGATTCAAATCCTATGACTCATTTATACCGGGATTGAAACTACAGACAGAAATCAATTATGCCAGACCCTTTACATATACCCATGAAACAACAGGTAGGAATTATGGGCATTATAAGCAACCCTTAGCCCATCCATTGGGAGCCAATTTTGTAGAATCTGTAAATAAAATAGCTTACCAGAAAAACAGATGGTTTGGAGAACTGGAATTAATGTACGCCGTACAAGGACGGGATTCTCTAAACAATAATGTAGGGGAAGATGTTTTTTTATCCTATAATACAAGAGACAGTGATTATGATAATAAAACATTACAAGGAATCAAGTCTGCTACACTATTGGTAGATTTAAAACTAGGTTATACAATTAACCCTAAAACGAATCTAAGGGCAGAATTAGGGATGACCTATAGGAAATTCAATCCCGAAATAGAAACGGAAAACTTACAGAAAAATAATACGACTTATATTTATCTTGGTATAAGTACAGTATTGAATAATAAATACTACGATTTTTAACAAGTGAAAAAAGCACTTATTACAGGTATAACTGGACAAGATGGAGCCTATTTGACTGAATTTTTATTATCTAAAGGCTATGAGGTTCACGGAATTAAAAGAAGAAGTTCCTTATTTAATACAGGAAGGATAGATCATTTGTATCAAGACCCTCATGTAAAAACAAGAAACTTGATACTCCATTTCGGAGATTTGTCAGATTCTACAAACCTGATAAGGATTATACAAGAAGTCCAACCTGATGAGATATATAATCTGGGTGCAATGTCTCATGTCCAAGTAAGTTTCGATTTGCCCGAATATACAGCAGATGTTGATGGTGTAGGGACATTAAGATTATTGGAAGCCATTAGGATCCTAGGATTGACGAAGAAGACACGGTTCTATCAGGCTTCAACATCTGAACTTTATGGTTTGGTCCAGGAGGTGCCGCAAAGTGAAACTACTCCGTTTTACCCCCGTTCGCCGTATGCCGTAGCTAAAATGTATGCCTATTGGATTGTAGTAAATTATCGGGAAGCATATGGTATGCACGCATCAAATGGCATTTTGTTCAATCATGAATCACCTTTAAGAGGTGAGACTTTTGTAACAAGGAAAATTACTAGGGCAGCCTCTAAGATAGCATTAGGTCTACAAGACAAGGTTTATCTTGGGAATATGAATGCCCAAAGGGATTGGGGACACGCTAAGGACTATGTAAGGGCACAATGGCTTATGCTCCAACAAGACAAACCTGAAGATTTTGTTATCGCAACAGGAGTTACGACAACAGTTAGAAAGTTTGTTGAACTTGCATTCAATGAACTCGGTATAGAATTGGAATTCAAAGGAGAAGGAGAAAAGGAAATAGCCATTGTAACAGCATGTAACAATCCTTTATATCAATTGGAGCTAGGGAAGGAAGTCGTTGCAGTAGATCCAAGATATTATAGACCAACAGAAGTGGAATTGCTGATAGGGAATCCAGCCAAAGCCAAAGCCAAACTAAATTGGGAGCCTGAATATGACTTGGCTGCGCTAGTGGAAGAAATGATAGCTGCTGACATTGAATTATTCAGAAAAGAACAATACCTCAAAAAAGGGGGGTTTGAAGTGAAAAATGAGTTTGAATAATGGATGAAAAAGGGAAAGTTTATATAGCAGGACACAGAGGAATGGTTGGCTCGGCTTTGGTTCACAAACTAAAGTCCGAAGGCTTTCATAATATAGTCGTAAGGACATCCCAGGAATTGGATCTTTGTAAGCAGGCAGAGGTGGAGACTTTTTTCAAAACGGAAAAGCCCGATTACGTTTTTCTTGCAGCAGCTAAGGTTGGAGGAATTTTGGCTAATAATATCTATCGGGGAGAATTCATTTATGAAAACCTCATGATTCAATCCAACGTCATACATTCCGCATATTTGACTGGAGTGAAAAAACTGATGTTCCTAGGATCTTCCTGCATTTATCCTAAAATGGCACCACAGCCTTTAAAAGAGGAGTACTTATTGACAGGCTTATTAGAACCGACTAATGAACCTTATGCCATTGCAAAAATAGCAGGAATAAAAATGTGTGATGCATACCGTTCACAATACGGTTGTGATTTCATATCTGTAATGCCAACAAATTTATATGGGCCAAATGATAATTATGATTTGGAAAAATCCCACGTATTACCAGCATTGATAAGGAAATTCCACGAAGCAAAAATAAAAAATTTGCCATCTGTAGTGATGTGGGGTACAGGAAGTCCGAAAAGGGAATTCCTTCATGTCAATGACCTGGCGGATGCCTGTTATTATCTGATGAAAACTTATAGTGGAGAAGGCTTGGTCAACATAGGTACTGGAGAAGATGTTGCTATTATTGAACTAGCCAGAATGGTTAAAAAGATAGTCGGGTACGAAGGTGAAATCGAAAACGATTTATCAAAACCGGATGGAACGCCCAGGAAGTTAATGAATGTGGATAAACTGAAGGACTTAGGTTGGACAGCAAGTATTTCCCTTGAAGACGGAATTAGGGAAGTTTATCAAAATGTTGATAAGGTAGCTTGGGCTACAAATATGAATTTTGATGTGGCGCAAGATAAAAACACTATTTTTTCCAATGCGGAACAACTTATAAACAACTTGGGCTTTTCTGTAGAAAAGAAAGACGACTCTCGACCTTGGGGAGGATTTTTCGTACTGCCGGAAAACGAAACAGCCAAATTCATTCAATATTTTTTCCCTAAAATGGATATGGATGATTTCAAAGGCTATTCCAAGCTAAGTCCAAAACTCCTTCTTGTAGGACCTGATAAAAGATTGTCATGGCAATATCATCATAGAAGAGCTGAACTGTGGCGAATGATAGGAGGAAGTGCAGATATAGTAGTAAGCGATAATGACAAGGAAACAGTAGCCCGGAAATTAAAATTGGGTGAAATTGTAGAAATTGAACAGAGACAAAGACACAGACTTATAGGAACAAATGAATGGGGGATAGTTGCCGAAATTTGGAAACACACAGACCCGAATCATCCCTCTGAAGAAAATGACATTGTAAGGGTACAAGATGATTTTGGAAGGGAATTAAGCTAATTTATGGATTCTAAAAATATATATGTAGCCATAATGGCTGGAGGAATAGGAAGTAGGTTTTGGCCATCGAGCAGGGAATCTAGACCTAAACAATTCTTGGATATACTAGGAGTGGGGAAATCTTTAATTCGCTTGACATTTGAAAGGTTCCTCAATCTTTGTCCTGCGGAGAACATTCTGATTGTTACGAATGGACAATATAGGGAACTGGTAAAGGAACACCTGCCGGAAATAGCTTATGACCAAATCCTATGCGAGCCATCAAGGAACAATACCGCACCCTGCGTCGCCTACACAGCACTACGTTTGCAAGCGATGAACCCTGATGCTAATTTTATCATTGCTCCATCGGATCATGTAATTTTAAAGGAAAATGTCTTTTTGGATAAAATCAGAATGGCATTGGATTTTACGAATGAAAATGATGCGTTGCTTACTTTGGGAATTCAACCCACTCGTCCTGATACAGGTTATGGCTATATTAATTTTGGAGAAAACCAAGAAGGAGAAATTTATAAGGTAAAACGCTTTACGGAAAAACCCGTCTTGGAAAATGCAAAGGCATTTGTAGCCAATGGGGATTATTTGTGGAATGGAGGAATATTTATTTGGCATGTTAACTCCTTGTTGAATGCCTTCAGAAAAAATGCCCCTGAGATATTGGAAATATTAGAACAAGGAGCATCTTGTTATAATACGGATAAGGAACAGGCATTCATTGATGAAAATTATCCTAAGACACCAAGCATTTCCGTGGATTATGCGATCATGGAAAAAGCGGAAAATGTTTACACTATTCCCTCCGAAATTGGTTGGTCGGATTTGGGGACTTGGAACTCACTGTATTCCTATATGGAAAAGGATGAAAATGAAAATGTACCAAATGGAGATGTCATTTTGCAAGACACAAAAGGATGTTTGGTAAGAGGACAAAAAGATAAACTAACCATAGTTAGAGGAGTGGAAGATCTAATTGTCATAGACGAAGATAATGTTCTCTTAATTTATCCAAGGGATAAGGAGCAGGAGATAAAGATACTGACGAAAAGCCCAATAGAAATACTGAAAAATTATTTGTAATTAATTTGTCCGAAGCCAAGAGAAATAAGGGGAAGAAAGTAGTAATTGTAGCCAATACATCATGGAATATTCATAATTTCAGAAAGAATATTCTAAGGGCATTGATCAGTGCTGGTTATGATGTCGTCACGCTCACTCCTGTAGATGGGTTCATGGATTTTCTTAATGAATTCCCTGAAGTCAGGCATATCGAATTGAGTAAGTTACATCGAAAAAGTATTAACCCTTTTTATGATTTATTATTATTGAATGAATTGCATTCGATTTATAAAAAAGAGAAACCTGACATTATTATCCATTATACGATTAAGCCGAATATTTATGGAAGTATCGCCGCCCGAATGACGAAATTAAAATGTATTTCTGTGATAACTGGTTTGGGCTATACATTTATCCACAATGGAATGTTGGGTTGGTTCAGTGAGCAATTATATAGGAATGGATTGCGTAGCAATGAAAAAGTGATTTTTGAGAATGATGATGACCGGTTATTGTTTTTGGACAAAAAAATAATCTCATCAGAAAATGCCATTTCCGTAAAAGGCTGTGGCGTGGATACAGAGTATTTTTCTCCAAGAAAAGGAAAAGGGGAGAGGAAAAAAAATATCTTCCTTTTTATGGGACGCTTACTTTACGATAAGGGAATAAAAGAATTTGTAAGTGCTGCCCGAATTGTTAAAAACAAATATCCCGGAACAGAGTTTTGGATAGCAGGTGATATTGATAAGGAAAACCCCGCCGCTATTTCTGAAAAAGAACTGAGTGATTGGATTGAAAAAGGAATAATAAAGTATAAAGGTTTTTTATCCGATGTGCGGGACGATATAGAACAATCCGATTGTGTGGTTTTACCATCTTATAGGGAAGCGATAGCAAGGACATTGCAAGAGGGAATGGCAATGGGCAAACCGGTTATTGCCGCAGATGTGGCAGGCAGCCGAGAAGCGGTACAAGAGGGGGTGAATGGTTATTTGGTTCCTGTGAAAAATGCGGAAGCATTGGCTTCCGCAATGGAAAAATTCATAGGATTGGATTCTGCTGATAGGAAAGTATTGGGCGATAATGGCAGAAAACAGGCAATGGAAGTTTTTGACGAAAGAATCATTGCTGCGAAATATATGGAAGTCATCCAAAGTGCTCTAAAATAAAAGCAACCAATGATTAATGCCATTTTATATGCTCCGGAATACCGCCCAAACATGTCATCCATGATTCGGTCTGCCGAATTCTACGGCATGAAGAAAATATACATTTACGATAAGAACAATCTGCTTTCCCCTCCCAACAATAAAACTTCCAGAGCCGATATGAATCACTTGGCAAGAGTTTGGACTGCTGGGGCAATCAACCATATAGAAATAGAAATCATAAAGGACCCCATAACGTTTCTCAAAAATTATAAAGGCAGAAAAATAGCAACACTAGTCAATGAAGAATCTACAGAATTGAACCAATTCAAATTTCAAGAAAACGATTTGATTTTATTCGGTTCAGAAAAAGAAGGTTTGGAGCAAGATGCCATAGAAATTATGGATGCTTCCGTTTATATTCCTGCAATTGGGCACACACCATGCCTGAACGTAGCCGTTACCTTTGGTGTAATCGTACATCAGGCCTTGAGGGCATTGGCATAAATATTTATTCTTTGATTAGAAATTTGCAAAATCAAATTATTAATCGTAATATTGCGATGTAATGGGGAAGAGCAAAATATCTTTATTCACGGAAGAGCAAAATGAACTGGCAGCCATGGCAAAAGCATTGGCACATCCGGCAAGGATTGCAATATTGGAGTATCTGTTAAAAAAAGGGACTTGTGTTTGTGGTGACATAGTAGAGAAGCTTCCCCTTTCCCAGTCCACCGTTTCTCAGCACCTAAAGGCAATGAAAGAAGCCGGAATCATCAAAGGGGAAGTAGAGGGAGTGAATAGATGCTATTGCATCAATATTGAAAAATATTCAAAATGGATTTCTAACATCAGGAGCATGTTCCAATGCTGTTGATATTTTTTTGACTATATCTATCGTAATATTACGATTTATTTATATTATTTTATAACAATTAAAATCTTAATGCAATGAAAAAAGTAATGATAGTAGTTTCCATATTGGGAGCCTTAGGTCTAGCCTGTTATGCTTGTTGTGGGGGAGAATGCTGCCCCATAGGATGCTGTGGTTTATAATAATTACCTGAACCTAATTAACTTCGGACTCATCGTTTTAGACAATGAGTCCGCTTTTATTAGTCTTTATGACGATTTTTTTTATGAAAGGTAAATTAGGTATCTTTTGAAAAGCATAGTCGTAACTATATTTGATAAAAATAACAGTTTTAACCACGTCTTTAGCGTAGAAGTAGATTTTTAAAAGGTTAATTTTCCTATAAACAATGTAGTATCGAAGAGAGTATAAATATGTGCACATTTCATTATATGGAATATCCTTTCTACTTTAGAGTATGCGTGAATTTTAATACCAATTAAAATTAGAACTTAAGATGAAAAAGATATTCATATTTTTAGTGTTCATTTCGTTTACCCTGTCTTGTAACCTGAAAACAGAGGAGGCTGACCAAACAATTAACCCCGAAAACCCTACTGTATCTATTCCCAAAACGACAGCAGAAATAAATAAAGGTACAGAACCCGAAGAGCCAACAAAGGAAGAAGGAAAAGAAACTGAGAATCCGCGATTAATTGAAAAAGAGGATCTTTCGGAATTGCCCTATCTAACTACATTCCTACCAAAAGACCATTTGGTTTTGGATTATCATTATGGTGATTTGAATAAGGATGAACTAAAAAAAGATGTGATTCTCATTGCTCATAATCCCAAAGCAGAAGCAGAAAACGAAGATGAAGTGAAAAGGCCCCTATTCATATTGACCCGAACAACAGATGGGAAATTAAAAAAGGAATCAAGAAATGACAATGTGGTACTTTGCTCAAGTTGCGGTGGCGTAATGGGCGACCCATACCAAGATATTGCCATAAAAAATGGATATTTTTCAATAGAACATTATGGAGGTAGTTCATGGAGATGGACAGAAATCGTTACGTTCAAATATAATGCAGAAAAAACGGATTGGTTTTTGCACAAGAAGGGCGGTGAAGAATTTCACTCTAGCAAACCTGACGAATCTAAGGAGACGGTAAAGACAGTAAAGGATTTTGGGCTGGTATCTTTTGAGACTTATGAATGAACAGGGAAGTGGCAAGGAATAAAAGCAAATCCATGAAAAATATATTTGCTGTGAAATTCTAGGCATCTTATTTAATAATCTCCCGTATAAACAGTAAGCCTAATGTTTTATTACAAAAAATTATTTAAGTAATTCCAATATTTAAATGTTGAGTGATAACAATTTTGTTTTTAGATAAGATGCTAAGATCACTTCTAGAGACTGAACATAAAATTCTTTCCGAAATAATTAATTTAATTCAGGAACAGACATTCCTATGCCCATCCGATTATGATAATGATATTTTGACTGGATCCATCCTCCAACGGAAAACCCTTTATGAATGCATAGGCATAGGCGAATATCTTACTGTATTACAAAATAATAAGGAAGAAATAAATGAATTGGCTAGGCTTATCATTTCTGCAGATAAACAAGAAAGTATTTCCAAAGCATTATTAAACCAACAACAATCAAATGAACTAAAACTCCTTCATGTTTTCAAGACAAGTTCCCTAGGCGTTTCCATTGCCGATAAAAACAATGTCATCATAGATGCCAACCAAGTTTTTGCCGATACTTTTGGATATGATTTAGATGAAATCATAGGGAAACCTTTTACCAGATTTTATGATGTTGAGAATACTGCAAACCTAAAGGGAGTAGGGGGACTATTGGACAAGGAAATTGATAATTTTGAATTAGAAAAAGAATATTTTAAGAAAAATGGAGATGCATTCATAGGGCGGATGCGGGTAAGCCTTTTTAAAATAGATAATGAGGTGTTTTATCTTACCTGTATGGAGGATGTTACAAAAGGAACAAAGCTACAGGGAGAAATAAAAGAAAAAGAGGAGCGTTACAAAGCTCTTTTTAATAATTCCCCCGCAGGCATTGTTGTTATAGATTTTGCAAAGAAAAGAGCCATAGATGTAAACCCAGGAATGATTAAATTATTCGGGCAAGATAGGGAGGCGTTATTGAATAGCAGTATGGTTGAGCAAAGCCCGGAATTTCAGCCTAATGGGGAAAAATCGGCAGGAAAAATAGAAGGCATTCTTGCCGAATTTAGATCCACCTTAAAAGAAGTTAGTTTTAAGTGGCAGTTTGTAAAAAAGCATACGGGAGAATTGTTTCCGGCTATTGTCACGTTTTCTCCTATTACATTGGGAGGGAAAGTGGCCGCTGTCATGTTTGTGAATGACCTTTCGGAACAATTGGAAGCAGAGCGTAAAATCTCACAACAAATAGTCGAATTGGACAGGAAAAACAGGAAACTTAAACACTATATCAATTCCAACTTAGAGCTTGAAAGTTTTGCATACGTTGCTTCTCATGACTTAAGGGAACCCTTAAGGTCCATATCAGGTTTTACACAATTATTGCTTCGCAAATATGGGGAAACGTTTGATGATGATGCCAAAGAATACATGGGACATATTGTCAATAGTGCCAAAAACATGAATGACCTGATTCAGGATTTGCTAGTTTATTCCAGAGTGACGACAGAGGAGCGGGATGTGGTAGAAACCGACATAAATAAGATTGTCTCAGACATTATAGGATTATATCTTTTACAACAAAAACCAACAAGGGCAATATTCACTATGGAAAATCTTCCATTAAAGCTGAGGTGTAATAAAATCAAACTTAGGCAAGTTTTCCAAAACCTAATTGGGAATGCCATAAAATTTAGAAAAGCAGGAACCATACCTGAAATCCAGATTTGGTGTAATGAAAAAAACGAAGAATGGGAATTTATCGTCAAGGACGAGGGTATTGGAATTAAGGATGAATATTTAGAAAAGATTTTCCTAGTCTTTAAACGACTGCATACGAGAATCGAATACGAGGGTTCGGGAATTGGTTTAGCCATTTGTAAAAAAATAGTAGAACAACATGGCGGAGAAATCTGGGTGGAATCAGAATTGGGAAAAGGAACAGCCTTTCATTTTACAATTAAAAAGAATCTGCTTAGCTTATTTTGAGAGAAAGATGAAATCCGTCTATTCATTAAACAAAAAAGCCCCTGAAACACGAATGTACAGGGACTTTTTAAATTTTACTAGAGGTCGCGGACGGACTCGAACCGCCGTAGAAGCTTTTGCAGAGCTCTGCCTAGCCACTCGGCCACGCGACCATTTTGGCTATTAACGGTTGCAAATATAAATGATTTATAATTATCATGCTACCATTCTGCAAAAATGATTTGAATTTGTTTTTGCGATAAAACAATTATAAGCTGAAAATCAGTAAAATAGTTTCCTATTTTTTCTTTTTTAATTTATTTTTCAAAGTATAATAATCTAGAAAATACAATATTTTCAATGTCAGGGTATTATTCTGTGGTGCATCGCCAAACAATTTGAAGTTTTCAAAATAACCCAAATCGGTTCTTATATTATCAGCATTGAAAATACCATTTTTCCAGACCAAAATAATATCGCTACCCGGTGCGAATCTCCATCTATAAACCACATCTATGGTAAAGGCATTATAACTCAAATTGGAACTACCTGAAAAATCGGATGGAATCAATCGTCCGTTTTCATCCAAATGGTGATAAGAATCATAATTCACTTTAGACCAATAATGTCTCGCATCCAAGGTAACCCCCATATTCCGATTAAAAATATAATTCGCACTCAATGAATTCACGACAGTGGAAATATCCCGAATTCCCATGACACTATTACCATTTTCATCGAAGCTGGCAAAACCCACATTATTGGACTCGTAATCGTAATTGCTTGACCAGACAGCGAAAATCTTATCACTAAACCTGAATCTGGGAGAAACTGTAATACCCAAATCATACCTTTGTTCCTGATTCACATAGACATATCTCAACCTCACATCATAAGCGAATTTTTTCCTATAATCAGAAGAAATCCAAGGGCCGCCGCCAATATATTGGGGAATATCCAAGTATGTTTGGAAGCCATCATCGAGTCTTGGTTCAAAATAATCCTTACCTCTCGTAGGGGCCGCAAACAAGGAATATCCAAAAGAAAAGAATGTTTTAAGGATATAATAATTATTGAAATTGAGATTGAAACTATTATAGTAATCCGGTTCGTATAACATATTATAACCCAAGGAAAGACTTCCTCCCGCTCCATTGAATTTTCCGAATGGCTCAAACTGGTTGAAACTGGCGAAAGTCCCCATAGAACGTTCATTGTTATTATATAGAAAACCTAAGTCATTGGGATTGTAAGTGTCACTTTCTACATTATAATAAACGCCATAATTGAACTTTCCTCCCGTTTTGGCTACTTCGAGAGAGTAGGCATGACCCAAATCAGTGTCGGTTCCCCCATCTGTATTTTTGGTGAAAATCTGACTGAGTTTAGCACTGCCTTCTACGCTTATCGTTCGTTTTTTATTGTTTGCCTCAAAAACGACTCCTGTAGCATTGGCATCATAATCATCACCGAACCTAGTCGTATTAGCATTAATAAGGGAGATATAGGAGTTGTTTTTTAAATTCTGATCAAAGACAAGGACATTATAATTCGTAATCGGATTCGTTTCGAATTCCCTAGTCATTCCTGTTAAGGTATCTCTGATTGTAGCAAAGGATTTCCTTGTAATTCCATTAAAAACACCAATACCCAAACCGCTATTCGTCCTTCCGGACAATTTCAAGGCATTAATCAATGGGGTTTCGATAGGGTTGGAAGAAACAACCTCATTTTCCGACAAGGAATCATAAGCATCATAAAAATTCAATGGTCTTCCCCCGACTCTGCGGGAATAAAATAAACGCCCCTTATTAAACAATTCTGTTCCCTCAGTAAAGAAAGGGCGGTTCTCATTGAATCGAATCTCAAAGGCAGATAAATTCAGGACTTGGTCATCTTGGGCGACATCCCCAAAATTAGGAATCAAGGTCATGTCCAAAGTAAAAGCATCATTCAGACCGTACTTAATGTCCATTCCTCCGGTAAAACTTTTTCCTGTCTTGCTGGACGGATTTCCATTCTTTTCTCTATAATGTTCCACTGTCGCAGCAACATAAGGAGTTGCCTGTAATCTGATAGGTGGTTCCACATCCTTGATTCCGTTCAGAATTCCCGATTGGTTCAATAAGCCATCCACGGCTGGGTCAATTGGATTCCACCAAGATTGGGCCCTGTTTCTTCTGGTTGTACGGGTAAAATTCACATGCCATTTTTGTTCTTCGGCAGAGGGAAATCTGAGGGCGGAAAAAGGAATCTCCATTTCCAATACCCATTTGTCGTCATGCAATTCCACATCACTCTTCCACACAGCATCCCAGTTTTTGTCAAAACCCTGGGAAGAAATTTTCATGTCATATTGTATTCCCGCGGCAGAGACACAAAAGAAAACACCATTCACCCCATCCATATAATTGTCAAAACCAATGGCAAACCAATCCGTATTCGTATTGCCGAAAGGTCCTCTGAACCCTTGGCTGCCCTCATCCCTTAGACATAATTGTCTGAGAATACTGTCCTTGGAATTTTCATACATCGTAACACCGACATAAATGCTCGCATCATCATAAAGAATTTTCACTTCAGTTACTCTGTCTGAACTTACATTAGGGACAGGTTTCTCATCTATAAAATCAGTAGCTATAGGGACATTTAACCAATCCGATTCATCCAATTTTCCATCTATTTTTATAGATGAAGTGATTTTGGTTGCCTTAAATTCTTTTTTGGTTTTTGCCTCTGCATTTTGTCCTATGGATTGTTTAGCAAGACAAAAGGACAAAATAAAAAGAATTAGAATGTAATCTTTCATGTGAAAATGGATGAAAACCAATTAGTCAAAGTTATTTGTGGGTAGAATAGATTTTATTACGCATTTTTTTACAAAACGTTTCTAGAAACCAAATCTACGATTGTCCAATAGTGTGTATATCTATAAAATTACTGAAATAGAAGTTCATAAAAGCAACTGAATGATAAAATTATGCATCTTTTTGATATAAACAAGGACATTAATGAGTAACGTAGGTCGTCAAAGAAAGTATGTTTGACGATATAAAAGCGATTCTTGGCATGAATCATAACCATTTGCTAGAATTAATCATTAAATTCGCCCTCGAATTTTAAACATTTTCATTTATGAATATTACAAAAATATTTTGGTTTATCCCTCTACTATCGGCTTTGTTGCTTGTAGGATGTAAGGGGACACAAGACTTAACGACTAGCGAACCAGTCGAAGAAAGAACATTAACGGAAATCGTAGTTACCCCAGAACCCGAGAAAGAAGCTGTTAGTATGGAGTTGCCTCCATACAATCCTAGCTATACTAGGAAGAATGACCTTATCCATACTAAATTGGATTTGAAATTTGATTGGGAGAAACAACATGTATTGGGAAAGGCATGGTTGGATGTCAAACCATTGTTCTATGATACTGACGAAATGGTATTGGATGCCAAGGGGTTTGATTTACATAAAGTCCAAGTAGATGGCAAAGATGCTAAATATGATTATAACGAAAAGGATGAAATCCTAAGGATTTCCCTCGGAAGATCATATTCTTCCAAGGAAAAATTCCAGATTTTCATAGATTATACGGCTAAGCCAAATGAAAGGAAAGCGGGAGGAAGTGCCGCCATTACTTCAGAAAAAGGATTGTTCTTCATTAATCCGAAAGGGGAAGAAGGTGATAAGCCACAACAAATTTGGACACAAGGAGAAACTGAAAATAATTCTGCTTGGTTTCCTACGGTAGATAAGCCGAATGAGAGAACAACCCAAGAGTTGACCCTTACGGTAGATGACAAATTCAAAACTTTGTCCAACGGAATCTTAGAGTCATCCAAGAAAAATGCTGATGGAACAAGAACAGATTATTGGAATATGGATTTACCACATGCTCCTTATTTATTCATGTTGGCAATAGGTGAATTTGCCGTAGTGAGCGAAAGATGGGAAGGGAAATTATTGGAATATTATGTAGAGCCTGAATATGAAAAGGATGCGAAAGCGATATTTTCCAATACTCCTGAAATGTTGACTTTCTTTTCTGATTTTACAGGAGTCAAATATCCTTGGCAGAAATATTCGCAAGTTGTGGTAAGGGATTATGTTTCTGGAGCAATGGAGAACACAACCGGAGTTATTTTCGGAGATTTCGTTCAGAAAACAGAAAGAGAACTGATTGATAATCACAATGAAAGAATTGTTGCCCACGAATTGATGCACCACTGGTTCGGTGATTATGTCACTTGTGAAAGTTGGGCTAACCTTACCATGAATGAGGGTTTCGCCAATTATAGCGAATACCTTTGGTTTGAGCATAAATATGGACGTGATGCTGCGGATTATCACTTGATGAGTGAACAATCCGGTTATGTGATGTCTTCTGCCCAAATGGGTAAACATCCGCTGATTTATTTCGGTTATGATGACAAGGAAGACATGTTCGATGCACACAGTTATAATAAAGGTGGTGCGATTTTACATATGCTTCGCAAAACGGTAGGAGATGAAGCATTTAAAGCGGCATTGAAATTATATTTGACAAGAAATAAATATTCCTCAGTTGAAGCACATGATTTGCGTTTGGCTATGGAAGATGTTTCTGGTATGGACCTGAATTGGTTTTTCAACCAATGGTATTTCAACCAAGGACACCCCTCATTGAAAATTAATTATGACTATGATGAGGTGAAAAAGGAAGCTGTTGTTTCTATGGAACAAACACAAGATCCGTCTGATAATCCTCCTGTTTTCGTATTGCCTATGGCAATAGATATTTATACGGGTGCTGGAAAATCAGTTCGTAAAATGGTTCAGATGGATAAAAGGGAACAAGAATTCCGTTTCAAGGTGGCTTCTAAACCCCAGTTGATTGTTGCGGATGCGGATCATTATTTATTGGCAGAAAAAGATGAGAAAAGAACAGAAGAGGAATACATTTTCCAATTTAACAATGCCCCTTTGCTTCATGATCGCTATGAAGCCTTGCAAGGTTTGAAAATGAGTTCAAGTGCTGCCGCACAACAAACTATGATTAAGGCTTTGGATGATCCTTTCTGGGCAATTAGGAACGAAGCATTGGCTATGGTGAATACTGCTGATCATCCAAGTGTATTGGCTAAGGCGGCTACATTGGCGAAGAAAGATCCTCGCTCACAGGTTAAGGCATCTGCCTTATTGATGCTAGCCAAAACGGGTGATACGAAGTATGTGGATGTTGCGAAACATGCTATTGATAATGAAAGGGCTTATAATGTAATTTCTGCCGGCTTGGAAGCATTGACCAAATTGGATAAGGCTGAAGCAACAAAATATGCTGCCAAATTGGAAAATGAATCCAATGGTAGCATCATAGCTGCTGTAGGTGGTATCTATAAGGATAGTGGAGATGTGTCAAAATTACCATTCTTCGAAAAGAACATTGATAAGACGAATGGTTATGGAGCGATTAATTTCTTAGCGAGTTATGCAGAATTAGCAGCGAAAGGAGGACCTGAGACCATGTTGAAATCCGGGAATACCCTAGGAGCAATCTCCATGAATATGTCCCAATCTCCTTGGAGGAGATTCGGAGCGACCAAGGCTTTGGATACATTATATAAGACTTTGAAGACTGCCGGAGAAACTGATAAGAGTTCTGCACTGCAAAAAATGATAGAAAAAATAAAAAGTGTAGAAACAAATAGTCAGCTCAAAGGACTGTATAACAATTTAGGAATGTAGATTTAATACATTGTCTATAGGCAATATGTTTGTTTCTTACACTGTCACAAAAAAGGATTGGCGCAATAGCGTCCAATCCTTTTGTTTTTTTGGTATTGTTTTTGAATTATAAGTATTACTACAACAAACTGACGCAGCTATAACGTCAGGAAGATTAGTTTTTAAGTCTTTCCTATTCCGATAAATTATTTGCACATAGTGGCATAATGAAACGTAGCATTACGTTCATTATACCAAGCCCTATCTCAGTGGAAAATCGTTTGTATCATGAAAAAGGAAGAAATAAAAACAAAAAGCTCTATTGTTAAAAAAGTCAAGGACAAAATGAGCAAAGTGAAAAATCAGAATTCACCTAATTTTATTGACAGCGGATATGTATGGGCGGGTTAGCCCCAAATATGGCTGGATACTCTTCTTCATTGCCTATATGAGGTCACGGAAATAGTTGTAAACTCATATAGGATTATGTATCAGCTTTTGCATTGGATCATCAATTTCATTCTTCTTCCAGCTCCTCTATTGCCGTAATGGCATCTATTTTTCCGAATTCTTTGAGCAAGGCGGCCTTTATTCTTTTTTTGCGGTATTCGCTTCTTTCGAATTCAGCCTTAATCAACTTTTTCTCACTCTCCATCGTGTAATCATCTATCGTTCCTTTTATTTTATAATAAAGGTTGAATAAGCCATTCTTAGCTTTGATAGGTTTTGAACCAGCTCTCTTGAATAGCTTTTTCATGACGACCTGCCCTGCGTTTACTTTGACATTATAATTAATATCCTGGTCAAAAGTATGTTCGCCGCTAATGGTGAGATTAATGGCATTATTCTGTATCAGCATGACAGGCAGATAGAATTTTCCTTTTTTGATTTCCATCCAATTCCTAGTTTCTGTAAATCGGATATGTTGCAAATCCTTGAGCTTTACAAATTTTGAAAAGCTCTCCAACATTTCAAAATTCTTCAATTCTCCGTCTATTATGCGAGTGTCTGCAAGGACATGTAGTTTATTCATAAGGAAATCTCCCTCCTTATTCCAGAATGCGTTTATCGCAATATTCGTATTGATTTTTCCTTTCAGGTTTTTATGGGTGAGATAGGTCTGTCCAAAATTATCCGTCTGTCGGAAAAATTCACTGCCATCTATTTCCGTACAAATGAGTTTTGCTTTGAGGATAGGTTCTTTAGCCATATAAATAACCCCATCTAAATCAAAGGAACCATCCATAGCATTCACTCCTCCATCCACAATGAATTCATTATTCCTTATGGTCAATTTCCCTTGGAAATTTTGCCCCTCTATTTTCCCAAAACTAAATTCTTCAATATTGGATTCAAAAGTCCCATCCAGGAAATTCGAAAATTGTTCCCGTTTTGCATATTGTTCCGTTTTGAGAGAATCATAAACCTCCTCTTCCACCGTTCCCTTTTCGGGAACGGAAGACATTGCCATAATTCTACCCAGATCCAATTCTTCCGCATCAAGTTTGGCGTTGAAACTCAGTTTTGCATCCTTGGAATTCAAAGAATCGGAGAGCAAAACAGGTAGAAGGTTATTAAAAGAACCATTCAGTTCCAGTTTGCTTCCAGCCCCTGAAATGACAACTTCGCTAAGTTCCAAATTGTTGTTATTCAATTGGATGTTCCCCTTGTCAATTTCTATTTTTTCCCCATTGATTTTCAACATCGCATCATCGAACTCAATTCCTCCCTTGGATTTTACCCGATAAATCAGATTCGGATTCAGCATTTCGTCATAATGGCCCTCAAGTTCCAAATTATTAATCTCTATATCTCCTCCTCCCGCAGTTATCAAATCCGTTCCAAAAGATTTATAAACGGCATCCATAGGAATAGCTCCATTGAAAGACATTTTCACAAATGGATTATCCAGATTACTAACCTTGAGCTTAAGCTCAATAAGCTCCCTTTGTAAATAACCTTTGAAATCTTTTATTTCAAGAACGGAAGATTGGTTTGTCCTCGCTTCTCCATTGGTATAATTGGCATTGAAAGTAAGATCCCTGAAAGGAGAATCTAACTGTGGACCGCTGATACTTCCATCATCCAATCCCAGATTGATATTGATAGCGGGTTGTTTATTATCCGATTTTCCCTTTACCGTTCCCCGGAAAGTAAAATCCCCTTTGCTTTTCAGACCGATTAGATTTTCCACATAGCCATCCGGCAACAGTCCGATCAGGGATTGTAATGTACAATCCTTTCCGTCAAAGGTAAGATCGTAGTCAAATGCCTTGACATCCTTTTTCACATCACCCTTTATCTGGAATTTATTATCCTCAATGGTCAATAGGAAATCCTTAATATTATAATTTTCCTTATCAAAATCAATATCGACATCAGCGTCGTAATTGATTTTTTTATTGGCAAAATATTTACCCTCGGGTGTTTCAAAAAACACAGTAAGGATATCGGCATCAGTTTTAAGGGCGAAGCGATTTCCGGAAAACTCTCCAGACATATTGGCTTCATTGATATTGACTTTCAAATCCTGGCTCTCCTTTTCATTCACATAAATCAATTCTATGTCCTTGAGTTTTGCTTCCTCTAATTTTAAGTTCAATTCCCCATCACTAGAATTATCCGAGCTGGATTCTTTCCAAATGTCGTAATTAAAATTCCCTTTTTTATCCTTCAATATAAACAAGGCACCGTCATCAATGACTACCGAACTGATTTTTATATTGGAACCGAAAAGGGAAAAAAGTTTGAAACGAAAAGCTAATTCTTTTGCTTCAAGCAATGCGTTTTTATTTTTATCGTCAGGAACCTTGACATTATGGAGGGTCACTGCGGCATTCGGAAAATACTTCACCAAAGTGAGGTCATAATTGTCCACTTTTATAGGTGATTTCAAATTTTTATTCAGCTCCATAATTACCGCATTCCCTATCCTGTCTGCAAAGAAAGATGAACCGAATAAAACCAAGAGCATAAGGAAGACAAGTATTCCCAAAAACCAGAGTAAAAATTTTCTCAATCTACGTTTGATTGCCATAAGATAAGGTATTTGTAATTGGATAAAGGAAGCTAATGGAATTCAGAATGGGGCTTGGATTTAAATCCCGATATAGCTTTTTACAAAATTAAGATGATTTTCAAGTAAATGAAGTCCTACATATTAAACATTTCATATCTGTGAAAATTATTTGGTAGATTATTGTATTTTTTCAAGGAAGCTTGCATTTATATCATAAAGTAACATACATTTGCGGACATAGTTCTTTGTTGACACATAATTGCTTATTAAGAAAGGTGGAGGGATTTGGCCCTATGAAACCTTAGCAACCCTATTTGGCATTTGCCATTTAGAAGGTGCTACTTCCGTTCTGGTGAACCCACTAGTAGAGATGAGCTGGAAATACGACTTTTCTAAATCAAACATATTTGAAAAAGCTCTTCCGGTACATCTGGAAGAGCTTTTTTTTTGTGGACAAGGGAAAGGGACATCTAAAAATTTTGATATTATAAAAAAAGAATGAAAGTAACAGATTATTTTAAGGAAAAAGGAAAGACACATATCTCATTTGAAGTATTGCCCCCACTTAAGGGAGGTAGTATGGAAAAGATTTTTAATACATTGGACCCCTTGATGGAATTCAAACCTCCCTTTGTGGATGTAACTTATCATAGGGAAGAATTTTTATATAAAAGAAGGGAAAGTGGATATTATGAAAAGACATCCATAAGAAAACGTCCGGGAACGGTAGGAATTTGTGCTTCGATAATGCACCGTTATGGAGTGGATGCAGTCCCTCATCTGATTTGTGGAGGATTTACCAAAGAAGACACAGAGAATGCCTTGATTGATTTGAATTTTCTAGGCATTCAGAATGTACTGGCACTAAGGGGGGATGCAAGGAAATTCGAGGGACGTTTTATTCCCCAAGAAGGCGGACACAAATACGCGATAGATTTAGTGAAGCAAGTCCAAGGAATGAATGAGGGAACATATTTGGACTCCTATATCAAAGATGGAACGAAAAGTGATTTTTGTATTGGGGTGGCGGGTTATCCTGAAAAACATTTCGAATCCCCTAATTTTGATATGGATTTGGGCTTTCTAAAAGCGAAAATAGATGCAGGGGCAGATTATATTGTTTCCCAAATGTTTTTTGACAATAAGCGATATTTGGACTTTATTGATAAATGTCATGCAATAGGTATCAATGTACCCATTGTGCCGGGCTTGAAACCAATTACAAAAGCTAGTCAATTAACCTCATTGCCAAGATTGTTTTATGTGAATCTACCGAATGATTTGATGAAAGAATTCTCAAAATATCTCGATGATAAGGAAGCATTCAAGCAAATAGGAATAGAATGGTGTATTGCACAGTCCAAAGAATTGAAAAAGAAAGGTGCGCCTTGTTTACATTATTACACTATGGGAGATGCTAAAACGATTAAGCAGATTTGTGAAGCTGTATTTTAAAAAAAAGGATAAAGAACAGTAATTTCCATTTTGTTTTAATATCTTCAATCAAAGAATGGGAATCGTGGATTATTGGATATAAATAAGCAAAAAGGATGTTATGATATTTAATCTAAATGAAAGGGATACCGTAGCCAATAGATTCGTAGCGGAGTTGAGAAGTGTCGAAATACAAGGCGATAGGCTTAGATTCCGAAGAAATATCGAAAGGGTAGGAGAAATCCTTGCTTATGAAATCAGCAAGACTTTCGAATATGAGGAGGTCGAAGTAGAAACCCCAATGGGTATTGCCAATATAAATGTACCATCTGACAGAGTAGTTCTAGGAACAATCCTTAGAGCCGGATTGCCCTTACATCAAGGAATGCTTAATGTTTTTGACGATGCGGACAACGCATTCGTTTCTGCCTATAGAAGGCACCACAAGGACGGCTCATTCGAAATCAAATTAGAATATGTTTCCTGTCCATCCATTGAGGATGCGGTTTTGATTATTGCCGATCCTATGATTGCTACTGGGGCATCAATTGTCACAACATTGCAAGAATTATCGGCTTATGGAACACCTAAAGCCATCCATATTGCTACGGTTATTGCTGCGGTTCCGGGTTTGGACCACATCCGGAGGTATTACCCAAAGGCTAGTTTATGGACGGGAGCCATAGATGAAGAATTAACCGCTAAATCATACATCGTTCCAGGATTAGGGGATGCAGGAGATTTATCCTTTGGAGAAAAAGTACAGGATTAATAGTGCCAAATAAACCTAGATATGGTATTTAAGGGTGTGTGTGTGAAATTTCCTAGATTTAATTACTTATCTTTTTTACTTCATTGCATTTCTTTCGATTCTTTTCTTTTCTTTGTCCAACCTTAACATCCCCGACCAACACGATTATTAGTTTTTAAGGCAGTCACAAAATATTACTGTCATTAAACACGACATCCCTAGGCGTGATATCCCGAGGTGCTTAAATTACTTAAACTACTATTATTGTGATGATTTTTCCAAATTGGCATTCCAAGCTATTACTGAGTATCCTATTTGTTTTCACCATTAATTTAGTCACTGCACAAGATGCAATTGAGATAGCTAAGAAATTCGTTCATTCGAACTATGCTACTTCTAAACTATTAAAAGAAGACGTAACGGACTTAATAGTGTCTGATAATTATTATTCCAAACCCACAGGGGTGCACCACGTATATTTACAGCAGTCCTATAAGGGAATAAAAGTCTATAATGCGATTTACAACCTAGCTATAAAAAATGGTAAAGTTGTATCCGGTAATCATACATTCATCCAAAATATTTCCCAAAAAGCAAATTCTACGATCCCCATACTTGATGCCAAGAGCGGTCTTAAAGCTGTTGCAAGTGATGTTGGATTAGATGGTTCTGCTGCAAATCTTATCGGTGTAGAAAACAATCCGGAAAAAGGGGAAACAAAATATATCTTCGATACTGGAGGAATTTCAAGAGATCAGATTACAGTGGAGCTTTTTTGGCAACCCATATCGGAAGATGTTAAACACATAAAAGCCAAATTGGCGTGGAGGGTAATTATTAATGATAAAAATTCTTCCGACTGGTGGAATATCAGGGTTGATGCGGGAAATGGAAAAATATTGGTAAAAGATAATTTTACTGTTTATTGTAAATTTGGGAACAAAGGACATGTTCATGAAAACGGGGAAACATGTTCTTCCTTACCCAAAAAGAAAGAAGAATTTTCACCCGTAGGACCTTATAAGTTACAAGCAAGTAATGATTATAATGTTTTTGACTATCCTTTGGAAAGTCCTAGCCACGGATCACGGACTATCGTAAATAGTCCTTATACAAGATTTACCAGTGCGAGGGCAGGCTTAGGGACTACGAATGGTTGGCATCATACAAGTAATGCTACCAGTTTCACTTATACCAGAGGGAATAACGTTCTGGCACAAGAAGATGCAAATGGGAATAATGGTAATGGGTACCGATCCGACCCTGGAGCCTCTCTCGATTTTGATTACCCTTTTGACTTCTTTGGAACTCCTGCAGCTAATCGGGATGCAGCGATTACTAATCTTTTTTATTGGAATAATTTGATTCATGATGTTCTCTATAATTATGGATTTGATGAACCTACAGGGAATTTTCAGAATACGAATGTTGATGGGTTAGGAGGAACAGGAGGAGATTATGTCTTTGCAGATGCACAAGATGGTTCTGGATTAGATAATGCTAATTTTTCCACACCTCCAGATGGTACTAATGGGAGGATGCAAATGTTTTTGTGGGGTTCGGCAGGAGCTAGCAATCTAACAGTTAATTCCCCCGCATCAGTGGCGGGTGGCTATGCTTTCGGTACAGCAGATTTTGATCCTGCATCTTATAGTGTGACCGCAGATGCCATTCTGGTAGATGATAGTGGCGCAACGACTAATGAGGGGTGTTCTACAAGTACTCCATTTGATAATGCAGCATCAATTTCCGGAAAAATTGCTTTGATAGATAGGGGGACGTGCACTTTTTTAGAAAAAGCACAGAATGCGGAAGCTGCGGGTGCCGTAGGAGTAGTTATCTGTAATAATGCTGCGGGAGGAGTATCTGGCATGACTGGAGGTACAGCAGTGGGTATTCCTGTCAATATGCTTAGCCAAGCCGATTGTATCACTTTAAAAGCGGAATTACTTTTAGCTCCGGTTAATCTTACCATGTTTGCATCTGCGACAACCTATACTCCCGATGGAGATTTTGACAATGGAATTGTAGCTCATGAATATGGACATGGCTGGAGTACGAGAACCACAGGTGGCCCGGGTACAGGTTGTTTGTCTGGAAATGAGCAGCAAGGAGAAGGTTGGGGAGATTATTTAGCACTAATGTTGTGTACGGATTGGGCAAGTCTTAGCCCAACGGTAGCTTCCGCCAATATTTCCAGAGGTATTGGTACATATGCGATAGGTGAATCAACAGCGGGTGGAGGTATCCGTCCTTTCATGTATTCCTATGATATGGCTAACGTGAATGGCTATGCGGAGTATGCTAATGTAGGAGATGGAGGAGTATTCTCAATTCCACACGGAGTGGGTTCTATTTGGTGTACGATTCTTTGGGATATGACATGGGAAATAATTTTTCAGGATGGATTTATACAAGGAGATATTTGGGATACCAGTACTATGGAAGGTAATGTAGCGGCATTTAAACTTGTACATGAAGGCTTGAGGCTACAACCTTGTGCACCTGGTTTTGTAACCTCAAGGGATGCTATTCTAGAAGCGGATGAAATACATTTTGGAGGAAAATATAAATGCGCGATTTGGAAAGCTTTTGCCCGAAGGGGAGTAGGGGTCAATGCGGATCAAGGCTCAAATGCCAGCGTTACCGATGGAACTGCGGATTATACAATACCTGATGGAGTAAGGGTAACAAAGACAGCAGATAAATTGGTTTATGACCAAGGAGAAACAGTTAACTATACGGTTACGGCCACTTGTGGCTGTGCGGATGAGAATAATTTGACCATAGAAGATGTTTTGCCAAGCGGCTTGACTTATGTTGCCGGTTCGGTTTCGGCTGGGGGGACAGAAAGTGGGGGTACGATTAGCTGGTCCGGGGTTAATATGTTGGCTAGTGCTGTTAATACTTACACGTATCAGGCTAGGACAAATACAGGTACAGCATCTACTCCGATCACCACAGTAAATGATGATTTGGACGGTTCTAGCCCTGCTGGATCATGGACGGCTTCTAGTGACTGGAGTTTGACTAACAATCCTCCGGGACCTTTTTCAGGCTGTGCGGGAAATGGTTACTTTGCTCCGGATAATTCCTCCGCTTCTGATGAATCCTTAGTACTTGCTTTTTCACTTACAGGACCTGCTACAACATTGAGTTTTACTCATAAATATGATACGGAATCAGACTCGGAACCTACAGGTGGATGGGATGGAGGGATAGTGGAGATTTCCTCTGATGGAGGAACTCGTTGGACGGACTTAGGTTCTAGTATGACTGCCAATGGATATAATAATGTTTCACAATCATTTGGTATTTCGATGTTCTCAGGGAATAGTGGTGGCTGTATTACAACAACAGTAGATTTAGCAGGTTATTGTGGAGATATCCAAGTCCGATTCAGAATGTTATGTGATGCTAATACAGGAGGGAATGGCTGGGTTGTGGATGATGTATCAGTAACATCTATTACAGGTACATTGAATACTGCAGATGCGATCCAAGGAGGGTCTTCTATTGGTAAAGGAAGTGCATGTGTTGAGGTGACGAATGTAATATTCACTCCTGTAGAATTGATTTCTTTTTCTGCCAAGGCGAAGAATAAATCAATAGAACTAAATTGGACGACTTCTTCTGAAAGAAATAATGAGGGATTTGAGATAGAAAGAAGTATTTCTTCAGATAACGAATTTGAAAATGTGGGTTGGATAAAAGGAAATGGCAATAGTGTCAATAATATCAATTATGAATTTGAGGATACAGATGTCAAATCAGGAATAGTATATTATTACCGATTAAAACAAATAGATCATGACGGAGAATTCGAATATTCCGAAATTAGATCTGCAAAAATAATTGACGAAACTGAAATTTCTATTTCTCCGAATCCTGCTAGAGGCTCTGTTTTGATTTCTTCTTCTAATGAATTATCTGATAATGTTTCTTTAACTTTAAGAACCATAGAAGGTAAAATTGCATTGCAAATAGAAATAGATGGAAAGGAATTAAGAAATGGATATTTGTTGGATTTGGAAGGATTGGGTGATGGAGTTTATTTCTTAGAAAGCAAGAGGGGAGAATTTTATACGACGACTAAATTATTGATAAAGTAAACTTAGAATCCATCTCATTCAAATAAGGAAAAGCCGGTTCAGTACATTGTGCTGAACCGGCTTTATGCCAATATTATATTAGTGCCTAAACTTTTAATTTAAAACCTACTCCGTGTATGTTTTCGATTTTCAGTGCTTCGTCCTGCTTTAGATATTTCCTTAATCGGGAAATGAATACATCCAGGCTCCTTCCCATGAAATAATCATCTTCGCCCCAAATGTTTTCAAGGATAAAGGAACGCTTCATTACCTCATTCTGGTTTTGGACAAATAACCTGAGCAGATCCGCCTCTCGTTGTGTGAGTGTCCTTGAGTCATCCTGATCCGATGAAAGTTTCAAGTTCGAATAATCGAATTCGAATTTTCCGATTCTATAATTCGTAGGTTCTTCCTTGAAATGGGAAACCTTACTCCTTTTCAGGAAAATTTCGATTTTCAGGATCAATTCCTCGATACTGAATGGTTTGGTGATATAATCATCCGCACCGATTTTCAAGCCATGTATCTTATCTTCCTTTAGGGATTTTGCCGTAAGGAAAATGATAGGTACATCCTTGTCATATTTACGAATTTCCTTTGCGATGGTAAATCCATCGACTTCCGGTAGCATCACGTCCAATATGCAAAGATCGAAACTGCCCGTTTTGACAGTGTCAATGGCGTCTTTCCCATCCATACAATGGGTGACTTCGTAACCTTGTAGTTCGAGGTTATCTTTAGTGACAAAGCCTAGGCTTTCATCATCTTCAACATAAAACAGATGAGCTTTTTTCTTATCCATGGTTTTTAAATTAACTAGGCTAAGTTTGGGTTGTGCCTGTGTGTGCATGACTTATTTTATTATTGAGACGAAGATTTTTGTAAAATGGTCAACTTCGCTTTGAATTTTTATTTGCCATTCGTGTGCCTCTACAATGTTTTTGACATAAAAAAGCCCTAAACCAAAGCCTTTCACGTTGTGTACGTTGCCCGTAGGGACACGAAAAAATTTGTTAAATATTTTTCCGAGATGTTCTTTCGATATGCCAATTCCCTCATCTTTAACACATAATTCCACTCCCTTGGATGTTTTTTTGGTACTGATGTGAATGATGGGTTTCCCTTTGGAATATTTGATGGAGTTATCCAGCATATTATACAGAATATTGGTAAAATGAAGTTTGTCGGCTTTGATTGTAGTGATTTCGGAATCCAAATCCGTGGTGATTTGCCCTTTCAATTTTTCTATATTGAGAGCCGTATTTTCTACAATCTCCTTGATAATTTCATTCAGATTGATGTCTTCCATTTTCAATTGGAAATTATCCTTTTCCATTTTGGCAATCTGGAGAACTTTTTCCACTTGTTTATTCAGGCGTTGGTTTTGTTCCTTGATGATGCCTGCATACCGGTGGAGTCTCGGATTTTCCTTTACGGATTTGTCGTTCAGGAAAACATCAGAGGAAATATTGATAGTCGAAATCGGTGTCTTGAATTCATGTGTCATATTATTGATGAAATCCCGCTGCATTTCGGACAGGTGTTTCTGTTTCAAAATAATGAACATGGAATAAATAAAAAATAATATGGCAATGAATAATATGATAGTGAAAACAATGGACACCTGCATTTTATTCACAATAGTGGCTGCCTTCCCTACGAATGACACCCCGAAATAATAGGTAAATTCCTCATACTTGGGTAGTTCCAATTCTCCTTCATCGACTTTGGAATCATCTTCTATGCTACAAAAATCGCCATAAAGCATTTCTTTGCTGGAACAATCATAAATCCCATATTGGAAATTGGATTGGACATAATATTCTTCAAAATTCTTCCTTAGATAATGTTCAAGATTACTCGCATCAATGATATTATTATAATTGACAACATATTCGTTACTTGCTGTCCGCTTAATCAAATCATAGGCGGGAATGGAAACACTATCCATGACAGAGAGTTCCTCCGCAGTCTTACGCAATGCAATCCGCACATTCCTATCGAACTCCTGTTCTTGGGTGTCCCATGTGTTCAACAACCAATAGGATTGCACACCGATGATGCTTAGGATGGCGAGTGTTCCTAGCAGAATCACCTGCCTTATGGTATTGTCATTCATGGATTTGGATAGAATTTTCTACAATTTAAGCTATTAACAACTCCAAGTAAAGAAACTTAACTAGCCATTAACAATAAAGATGAACAAAAAAGAGACACTTGAAAAAAATCAAGTGCCTCTAAAATTACAGTTGCTAAACAATTTTATACTAATTCAATAGTATTTTCTTCAAGTCATCGGGCGACTTTATATCTTCTACGATAGTTAGCATATCGAAATCATAACTGGGTTTTTCCATTTTTTTAAGTTCGGAAAATTTTATTTTTGCATAATCTTTTCGGCCATAAATAGCAACTTTATTGTCAGGCAATAAACTGAATAACAAACCTGCCTTGTCGGGCATGAGAGGGAAATCATTCCATTGGTATTGGGGATATTTTACCAATGCCCTTTCGCTACCCGGAATATAATAAACGAATGGCTTGCTTATGTTTTCATCAAATTGTTCCTTGAAGTTAAATGAGGCGGCTAATTGGATCGCTTCATCTTCTTTCATGATGCGGTCATAATTATAAATTCCAAATTCGGATACATCTAATGAACGCATGAAATCCGACATGATTGCCAATCTATTTTCTTCCTTTTTGAATTTGGCGAAAGCGGTTTGATAATCTTTTTCCCATTCTTCGGGTGCGACTTTAAATAAATAATCAACAGGCATGACTAATTCTACTTCTATGTCCGTAAAAAGATTTTTTTGCTTTTGTTGAATCCTCATAAAATATCTGTTCCCGGATTTTTTTCTGAATTCACAAGTACTGTTTTTTACCCATGATGGAAATTTTTCTTTGGAAATTTTTTTCCAAACCATTAATGCGGCAGGCATTTTTTTAGCATTATATTCTATGCCATCCCTTGAGTCCGTTTCCAACCAAGCCAAACCATAGGCTTCCAGTTTTTGCTTGAATAAAGCATC